>NZ_JAIBNX010000299.1 GCF_026130045.1 Micromonospora sp. CPCC 205371
CGGCGTGGCGCGTGGCGCCACGGCGGTGCCCGGCCGGCGCGGCGCGCCGATCAAGGACATTCGCATCGATCAAGGGCGAATGCACGCGGATTTGAGATCAAAGCACGTGCGTTTGCCCTTGATCGACGGGAACGGCGGACGGCGGCGGGAGCCCGCGGCGACCGGAGGGCCGCGGCGGCGGAGGTCGCGGCGTTAGAACTTTGGGGCGTCGGGGGCCTCTAGGAGGCCTAGGCGCAGCGCGGTCATCAGGGCCTGCGCGCGGTTGGCGGCGCCGAGCTTCTCGTACAGCTTCGAGATGTGCGTCTTGGCCGTCGACTCGCTCACGAACAGCTGCTTGGCGATGCCGGCCACGCTCATGCCGTCGGCGAGCAGCCGCAGCACCTGACCCTCGCGCGGAGACAGTTGTGGCCCCGACGGCGCAAGGCGGCGCTTCATCGCCTCGGCGAGGTCGGCGGCAGTGAACGCGCTCGGCGAGGAGGCGGCGTGCCGGGCCGCGGCCACGACCTCGTCGGCCGGGGCGGTCTTGGGCACGAACGCGCTGGCGCCTGCTTCGAGCGCGCCGAAGAGCTGGTCGTCGCCCGCGTACATGGTCAGGACCACGATGCCCATCGTGGCGCTCGATTTGCGCAGCGCCCGGGTCGCTTCGAGGCCGCTGCCGTCGGGCAGCCGCAGGTCCATGATCACGACGTCGGGCTGGAGCGCGCCCGCCTGGCGTACCCCTTCGGCGGCCGTCGCCGCCTCGCCCACGACCTCGAACTGCCGGTCGCGTTCGAACGCGTGCCGAAGACCCTTGCGGATCAGGTCGTGGTCGTCGACAAGAAGCACCTTGGTACGCGTCGTAGGCGGCGGCGTGGGGCTGGTGGTCATGCTCGGGTTACTCCCCTTCTGGTGCTGTCACGCTATCGCGCACCGTATCGCGCCGGGGCGAGGTTCCCAGCACTACCGCAACGGTGGTGCCGCTGGGGTCACGTGGCCTGATCTCTAGCCGGCCTCGGATACGTTCCGCTCTCTCTGCCATGATCGCAAGACCGTACCTCCCGTCCGGCCGCTGGTCAGCTATGCCCTGACCGTCATCCGACACTTCAATCTGAGCGTATGGCGGATCGACCGCGCACGTGACCCAAAGATTCGCCGCGCCGGCGTGCTTGCGGGCGTTTGTGATCGCCTCCTGCGCGATGCGGAGGAGCTCGGCCTCCGTGGCGGCCGGGAGGCGGGCCGTCGACTCGTCGAGCGTGTAATGCACGCGCAGTCCAGCGGAGGCGCCGACCTGCCGGGCGTACTCCGCGATCGCGGCCGCCAGCCCGCCGTGCCGGTCGACCTCGCTGCGCAGCTCGAAGAGACTAAGTCGCAGCTCAGTGATGACGCGGGTGACCTCGCCGCGCAGCGAGCGAAGCTCTTCCGAGGTCTCGTCGGCGCCCTCCGGAAGCGTCGCGAGAGCGTTGTCGATGCCGTATCCGACCATGACGAGTTCCTGTGCGACGCCGTCATGGATCTCGCGTGCTAGGCGCTGCCGCTCCTCGTTCGTGGCGAGCGAACGCACCTCATCGAAGAGCAGAGCGGCCTCCAGGCGGAGGGCCGCGGGGCCGGTCAGGGCGGTCACGCTGGCCACGACGGAGGACGGGTACGCACCCGTGACGTCGGCTTCCAGAGTCACTAATCCGACAGTGCGCACACCCGCCACAAGTGGGACCACCAGGGCCGAAACATCGCCCGCCCGGCGGGACCGCGCCTGCGATCTGTGGGCGGTCTGGGGCTGCTGACTCGCCCACGCGTCGGCGATCGCCGAGTCGGCGTCGAGGGTGGTCTCCCAGTCGACCCGGTCCACTCCGGACTGGGCCAGTACGACCAGCCGCCCGCCCCCGCTCGCGGTGAGCACGGCCGCGCGGTCGGCCCGGACCACCGCGCGCAGGTCTTCCAGCAGGTGCTCGGCGATCCCGCCCGGGTCGAGCGTGGCGCCGGGAAGCTGCCGCGCCACGCTGCGGAGCTGGGTGAGCAGGCGGGTCGCCTCGGCGTACGGCTGGGGTTTGGGCTCGCCCCGAGTCTGTATGACGCGCTGCAACGTGCCGGCGGCGACGGTGCCGACCGCGGCGAGGATCAGCCACTGCGCGGACACTACGAGGTAGCCGACCTCGGTGATCTGGCGCCGGCCGTCGTCGATGGTGAGCAGGCCACTGAGCGCCAGCGTCCCCGCGGCCAGGGCGAGCAGCACGCCCCCTTCGCGCGCCTGCCGGTGCAGCGCCGCCACCGTGAGGGGGACTGCCAGGTAGGGCAGGATGGCCGAGGCGCCGAGGCCGGGGTTGAGGGTGTCTTCGAAGCTGGCCGCCGCGGCGATCGCGCTCGCACCCAGGCCCACGACGATCACCTCGGCGGACCGGCCGATCGGCGCGAGCCACCGGTGCTGGGGCGCGACCACCGCCGGGATGCTGGCCAGCGCGAGCAGCGCGATCCAGCGGACCTGGCCGACGTCCTTCGTGGTGATGAGCGTCAGCACGGCCACCAGCGCGAGGACGATCAGCCGCGCCGCCAGCGCCAGCGGATGGGTCACGTCAGCCTCCGTAGATCGCGGCGATCTCGTCGGCGTACGTCTTGTGGACCACGTTGCGCTTGACCTTCAGAGACGGCGTCATCTCGCCACTCGCCTCGGTGAAGTCGCGGGGGAGTACCCGGAAGACCTTGATTGCCTCGGCGGCGGACACGGCGCGGTTGGCCTCGTCGACGGCGGTCTGTACCTCCGCCCGCAGCGCCGCGTCTTCGCGCAGCTCGCCCACCGTGGCCGTCTCGGGGTGGCCGTTGGCCGTGAGCCACTTGGGCCAGGCCTCCTCGTCGATGGTGACCAGCGCGGCGATGAACGGCTGCCGGTCGCCGACGACCACACATTGGCTGATCAGCGGGTGCGCCCGCAGCCGGTCTTCGAGCACGGCGGGGGCGACGTTCTTGCCCCCGGCGGTGACGATGATCTCCTTCTTGCGCCCGGTGATGGTGAGGAAGCCGTCGCCGTCGAGCTCGCCGATGTCGCCGCTGTGGTACCAGCCGTCGTCCTGCAGCGCCTCGGCGGTCGCCTCCGGGTTGTTCCAGTATCGCTGGAAGACCAGGTCACCCTTGATCAGGATCTCGCCGTCGTCGGCGATGCGGACGGTCACGCCGGGCAGCGGCCGCCCGACCGTGCCGATACGGGTGGAGTTCTGCAGGTTGACCGCGACCGCCGGGGACGTCTCGGTCAGCCCGTACCCCTCCATGATCGTGATGCCGATGCCGCGGAAGAAGTGCGCGAGCCGCGCGCCCAGCGGAGCTCCGCCGGAGATGGCGTCGCGGCACTGCCCGCCGAGCGCGGCGCGCAGCTTGCTGTACACCAGCCGGTCGAAGAGCGCGTGCTGGGCCTTCAGCATGAGGCCCGGCCCGCCCTTGTCGAGGGCCTCGCTGTAGGCGATGGCGACCGCCTCGGCGCGGTCGAAGATCGCGCCCTTGCCGTCGGCGTGTGCCCGCTGCTTGGCCGTGTTGTAGACCTTCTCGAACACCCGGGGCACCGAGAGCACGAACGTCGGCCGGAACTCTTGGAGCTCCGGCACCAGGTTCTTGATGTCGGCGGTGTGGCCCATCTTGGCGCGCGCGAAGACCACGCCGACCTGGATCAGCCGGGCGAACGAGTGCGCCAGCGGCAGGAACAGCAGCGTCGACGCGCCCTCGCGGAGGATGTGCGACAGCCCGGGGAGGGCGTTGACGACGTCCGCGTACAGGTTGCGGTGGGTCAGCACGCAGCCCTTGGGCCGGCCGGTGGTGCCGCTGGTGTAGATGATCGTGGCGGTGTCGCTGGCGCCGGTGGCCCGGCGGCGCGCCTCGACCTCGTCGGCCGCGACGGAGGCGCCGCGCTCGCGGAGCCGGTCGAGATCGCCGACGTCGATCTGCCACGCCTCGCGCAGCTCGGGCAGCCCGTCGCGGAGGCCGCTCAGCAACAGCGCGTGCGCGCTGGTCTCGATCACGCAGGCCACCGCGCCCGAGTCGGACAGGATCCACGACACCTGCTCGGCGCTCGACGTCTCATAGATCGGTACGGTCACCGCGCCGGCCGCCCAGATGGCGTAGTCGACCAGCGTCCACTCGTACCGGGTGCGGCTCATCAGGCCCACCCTGTCGCCCGGCTCGATGCCGGCCGCGATGAGCCCGCGGGCCAGGGCGATCACCTCGTCGCGGAACTGCGCGCAGGTGACGTCGATCCATCCGCTCTCGGTGCGCCGGGCGAACTGGACGGCGTCCGGCGCGGCGGCGGCGTTGTCCCACACGGGGTCGGTCAGGTTGGCGGCGTCGCCGATCGTGACGACCGGGGGCACGGAGAACTCGCGCACGTCTCTCCTTCTACATGGACTCACAGCAACCTATCGCGACCAGATCGCTAACGGAGCGCCCGGTACGGGTAGCCTGCCCAGCATGGCGGACTCCTCCACCCAGTCGATCGTCATCGCGGCGCCACCTGAGCGGGTGGCCGCGGTGATCTCCGACTTCGCGAGCTACCCCGAGTGGACCGAGGCGCTCAAGCGCGTCGAGGTGCTCGAGGAGTACGAAGACGGGTACGCGAGCCAGGTGCGGTTCACACTCGACGCCGGGGTACTGGCCGACGAGTACACGCTGGCCTACGAGTACGCCGAAGACATCTCGCGTATCGAGTGGAGCCTCGTCGAGCCCTCGAAGATGCAGAAGTCGCAGTCCGGGTCGTACGACATCGAGGACAACGGCGACGGCACCACGACCGTCACCTACACCCTCTCGGTGGAACTGGCCGTGGGCATGCTGGGCATGTTCCGGCGCAAGGCGGAAAAGATGATCATGGACACCGCGTTGAAGCAGCTCAAGCGGCGGGTCGAGGCCGGTTAGAGGGGGTACCCCATGCGTGTGGACGAACCAGCGTCGGCTCGCGAGGAGGCCGAGCGGCTGGTGGCGACCGCCCTGGCGGCGCTGGCCTCGGGCCGTTCGTTCTTCGGCGGGCAGTTCGCGACCGGCGATCCGGAGTGCTGTGTCTGCCCGATATGTCGGGTTATCGCGTCGATGCGTGAACCGAGTCCCGACTTCGCCGAGCGCCTCGCCACCGGCGCGGGCGACTTCGCGGCCGGCGTAGCGAGCCTGCTGCGCTCGCTGGCCGTGCCGCCTCCTCCGGCTCCGCCGTCTGACCAGGGTGATTCGCATGATGATCCCTGGCGCGCCGCCACCCGCGCCGGAGATGATTCGTAACCGCGCGTGTCGTCACTGCGGCGTTGCCGTGACCTTGGCGTGTTCGTGATCGCGGTGTGGAGGGAGTGGCGGCGTGACGCTGACCATCGGAGTCGACGTCGGTGGCACCAAGGTGGCCGCTGGTGTCGTCAACCTGGCCGGTGAGGTGGTGGCGCAGACGCGCCGCGACACGCCCGCCGACGACGTCGCCAAGACCCGCGACGTGATCGTCGAGGCGGTGGTCGAGCTCGCCGAGGCACACCAAGTCGAGGCGGTCGGCATCGGTGCCGCCGGCTGGATCGACGCCAGTCGCTCCACGGTGCTCTTCGCTCCCAACATCGCCTGGCGCGACGAGCCGCTGCGCGACTACGTCAGCGAGGCCGTCGGGCTGCCTGTCATCGTCGAAAACGACGCGAACGCCGCCGCGTGGGCCGAGTTCCGCTTCGGTGCCGCCCGGCACGCCGACGACTCCATGATCATGTTCACGATCGGCACCGGCGTGGGCGGCGCGATCGTCTTCGGCGGCGAGCTGGTGCGGGGCGCCCACGGCATCGCCGCCGAGCTTGGCCACATGCTGTCGGTGCCTGAGGGCCACCTGTGCGGCTGTGGACGGCACGGCTGCCTCGAGCAGTACGCCAGCGGCAACGCGCTCGTGCGGTTCGCGCGGGCGGGCGCGCGGCAGGAGCCGAGCCGCGCTGCCGCGCTGCTCGATCTAGCGGTCGGCGACGCCGAAGAGATCACCGGACCGATGGTCACCGCCGCCGCCAAAGAGGGTGATCCGGTATCGCGGGAAGCGTTCGCCCAGATCGGCCACTGGCTCGGCATCGCGCTCGCCGACATGGTGCAGATCCTCGACCCGCAGATTCTCGTCGTCGGTGGTGGCGTCGTGGAGGCCGGCGACCTGTTGCTCGGCCCCACCCAGCGGTCCTATGTAGACGCTCTGGCGCAGCGCGGCCGGATCGCCGTCGCCGACCTGGTTCCGGCCCAGATGGGTAACGCGGCCGGCGTGGTGGGAGCGGGAGACCTCGCCCGCCGCCGTTAGGGTTTGGCTGTGAAGGTGCGGGTGTTGTCGTACAACGTGCACAGCCAGCGCGACGACCAGCAGGCGCTGGCCAGCGTGGTCCGCGAGGTCGGGCCGGACGTGGTGGTGGTGCAGGAGGGGCCGCGTCGGTTCCGCTGGCGGTCGAAGGGGGCCGCGCTCGCGCACTCGTTCGGCATGGTGGTCGCGGCGGGTGGCCTGCCCTCGCTCGGCAACCTGATCCTGACCACGCTCCGCGTGCGCGTACACCGGGCGTGGTGCCTGCGGTTTCCGCTGACGCCGGGCCGCCACCTGCGCGGGGCGGCGTTCGCGGAGTGCTCGGTGGGTCCGGCGCGCTTCGTCGTGGTGGGCTCGCATCTGTCGACCGACGCCGCCGAGCGCCCCGGCCAGGCCGAGTTGCTGCGCGCCGAGCTGTCGAAAGTGGAACTGCCGGTGATCCTCGGCGCCGACCTCAACGAGAACTCCGGTGGGGCGGCCTGGCGCACGATCGCCGACGGCCTCACCGACACGGCGGTCGCCGCCGACCGGGCCGACCGGCACACGTTCTCCTGCGTCAACCCGCGCGACCGCATCGACGCGCTCTTCGTCGACCCGCGCATCCAGGTCCTGGAGTACGACGTGGTCGACTCGCCCGAAACCCGCCAGGCCAGCGACCATTTTCCCGTGCTAGCCGACCTGCTGCTCCCAGAAAACCCCCAGGGGGTTGTGATGTAGAGACATTCATCGATGTGATGGAGGTATGTCCCCATCTCCCACCATCCGTACGATCTTTGACCTGTCCCCCGCCCCCGGACTCCCGCTACGCGCACTACCGCGCAGCCTCGTCGCGTTCTACCGCGACCCGGCGTCCCAGCTCGCCCTGCTCATCACCGCCGTGGTCATGTGCTACGTCGGCGGAGCGGCGATGTTCTGGTTCCACGCCATCTACCTTGACGAAGGCGGACCAGCGATCAGCTGGGTCGTGCACTGGCTGCTCGACTCGTCGTTCGCGTTCGTCGCGCTGACCCCGGCACTAGCGTTGATCCTGCCGTTCTCGGTATGGGCAGCCCGCGCGCTCGCGCCCGCATCAGCGCGCCTGATCCCCTGGCTGTACGCCGGCGTGGCCGGCACGTTGTTCGCGCTCGTAACGACGCCCGGCCCGATCGCGCACGACCTGATCGTCGGCCGCGGCACCTGGGTAGCGAACCGCGTGACCGAACTGGTCGGTGACCCATCCGCCCCCCTGACCCCGGTGGCCGACTACCCACCGCTGGCCGCGATGAGCCAGCAGCTGGGCGCGGGTGTCCCCTTGTACATCGCCCTGATGGCGTTGTCGGTACTCCTCCTCCGCACCCTGCTCCTCCGCTCCAAACCCACCCCGCCCTAGCCCCGCCGGCGCACGCTCCGTTTCCCCGTCGGTGGCGGCGCTTCGCGCCGCTCTCCCCGCCCGTGGGGCGCTTCGCGCTGCTCTCCCCGCCGATCAAGGGCGAATGCACGTGGTTGGATCTCTTTTCCGCGTGCGTTTGCCCTTGATC
>NZ_JAIBNX010000003.1 GCF_026130045.1 Micromonospora sp. CPCC 205371
CCCCCCCGCGGGCGACCGGGCGGACCGGCCCGCCCGCATGGCAGGGCCGGCCGTGCTCGCCGCCACCGCCGTGCTGCTCGCGCTCTCCGCCGCCGGGTTGGTGCTGTGGGCCACCCGCGCGGGTGAGGTGCTCCCGCTGTGGGTGGCGCCGGACAGCGCCTGGACGGCGGAGCGGCTGCGCGGGGTGTTGGCCGGGTGGGGTGTGCCGGTCGGCTGGTACACCGGCTACTTCATCCTCCTGGAGCTGCTGCTGGTCGCGGCGAGCGTGGTGGCGGCATGGTTCGTCATGCGCGGCGCGCTGTCGTGGTTCCGGCTGTACCTCGTGTTCGTGCTCGTCCTCTTCGCCACCACCGGCGGCGGGGTTCCGCTGGTGGTGGGCGAGCTGTACCCGGCGGTCGCCGACCCCCTCGATCTGGCCCAGGGCGTGGCGTGGATCGCGCTCTTCCCTCTGGCGTACGTCTTCCCGGACGGGCGCTTCGTTCCACAGTGGAGCCGGTGGCTGGCGGTGGGATGGGCGCTCTGGCTCGCGACCGTCGTGGCTCTGGACTCGACGGGGGAGGGGCCGGTCGCTGCCGCACTGTTGCTGCTGCTCTTCGGCAGCTGCGTCGTGGCTCAGGTGTACCGGTACGCGCGCGTCTCCGGCCCCGTCGAGCGCCTCCAGATCCGGTGGGTGCTGTGCGCGGTGGCACTGCGGTTCGCGTACAACGTGGCCCTCGTCGCCACGCCGCTCGGCGCGGCGCAGGACGAGGTGACGCCGCGTGGCCTCGCGCTCTATGCGGGCCTCATGGCCGTCTCCTACAGCGTGGCCGCCGCCCTGCCCGCCGCCATCGCCGTCGCGATCGTGCGGCACCGGCTCTTCGACATCGACGTGGTGATCAGCCGCACGCTGGTGTACGCGGTGCTGACCGCGTTCGTCATCGGCACGTACGCGCTCGTCGTGGGAGGCGTGGGCGCGCTGTGGCGGGGCGGCGGCTCGATCGCGCTCCCGCTGGTGGCGACCGGGCTCGTCGCCGTCGCGTTCACCCCGCTGCGCGAGCAGGTGCAGCGCCGCGTCAACAGGCTGGTGTACGGCGAGCGGCACGATCCGTACGGTGTGCTGTCCAGCCTCGGCCGCCAGCTGGCCGGCGTGGTGCGGCCGGAGGCGGTGGCGCCGGCGATCGTGGAGGCGGTCGCGCGGGCGCTGAAAGCTCCCTACGTGGCCGTCGACGTCGGCGGCAACGTGGTCGCCTCCCGCGGTGCCGCCCCCGCCGAGGTCGAGCGCTTCGCGCTCCAGCACCGGGGCGAGACGGTGGGCGACCTCGTCGTCGGCGGGCAGCTCTCGGCCGGCGACCGGCGGCTGCTCGCCGACCTGGCCGGGCAGAGCGGCGCCGCGCTGTACGCGGCACAGGAGTCGGCCCGCACCCGCCAGCTCGCCGCCGACCTCCAGCGCACCCGCGAAGACCTCGTAGCCGCCCGCGAGGAGGAGCGCCGCCGCATCCGCCGCGACCTGCACGACTCGCTGGGCCCGGCGCTCAGTGGGCAGGCGCTCGCCATCGAGGCGGCCCGCTCCCTGCTCGCCGCCGATCCGGCCGCCGCGGACAGGATGCTGCGCGACCTCACCGCGCACAGCCGGCAGACCCTCGACGAGGTACGCCGCCTGGCCCGCCAGCTCCGCCCGCCCGTGCTCGACGAGCTGGGGCTGGCCGCGGCGCTGGGCGACCTGCGCGAGCGGTACCGGCCGCAAGGGCTCGACGTCACCGCGGAGGTGCCGCCCCTGCCCGACCTGCCCGCCGCCGTCGAGGTCGCGGTGTACCGCATCGTCCAGGAGGCGCTCACCAACGTGGTGCGGCACGCCGGCGCCGGCACCTGCGTGGTGTCGCTGGCCCTCGACGGCGCCGCATTCACGGTGTCCGTCGTGGACGACGGGTGCGGGATCGGCTCCTCTCCCGCCGGCGTGGGCCTGGCCTCGATGCGCGAACGGGCCGAGGAGCTGGGCGGCACGCTCACCGTCGACTCGTCCTCGCGCGGCACCACCGTCGCGGCGCGGCTGCCGCTACGCACCCACCCGGAGGGAGACTAAGCCTGTGATCAGGATCCTGCTCGCCGACGACCACCCCATGTTCCGGTACGGGCTGCGCGCCGTGCTCGGCTCCGACCCAGGCGTCGAGCTGGTCGGCGAGGCGGGCAGCGGCGACGAGGCGGTCGCGCTCGCCGGCGAGCGCGGCCCCGACGTGGTGCTGATGGACCTGACCATGCCCGGCCTCAACGGCGTCGAGGCCACCCGGCGCATCCTGGTCGCGTCGCCGCAGGTCAACGTGCTGGTGGTGACGATGTTCGACGACAGCGCCTCGGTGCTCGCCGCGATCCGGGCCGGCGCGCGCGGATACCTGGTGAAGGGCGCCGACCGCGAGGAGATCCTGCGGGCCGTGCACGCGGCCGCGGCGGGCGAGGCCATCTTCAGCTCCGCCGCGGCACAGCACGTCACCAACCACCTGGCCGGCGTCCGCCCCGCGCCCGCGCCGCTGTTTCGGGCGTTGACCAGCCGCGAGCACGAGATCCTGGAGCTGCTCGCTGCCGGCTACACCAACACGGCCATCTCCGAGCGTTTCCACCTGAGCCCCAAGACAGTCCGCAACTACGTCTCCACGATCCTGTCCAAGCTGGACGCCACGACTCGGGCCGAGGCCATCGCGAAGGCCCGCGCCGCCGGTCTCTAGCAAGGCAACGCGCACGATCATCGGCATTGATGTGCCAAGCCAGCGTTCTGCGGCGTCGCATGGCGCCGATGGGCCCGTGGGGTCGGGCGGGATCCGTCCGGTAGCCACGAATCGTCGACGGCGCAAGATGGCTCGCACCGGTCAACGACTGCGTCCACTCATCCACATGCGACGATGCCCAGTTCCACGGGTCGTCGGTGAACTCTAGGAACCGGCGCATCAGCCGCTCCCGCCAACCGTTCAACATTGCCTCGACCATGTCCTCCGGGCGCAACTGCACCACGCCGGAGACGAGCCGGACGGCGGGATGCTGATCTGTCCAGATGTACTTGGCGGATTCCGTGGATCAGGTGGTCGATTCTGCCGGCTGCCTGAGGACGGCGGGCGCGCGACGCGGTCACACGGAGCCGAGGAAGGTCAAGGTGCGGTGCCACACGAGCTTGGATGCCGGCTCGTCGTAGTCGGTGCTGTCCGGGTCGGTGAACAAGTGCCCGGCGCCCGGATAGCTATGAACCTGTACGGCCGCGCCGGCGTCGGTCATGGCGCTCCGCCAGGCGCTCACGTCGGCGGGTGGAAACAGGTCGTCCTGCTCAGCGATGTGCAGGTGCACGGGCAGGCCAGCGCGGACCACTGCGGGGTCACCTCCGATGCCGTGATAGAGCAGGAGCCCGGCGGTATTGCGGCGGTCAGCGAGCAGTTCGCCCGCGACGACCGCGCCCATCGAGAACCCGGCCAGGACGGTGTCGGCGGGTCTATCGCGTATGGCGTCACGGGCCCGCTGCATGATGGTTTCCCATCCAATCCGGTCGCTGAGCGCGAACCCTTCCTCGATCGAGGCGGCCACCTGGCCCGCATACAGGTCCGGGGCGACAACAAGATGTCCAGCGGCTCGTAGCAGCTCGGCAGCGGCGAGCACAGCGGGACTTAGGCCATACACGGAGTGGAACAGGGCGATGTTGGTCACTGAGTGATCGTGCCAGGTACGTTCTTGCGTCGAGTAGATCGCGGTGGTCGGCGTGACAGCACCCTGGAGGTGCCGAACGTGCGCGCCATCCGGAGCCCACTATCCACCGAGGACGCAGCCGGTCAGCGACACGCCCACGCGTACACGCCCCTCCATGGAGTTGATCCGGTTCTCAGGGAGCCGATGTCCGGCCGATGAGTTTCCCCGGCCACACCAGTCTTACCCACGAAACCATCGACAACGGAGGTAACCGTGGCACAGGAGATAGTTCCGTCGACCGAACGGGACCAGCGGCCGGGCCAGGCACATGACCGTTCGCGGTGGTTGGCACTTGGCGTGCTGTGCACCGGAATGCTGATGATCGTCCTGGACGCCACCGTGGTGAACGTCGCGTTGCCCGCGATCCAGAACGACCTCGGCTTCTCCCAGTCGAGCCTGGCGTGGGTCGTGAACGCGTACCTGATCGCCTTCGGCGGGCTGTTGTTGCTCGCCGGCCGGATCGGTGATCTGACCTCCCGCCGGGGCGTGTTCCAACTAGGCCTCGCGGTGTTCACGGTGGCGTCCGTGCTGTGCGGCGTCGCGCAGAGCGCGGCCATGCTGGTCACCGCACGGTTCGCGCAGGGCGTCGGTGGTGCGATGACCTCGGCCGTGATCCTCGGCATGATCGTCACGATGTTCCCTGAGCCCCGCGAGCGGGCCAAGGCCATCGGTGTCTACACCTTCGTCGCGTCCGCCGGCGGATCGGTCGGTCTGCTCGCCGGCGGTGTACTGACCCAGGCGGTCAATTGGCACTGGATCTTCCTCATCAACGTCCCGATCGGTATCGCGACGGCGGTCGGCGCCCAACGCCTGCTTCCCCGGGATTCGGCGGGTGCCGTCGTCCGCGGCGTGGACGTTCCCGGCGCGGTGCTGATCACCAGCGCCCTGATGCTCGGCGTGTACACCATCGTCGCGCCAGCGGCGCAGTACGGCTGGGATTCGGGCCGCACGCAGGCCATGGCCGCCGTGACGGTGGCCCTGCTGGCCGGCTTCGTGGCGCGCCAGGCGACCGCCGCGTCGCCGCTGATGCCGTTACGGATCTTCCGCTCCCGCAACGTCGTAGGCGCCAACGCCGTCATGGCGCTGGCCGTGGCCGGCATGTTCGGGATGTTCTTCCTCGGCGTGCTCTACCTACAGCGGATCCTCGGCTACGACGCCCTCGGCACCGGTCTGGCGTTCCTGCCCACCACCGTGGTGATGGGAACCCTGTCACTGCGGTACTCCGAGCGGCTGATCACCCGCTTCGGTGCGCGGGCG
This sequence comes from Micromonospora sp. CPCC 205371, assembly GCF_026130045.1. Lineage (GTDB taxonomy): Bacteria > Actinomycetota > Actinomycetes > Mycobacteriales > Micromonosporaceae > Phytohabitans. The sequence continues at coordinate 4,957 of NZ_JAIBNX010000003.1, forward strand.
ATGCTGCTGCCCGGCCTGGCGCTGATCGCCGCCGGCCTGGCCTGGTTCGCCCGAGTACCGACCGAGGGCACGTACGTGATCGATGTACTGCCCTCGGCAGTCCTGCTCGGCACCGGTGTCGGAGTGGCATTCCCCGCGTTGGCCACACTCGCCATGTCCGGTGCCACACCCAGCGACGCCGGTCTAGCCTCGGGCCTGGTCAACACCACCACCCAGGTCGGCGCAGCGGTCGGCCTCGCCGTCCTTGCGACCGTCTCGGCAACGCGCACCACCAGCCTCACCGCGGACGGCGTGTCCACCGTGGCCGCGCTGACCGGAGGGTACCGGTTCGCGTTCGGAGTCAGCGCCGCCCTCGTGCTCGCCGCCGTCATCGTCGCAGTGACGGTCATCCGACCAGACCGCCGGCGAGCCGCCGCCCCGACCACCGACGAAACCAACCCGCCGGCACACCGGACCGAACCCATCCCGGTCGAGGTCGCCTGAGTAACCACCAGAAAGGCGTGCCGGATTGCGCCAGTTCGGCGAGTCTGGGCAGCACGGCGAAACCGGCTGAGCACCAGCATTCGGCCTCGACAACGAGCCGACGCTCGATCTCGTCCCACGCCTCAGCGGCCCGCCACCACGCCCGCAACGCCAACCGCCCACTGGCCCTACTCGGCATCACCTAACGATTTTGCCGCCCTGGCCAGCGGAGCACTTCTGCGGAGCCTGCGGCGCAGAGGGCCCGCGACGGTCGGTGAGCGTCGCTATGCGGAGGCTCTTAGGGGCTCGAGGGCGCCCAGGATGAGGCCGAGGCCGAAGATGAACTCCTCTGCCGGGTCGTAGCCGGCAGCGACGAGCGCCGCGGCGGACTCGTTGAGGTAGGGGAACTCGTCAGGAGGAAGCTGGGGCAGGTAGACGTCCTCGGTCATGTCCGCGAGCTCGTCGGCGGTTTCGAAGGGCAGGCTGGCTTCCTGCAGGGCGAAACCGTAGACGTAGCTGTCGAGCAGCCAGTTGGCGTGCGTCGCCATCAGGACCGAGAAGCCGGCCCTCCGCAGGCAGGCGGTGACCGCTTCGCGGTGGCGGAGGTTCGCGGGCCCAGGCGATGTGCGCGACTCCATCAGGCTGATCGCCCACGGGTGGCGTGCGAGAACCTGTCGGGTGGATGCCGCCCGCCGTCGCATCGCCGACTGCCAGTCGGTCTCTGCGGGTGGGAGCTCGATCTCCTCGAACACGATGTCGATCATGGCGTCCAGCAGCTCCTCCTTGTTCGCCACGTAGTAGTAGAGCGACATCGCGCCCGCGCCGAGCGCGCCGGCCAGCCGGCGCATGCTCAGCCCGTGGACCCCCTCGCGGTCGGCGATCCGGATGGCCTCGATTACCACCCGTTGCTTGCTCAGCCCCGCGTCTGGCGCGACGTGGCGTTTTTTCTTCCCGGACACGGGTCTCCTCACTCGCTCGAACGGCTTGACAATCGTCAAGCGCACGGTCATCGTACAGTGTACTAATCGTAGTACAGTGTACGACGTACGGTGTACGAATCAGCGAAAACCCCGAACCCGCTCGACAACCCGCCGGTCATCCGACCGTAACGAAGGAGTAAGAGATGAGATCACCGAAGAAGACCGCCACCACGCCAGCCCGCAGTTTGTTCGTTCGAGGCCGGCTCGTCGGTGCCGCGGCGATCGCGTTCGCGGTGTTGGTGGTGATCGAGAACGTGTTGTTTGCGGTAACGGGCGCGCTGCCCTACGACGCTCCGATCGAGGACGTGCTGGCCTACTACGCGGCCAACCGCGACGCGGTCGCGATCGTGTCGGGTCTGGTAGCCCTGTACCTGCCGCTGCTGCTCGTGTTCGTGACGGGCCTGCACGGCCTCGTGGAGCGGCGCGGCGGAGCGGGCACCGACTGGTCGCGCCTCGCCTTGGCCGCTGGCGCGACGCTGTCGGCCATCTTCGTGCTTGTCAACGTCCTGCAGATCGGGCTCGCGCTCTCCGCCAGCGGGCTCGCCGAGCCGACGCCCACGTTCGGGCTCGTCTGGCAGATTCACGCAGCGGCGTTCGCGCTGGCGCTGCCGATGCTCGGCACCACCTGCATCGGCTCGGCCCTCGCCGCGCACGCGAGCGGGTTGACTCCGGCTTGGCAGCGCCTGCTGGGCATGGTGGGCGGGAGCCTGCTGCTCGCTGCGGGGCTGGGCAACCTCGCGATCGCCGACGGCTCGCCGCTGATCTTCGTCGGGCTCCTAGGGTTCGTCGCCTGGCTCGTCTGGCTGCTCGCGACCGGCGTGCGCCTCGTCCGGTCGTGACCGAGATGAGGGCGGCGCCGAGGTCGCGCACGCGGGCGAGGACTCCGTGGAGGGCCGCCCGGGGATGGCAGCCACAGCCTCGATCGCGACCACCCGTGCGTAGCACGCCCAGACCTGCCGCCACGCCGGCGGACGGACCGCTCCTCTCAAAAGAAGACCTGATGGCCATCCGAACGAACACCCGGAACCTGCTCGATAACCCGCCGATCCCGGTGCAGGCCAAGCTCGCCACCGCCTGGACCACAGGGTCCCGGCAAAGTCGTTAGGTGATGCCGAGTAGGGCCAGTGGGCGGTTGGCGTTGCGGGCGTGGTGGCGGGCCGCGGCGGCGATGTTGGTGATACCGGCCAGCCGTAGGGCGCCGATGGCGGCGTTTCGGAGGGCGGCCATGACTTGGGGTCCGGTGCCGGTGCGGATTTGGGAGCGGTCTTCGTCGTAGGTGACGTCGCGGACCCAGTGGATCTTGTTTTCGATCGACCAGTGCCCGCGGATCCAGTCTGCGAGCTGCCACGGTCTTGCTTGGTGCGCTTGCAGATCGGTGATCGCGTAGACAGCCTCGGTGGTGAAGCGCCTCGGTTCGTCGAGACGGCGCCGACGGCGACGGATCTGGATCGCTTGTGCCGCATGGGGAAACTCGATGCCGGCGGCGACGGACAGGATCTTCAGGGTGCGGATCTCCCGACGGCCGTGCCCACGGTCGGTGTCCCGGTCGGCTTCAGGTGCCTGTCGCCAGAGCAGACCGGTCAACTGCTCGTGCAGGATGGGGTGGTTGCCTTTGACGGTCAGGATCCAGTGCGCGCCGCGGTCGGCGAGATAGGCGACGTGGTCACGCTGGCAGTGCAACGCGTCGGCGGTGACGACCACACCGCGTAGGTCGCCGATCTGGTCGAGCAGCGTGTCGAAGCGGGTGATCTCGTTGGTCTTGCTGTCGACATCGGTGGAAGCCAACACAACACAACTCAACCCGGACACCAGTCGCGACTTTGCCGGGGCCCTGACCATGTCATCAACCGGGATGAGCGGATCGCGCGATCTGGTTGCGACCTGGCGTCCGCTTCTCCTGCCGATCGTGATCCGGCGCCCGACGCGGTAGTCACTCCGGGCGACATGTAGCCCGTGGTCGCCCGTGTCGAAGTACGCACGCCTGACACGTCTCGATCTCACCCGGCCGGGCCAGCGCCCACGGGTCCTGCGACGGCAACACCATTGCCGCATCGCCTGGCACGCATTCCGGCGCTGTCGCCGACGCTCCAACCGCGTGAGCCACCATGCGATGCCCTTCGGGCACGATGAAGTCGAGGTTGCTGTAGTCAGCCGCCGCCGGTCTGCCATCGGCCGCGACCACGCGAACCGGATTGATCACCTCGTACCAGATCACGACGTCGGGCTGGTCAATCGCCCGCGCGGCCGCCTGGCGGTCGACCTTGGATATGTCCAGCGCGAGCTGCAGGTCCCGGGCGCGGCCGACGTCAACTTCGGGCCGGTACAACTCGACCACCAACCAGACGATGGAAAGCTCCGCCTGCCGAGCAGCGTCGGCGTCGGCTCCGTTCCGACAACACAGCACCGGTATCAGCCCCGATCCCGACACGACGACATCGCCCGGCACGTACCGCGGATCAAGCTCCCGCAACGCCTCCGCGACGGCGTCTACCTCAGGCCCGTAGAGCACCACGCCCCGCCGCTCCTCACCCACCCCACCATTCTCAACCCCGCTGATCCGGACCCGGCAGACTCTGGATCTGGTACTCGCTCATAGCCCCGAGTCGCGCGCTGACCGTCCCCCTGCTACACGCCGTCGACGAGCCGTTGCGTCGAGTACCGGAGGCCGGGGCCGGAACCCGCTCGGGACATCGCCGTTCATCAGCGTCGTGGAACCCGTAAGGAATACGGTCCGTGTCATAGGCCCGTCGGCGGAAAGAACTGGAACAGGTAACGCTCTGCCCCGTGCATGGTGTCGCGTGCGGCGGCGAACCCGTCCGTGCCCACCCGGTGGTCGACGAACAGCTGGTGCCACGCCGCAGCCGCCTCAGCGCGCCCGTCGGCGCAGGCACGCACCGTCCAGCGACCAGGCCGCGGCAGGCGGAACTCGGCGGCACTTCGCGGCCCGGCGAGGACCGGCCCGCCGGTCAGCTGCCAGACCTTCAGTCGACCGGTGGGCAGCTCGATACCGATCCGTTCGATCTCCGACCAACCGCCGGGCTCTGGCGGCACCGCGTCCCAGCATTCGAAGGCCGCCGCCACAACGAACGTGTGGGTGATGGCCGAGCCGATGCTGAACTGATCCTCACCGGCCGCGCACCAGCCCATACTGGCCGGGAGCGGCGCGTCCGAGGTGTCCGCTTCTACGTCGTGGACGACGAACATCCCATAGTCGGGCCGGACGGTCAGTTCCAGCGCAGCCAGCCTCGTCGGCATCGATGGAAACTATCATGATCCGCCGTTACCGCCGGCGACCCCGGGTTTTGGTCGTACCGCCGTACATAAGAAGCCGGAGAGCGTGTACACCGTTGCCGCGACGTCGAGACCGGCGGCCGCGATGAGCCAGAAGGCTTCAGGTCGTGGCCGTCTCGTACTGCGGGCGACCCGTGGTGCGGTAGGTCTGGATCGTTAGCCCTTTCGGGGTGGACTGAAGGTCCACCAGCTCCAGTCCTATGTCCAGGCCGGTGGTGGGAAACAGCCGCGTGCCCTGGCCGACGACCACGGGATAGGTGAGCAGCACGATCTGGTCGACCAATCTGTGGTGCAGCAGCCAGCGGATCAGGGTGCCACTGCCCCACACTTGCAGCTCACCGCCCGGCTCGGCTCGCAGCTCGCCGACGGCGGCCGCGACGTCCCCGAACAAGACGGTCGTGTTCGCCCATTGCGGGTCGGTGAGCGAGGTCGAGGCGACATACTTGGGCCGCGTGTTCAACGCCTTTCCCACAGGGTTTCCGGGATCCATGCCTGCTCCCCACGAGCCGGCGAAGATTTCGTAGGTCCGCCGGCCGAATAGGAACGCGTCAGCGCGCTGGAAAGCCTGACTGATGAACGTCGAGGCCTCGTCGTCGAGCAATGGCGGGCCCCATCCGAAGCGCTCGAATCCGCCGCTGCCCTCCTCGTCCGGCGCGGCGGCTTCGCGTTGCGTCCCTGCATCAATCCGTCGATGCCCCTGCGTCACTCCGTCGAGGGACACATTCGTGACGGTCGTCAATTTCATGGTCCCAGGCCCCTTCGCGCTTGCGTGGTCGTTCAGTATGACTGGACCGCGGCGGCGATCTCATCGGTCGTGCACTTACCTGCATGCGAAGCGCGCGCCACCACTCCGCCGACCCGTCACGGGCCGTGCACCCACCCAGCCAGCCTGGCCGGCGCACGCTCTCGCCGATGAGCGGACCGCCCGGTCGGACTCACTCTTGGGGGCCGTCTCCCGTTCGCGCCGGGCGCTCGCGACTCAGATACCGAACCGGCTTGCCGAGCGACTGCGCGTAGGCAATCTCCCGTCTGGTGGACTCACCTACGTAGCCGCCCGGATCCACGATGTACACCTCGTCAGCCATGCGAATCTTTTGGAAGTGCACGCCGCCGAGCCGCCCCTTCAGGTCCGAGCTGTCGACTGTCCAGTCGTAGTCCGGCAGATCGGGAAGGCTGAACATTCCGAGGCTGATCACGACGAAACCTTCCATCGTGAGCCGCTGGTTGACCTCCGCGAACTCAGCCTCAAACTTGGTCGAGCCGCAGAGCGTGATGACCTTCGCCTCACCCTCAGCCGACCGCAGCGCCTGCTGGTCCTCCATGAGGTTCATGATCGCTGAACGGCAGGACGAGTCTATCGCCGCCCCCTGGACGTCCGCTCATGCCGCCTTCCGTGCGGCCCAGGCGTTGGCCCGCTGTCATTCTGCGCGCGTAGGTAGCGGCGGCGCGGGATCGGCGGGCGGCCGCCGTGTGTTCGGTGGGTGGCGTCACGTGATAGCGAGCAGCACCGCTTGGCCGCTTGCCGCTGCGGCTCCGTAGAACTGGCGCAGCTGGGTGAAGTACGGCGCGAGGTAGTTGTCGAACTCGTCGGCGCCGCCTGCCCAGATGTTCGGGTAGATGTCGGCGGCCGCCATGGCGTCGGGGTCGAAGCGGGCACGCAGCGTCTCGACGCTCAGCGCGTCGAGCGCAGTGGCAACCATGCGGACGGTTGCCGGGCGCAAGAGCCGGGCGGGGCCGTATCCGTTGTCTTCGCCGACCTCGTCGCCGCCAAGGATCGCGGCGTCGGCCGCTGCTTGACCCATCGTCCAGGCGGTGCCGGTAAGCAGGTAGTGAATGCCGTGCCAGGACTTGTCCAGATCCAGTTCGGGCTCGGGCATCTCGGCGTCGTCGTCATCAAGGTCGCCATAGAGCAGGGCAGCAACCCTCGCCGGGCCGTCGAGGACCGCCTGCAGCTCGTCGTTCGACAGCCGACGCCCGATCAACACCATTCCCACGGAGTGCGGTTCCTTCCCCCCGACAGCGGCGTACCAGGTATTCCATATCGCCGTCGACCAGCCGCGGCAGCATTTTGCGCAGTGCCTGAGCATGCTGACGGACCCGTTTGGTTGCGGTCTTCTGGTTGTGAACATTCCCCGGCACGTCCTGCAGAGGTCCGCAGCGGCAGGCAACATAGAGGCAGTCGAGATGCGCCCACACCTGTTGGCCGGTCAAGGTCGTCACGGTGACCGTGGTGACTAGCTGCGGCTCGCGCCCGTCGACAAAGTGGATCTCGATGTGAAGACCGGGCCGGTGGTAGGCAAGTCCGGTCTCGGTTCGTTCGGGGCCGAGGAAGCCGGCCTCTGCGAGAAACGTGAACAGTACAGGACCGTCCTGCCAGATCGGATCCCGCCGATCCGCTCGCCGTCCAATGACCACCATCCTGTCAGGCCAACGGGGACACGCCGATCGCTCGTTCTCACCATTGGCACGTGCGCGTCCAGCGAATCGAGTGTCAACACGACGGTGTCAGGACGTGATTACGAGGCGGGAATGTGGAAACTGGACGGATGCGCGGATGGGTGCACGTCGGCCGGTTGTGGACCAACGGCGAGCCGTTCCTCGCGATGGATGCCGTCCTGCGGGAGGGCTGGCGCGGTGGCAGCGACGAGGACCTGTACGAGGTACGCATCGTCGGGCTCGGACCGGAGGTCACCAGCATTCCAGTGGGGGCTGGTGCGGCGGTCCTGGTCGGCGGTGACGGCGTGGTCCGCGACGACAGTTGGATGGAGGTGCTTGAGGCCAACGACGGTGCGCTGGCAATCGTGCAGGCTGCTGGTGCCGAATACCCGCACGTCATCGCCCAGGCGTTGGACTACCCCGATCGCGGGGACATCGACGGTGGGACGCTACGGGTGGAAAGCGGCGAACTGGCAATCTTCAGCGCCGCGGTGGACGGTGTCGATCCGTTGCTGCCGGCCCGTTCCGGACCGATGCCAACAGCCCATGGATGGCCTACGGGTCAAGCCGACCCCGGTTTGTTGATCCCGGCCAGGCATCGCACCTACCGGCTCGCCGTCCGGTGGTACACCGAACTGCCTGACGATGGGTGTTTCGCACGCTGGCTGTTACTTCCCGGCGGATAGCCCACCCGACGCGCTCGCAGGCCAGCCCAGGGTCGCGAATTCGCCGCGCGTCCCGCCCCGCACGGCCACCTACCCCGGGGTACCTTCCCGGCCAGTAGACCCGGCGCTATGGTGATGCGCGTGATCGAGCCATTGCCCGACGATGTGGCCGAGATTCGGGCGCTAGCGGCCGCGGTGACCAGCCCAGGCGACGAACTCACCCGCGTGCACCTGATCGAGTCCCGCGCCGAGCCGTGGGCCGCTGGCTCGGTCAACCGCGCCGGCGGCCCACCGGTCGGCGGCGCCGAGGAGACCCCGGCCCCCCTCGGGGGCAACTACATGCAACACCTCCTCCCCGTCGGCCCGGCGACGGCCCCGCAGCTGCGGTCGACGAAGGCCCTGGCCGACGCGCGGGCGGTGGCGCTGTTCATCTCGGACGCCCGGGACAACGGCGCCTTCGAGGAGAACACCCAGGAGACCGCGGTCGTCGTGCTGACCGAGGAGGACGTCGCCAAGGGCGAATGGGTCGGGCCTCCGGTCGGCGACCCCGCGCCGCAAGCGTTCGACCTGTACGCGGTCGACGTGCCAGCGCGGGTGTTTGGCGAGCCCGACTTCGACACCTACGACGAAGGCGACGGCCCGCTCGGCGGCGGCTACGAAAGTGCGGAGATGGAGGAGCTCGCCAGCAGGCTGCTGTCGGCCGACCGGCTCGGCGGCGCCGTGATGCACGCCTTGGACAGCGAGCCCGGCGACGACTTCATCGGCCAGATCAGCGAGTTTGTGGTCGACGTCAATCTAGGCGACGCGGGCACGATGTTCATCTTCGCCAGCCGGGCGTTCTGGACGAGCCTGTAAGGCGCAAGTCCGACGGCAGCGAACGCAGGTACCGGCCGAATCGCGGCACAGTGAACGCCACCGTGCCCGCCGTCCACGGCCCGCCGTCCAGCACGCGTATGACACGCCAACTAAATCCGGACGCCGCCACCTTGGCTTGGACAGGACACCACCAGCAACCTTCTCGCCCGTCTGATGCAATGCCCGAGGGTTGGCGTAGGCGGCGGACCCGTCACGGCAGACCACCCGCACTTGCGGATGCTCCCGCAGCCACGCCGCCAGGGTGGCGGCCATGCGGTCCGGCAACACGTCAATATGGCGGTGCGTGACCGCGTCGATCAGCCACGGCCAGCGACCGGCAGATCTGCCAAGCGCCGAACGTGATACCCGTGCACCCGCTGCGACGGTCGGTCGCACTGCGGGCAGGCCACCGCAACCGATGGCGTCCGGGCCCCGCACAACCAGCCTCGCCCGTCCTCTACCACCTCGTCGATCAGCAACGAGGACAGCTGCGGCAACAACACCTTGATCACGTCGGAGGCACACCGGCAAGGAGTGTGCCCTACCGCCACCGACCACTAAGGACAGCCCCACCACCGTCTCCGTGCCAGAGCCGTTGTCTTGACAGACCCCCACGGGGCGGCGGTTCGAGTCCCGTTCGGCCCACCAACCTCGCCATTGCGCACACCGGTGGGTTGGGTGGCTGTCCTGATGCCGGCGTGGTCGATGGCGGTGCCCCGCTCGTCGAAGAGGATGCCGGCGTCTTGTCCTGGGATCTTGAATATGGGGATCACTCTCCCTTCCTGGTTGATGCGGATCTCGGCGACGAGGGCTTCGATGGCTCGTTTGCGTTCGCCGGAGGTGCCCTCGGCGATGGTGTGGTGCAGGTAGGCACGTAGCCGTTCGATGGTGCCGGGCGGTGGTGGGGCCGGCTCGGCGTCGAGGCTGGCGGCGAGGTCGTCGCGGTGCGCCTTCAGTTGTGTGATCTTGTGCCGGAGTTCGGCGATGCGGGGTCCGGCGGTGGCGTCGTCCATGGTGCCGTTCTCGAACGCGGTGTGGTACCGGTCGGTCGCGGTCTGGGTGGTGTTGATCTGGGCGGTGATGGCGTCGAGTTCGGCGTGCCGGTCGGCGTGAGTGTCGTGGAACTCTTGCCGGGCTTCGGTGATGACCTTGTCCAGGATGGTGTGGGCGTTGGTGTAGAAGTCGTAGAGGGCTTGCAGGACGGCCACGTCGGCGGCGTCGGCGGCGAGGCGGACGCCGTTGCAGCCGGCGGCGCCGTAGCGGTTACGGGAGAAGCAGGTGTAGTAGCGGTATCTGGCGTTGCGGCCTCGTACGGCGGTGCCGATGTACTTGCGTCCGCAGTCGGGGCAGGTGATCAGCCCGGTGAGGTGGTACTCGCTGGGTGAGGCGGCGCGTTGGGTGTGCGCGTCGGCGCGGGCGCCGGCGATGTTCCGGGCCGTGTTGAAGGTGTCGCGGTCGATGAGCGGGGTGTGGGCCTCGGTGACGTAGACGTCGCGGTAGGCGATGTCGCCGGTGTAGGCGGGGTTGTCGAGGATGCGGGCGATGGTGTAGCCGGACCAGGGTTTGCCGGTGCGGTTGCGTACGCCGCGTTGGTTGAGTTCGGTGGCGATGGCGCGGGTGCCGAGCCGTTCCTGTGTGTACAGGCGGAAGATGTCGCGCAGGATTGGGGCCTCTTCGGGGTGGGGGACGAGTTTCTGGGTGTCGCGGTCGACGTGGTAGCCGTAGGGGCGGGTGCCGCCGGGCCATTTTCCTTTGCCGGCCTTGGTGGTCATGCCGTTGATCACCCTGTCGATGATGGTTTCTCTCTCGAATTCGGCGAAGACGCCGAGGAGTTGGACGAGCATCCGTCCGATCGGGGTGGATGTGTCGAATGGTTCGGTGGCGGAGCAGAACGCGACTCCGGCCTCGTCGAGTTCGTGGAGCAGGTCGAGTAGGTCGGACAGGCGGCGTGAGAATCGGTCGACGCGGACGACGAGTAGGACGTCGTATTGGCCGGCTTTGGCGGCGCGGAGTGCGCGTTGTAGGTCGGGGCGTTCGGTGGTGGCGCCGGAGGCGTCGTCGCTGAATTCCAGGACGAGGGTCCAGCCGGGCTGGGACTTGATGTAGTTCTTGAGGGCGGCGAGTTGGGCGTCGATGGAGAAGGGTTGGTGTTCGTCGTCGGTGGAGCGGCGGGTGTAGATGGCGATCCGGCGCAGGCCGGGCTCGCGGCCCAGCGCTGTGCTGGTGTAGCGGCGTTTGCCGCGCCTGGGTTTCGGGGTGGCGCTGGGCATAGGGCGTCTTCCTTCGTGACGTAGGCAGCCCCGGGTGTTCGGGCCGCCTCCGGATGCTGATGGGGGTTGGGGTGGTGGGAGGGGTTCCCACCACCCCGTGTTCTTTATGCTGCCTGGTCGGGATGTGCGCGCCAGTAGCGGGCGACCAGGACTGCGAGGGCTTTTACGGCTTCGGTTTCTTCCTCGGCTGTCATGGTGACCGTTTCTATTCTTCCGACGCGTACATCGGTTATGGTGGCGGGTGCGCGGCGACGGCGGTCAGGGGTACGCCGACGTTTCGTCGGCGGTTTGTTCGTGGTGTCGCCGCTATTTGGTGCGGTGTTTTCATCATACCCGTTTCGGGCGGTATCGCCTGCGGCGTGGTAATGCATATTCCTCCGGAATTGATGTCACCGATTCGTGCGGGGGAGAAGATGGGCAACATTGGCGACGGTTCCTTTCTGGACTGGTCGGATCTGCCTGATTCGAGAATTGTTGCGTTGTCTGTGATGGTGCATGCTGTCCTCTGGCGCGGGCGGCGCCGGCCGAGGCCGCGACGGCGCCCATGGACGGTGGAACAGGTGGCCTCCTTCATGCGGGTAATGGGCCGAGGCGGTACCGGGACTTGGATCTTGCCGGTGCCCCGGGGGTGCGCGTTGCCGACGCTGGTCGCGGGTGGGCGTCATGGTGATCGCTCCTTACTTCTTGTCGTCGGGGCTGCCGGCGACCACGGGTTCAGACATGGCCGTACCGGGGGTGCTCGGGGAAGGTCCTTTGTGGAGTTGGTTGTTTAGCTGGATTGCTCGGGCGGGGCGCGGGATGGTAGCTCCGGGCGTCTGTCAGGGGAAGGGGTGCGGATCTGTCAGGGTCTGTCACCGCAGCCGGTTGTCAGGTCGTGTCAGGTGCTGACAGACGCGCAGCGTGTCTCAGGTCGCTCCACAGAGGACCGATGGGCATGGTTCTTGCCGGCCCAGTCGTGGCCTTCGCCAGTCCGTGGGGTCGCAGTGTCCTGGACGGCGCCGAAGGTTGCCGGTGGCGTCGCTGTCATGGCGCTGTGCGGCCGACAGCGGGGTCGCGGCAGCCTCGGCGGGGTTGGTCCGGTTGCCTTCCGGCTTTGTGGCGGCACGGGCTGGCACGGGCGGGTGTTGCTGTGGTCACGCCGCTGCCTCCTTACGGGTGAAGACGGTCGCGGCGAGGTCGGCCAGCCGTAGCAGGCCGCCGGGGTGACGGTGCAGCCACCACACCGCTTCGGGGGGACTGGCACCGGTACGGACCGCGTCGTCGCGGGCGGTGGTGGCGACCGGCAGCGCGATCCCCTCCTGGTCGAGGTGTTGGTGCAGGTGGCGTTCCCGGGCGGCGGCGTGGAGCCAGAACAGCACCGGCCAGACCCGGCCGGTGACCTTGGCCAACGCCGCATAGTCGAACAGCTTGTCCACCAGCACCCCAAGCGGTTCCGTGCCCGTGTCGTACTCGACGAAGAACGGCACCCGCGCCTCGTGCTCGACCCAGATGCCGTGCCCGTCCGGGCGGATCCGCGGTTTGTACACCAGGATCTGGACGTCGTCGCCGGGTTCGGCGAAGGCGCCCCGTCCCTGCATCCGCGATGCCGGCCACCACCGCTCCAGCCGAGCTTCGGGGTGGGTGCGGGCGTAGCCGGCCAGCTCGATGAAGAACTGGTTGACGCCGAGCAGGTGCGGCAGGTTAGCCCGGTTGGTCAGGTGCCAGCGCCGCTTGCGGGCCGCATCGCGGCGGGGCAGCTCGTCGCCGCGTTGGGCGGAGACGACGTCGACGCCGAGTTGGTCGAGGACGTAGTGGTAGGGGTGGGAGCCACCGTCGGGTCGCTGGGGCCGGAACCGGGCCAGCACGCCCAGGGCGGCGAGCTTGCGCAGGCGTTCCTGGGCGAAGTCGACGGACGGGAACAGGGCGTGGGCGATCTGGGCGGTGGTGAGCACGCCGTGGTCGGCCAGCCAGCCGAGCAGGACGTGGTCACGGTCGGTGAGCGCGGATTGGATGCGCAGGACGTGATCGGTCATAGGCAGCCTCCTATAGGTCGTTGTTCCCCCGGGGAGACCCCAAGACAGAGGGTCTGTCGGAGCAAGGCGCCCGCCGCCGACAGCGGCCGTGGCCTGCCCTGACAGATCCGGGAGGGGTCCGTTTCGGGGTCCGGATGAAGGTGGACCACCATCCGGAGGCCCGAACGGAGCCCCGGACGGAGGTCAAGGCGGGATCTGTCAACGCCGTAGGACCGGCCAGGCCGGATGGCCACCGCCGATGGCGCAGGTTGATGGTGGACAGGCACGTGGTACTCCTCGAACACGGGACGGATGGGACTGACAGGTGCTTGCACCCGAGGTCAGGTCGGGTACGTCGAACGGCCTCGGGTGTTGCGCGGGATGCTCGGCCTCGTCGTCCTTGGACGCGAGGAGGGCAGGCTGTAGCCCTGCCGGAAGACGAGCCCCCTGGCCGGGCTTGGACGGTGCTGAGTGTTCCCTCTGTGGAGTTGTCAACGAACGTGTACCAAGCGGTAGTTACCGGGCAGATCGGGGCAGAGTTTGGGTAGGTGGCATCGCCGTCCGATGAGACGACGACGTGCGGCGGTACAACGGGGAACAGAAGAGGCTCAGCGGCAGCGCGACCCCTCCGGGGTGTGCCGCTGACACAGCTCCGCACGGCGGGGCCGTCCACATTGGCGCGGTGTCCGCCGCCGACCTGCCTCAAGGGCTCGGTGGGCACCCATACGGACGCCTGGTGCGCCAAGCAAACGACGCGGCAGGCTCGCTGTCAGGTGGGGCGTCGTCGCCGACCGGCCCTACGGGGCGGGTGGGCACCCATGCGACGCTGATCCATCGGACGCACGAACCCTGTGCGGGTATGCAACGTGCTGGTGGTGCGAAGTAGCCCATCCACTGTAGACGATCGAAGGTTCGCGCGATAGCCCATTACAGATCTCGAAGATCCGGGCATGGGTACGTTCAGGTCCGCCGACCGTTCCCCGGCTCCATAGAACCAGGGCCTGGTCCGGGCCGATGTAGATCCGTCCAACCGGCGCGGAGAGATTCCCAAAGACTGATGTACTCGCGTTCTGGCTGGGGTTCACCCCGGAGCGAACAGCCCGCACCCCGGACGTCGGGCTCGCTGTGGCCGTAGTCATGGATCAGCTGGCTCCGCCGGCTGCCGCTTGACAGGCGCCGAATCGGTGTGCGGCGCCGGCAACGGTGATGACGTGGGTGCTGCTGCTGCCCGCCTCCAATGGGTGATATCAGCCCTAAACACACAGTTTGTCCGTCAAAGTCCTGGTTGGAACGCCGACCTTTTAGGCCTTCAGCCGAGCTGATGAGCGGCAGCCATCAGCGCGATCCGTTAGAGAGGAAGACGACGATGCCGAAGACGACAGGCCCGAGGACCCGCAGGTCAAAGAGGCGTGGCGGGCGGACCGGCAGTTCCGTACGTTCCGGCCTGGTCCGCTCGCTGCCGTCCACTGGCGCCCGCCCCGCCGGCATCATCCGAATGGCGACGGCGGATGTTCAGCCTGAGCCAACCGCCGATGTCCCGCTTCGCACCCACGATGGCGATCGGCCTTTCTGGATGTTGGGCCCGGAACCCGCTTGGTGCGTCTTCGGCCACTTCGACGATGACCGGCTCGACGACCGCCGCCACGTCAGCGCCGCCGCCGAGATCAAGCTCTCCCTTGTCGACTCACAGGACCGCGGGTCGAGCCTCGCGATGGAGAACCGGTGGGAGCCCGCCCGGTTGCGCGTCGACCTGGTCCAGCGACTCACCGAAGCCCAACCCGCCGTGCGGCTGTTCCGCGACAACCAGTCCGACAAGCCCTGGGTAACCTGCACCCTTACCGAAGCCGAAACCCTCGCAACCAACCTCGCCATCGCAGCTGAGCGTGGGGAGGAAGCACTTCCCACCGAACCAGCCTCCGACGACTCCCCGTTCTGGCAGACGACCGCGTGCCCGCCGTGGTGCAACTCGGGACACGAGGTACGCGACTTCTACGACGATCGCACCCACATAGACCTGGACCGTGGATGGGCAACGATCGACCTGCACCTCGAACGTGCAGACGAGAAGGAGCCCGAACAGCTCCAGGTACTCGTCCTACGCGACTACCAAGCTGTGATCGGGGTAGTCAGCCTGAGCAAGTCCGGGGCGGCCGGGGTGGATCTCACGCCCGCCGAAGCCCGCAACCTGGCCCGCCACCTTTGTCATCTCGTCGAGGCCAGCCGTCAGGCGCCCGACCAAGACAGTTGTTGGCCCGGTCACGGCGGACACCCCGACCCGTTGCGGCGGGATCTGACGCACCGCAAGAAGCAGTTCCCCTGCCCCCACCGCATCCCCTGGTGCAGCGGCCACTCGAAGCGCGAGATCAAGGACGCACGGACCCCCGGCGACGGAATCCTGCACCACGGCGACATCGACAGCGTGCCCTTCTCGATAGGTTCGATCACCGGCACGGTCGATGTGGCCGTTGAGTACCTGACCGAGGGCGACCGGCAGCCGTTCGCATACCTCCAAGTCGTGGGGGGCGACGGCGGCGCCGAACTCGACGCCATCAGCATCGACCACACCATCGCCGCCCTGCATAGGGCAAAGGCGCTCATCGAGGCCAACCACCCCGACCTCGTTCCGACCGCGACGAGCACCGCTGTCACCTACGTTGGCGCGCCATCTGCTCGTGCAAGCCGACCGCTGCCGAACGCGGCGTAGCCCGGACGCCGATAGCGCCTCGGACGACACCCACAGACCTACGGTTCCAGGATCCGGCTGCGCGGACAGCCTCGCCGTAGCCGGATCCTGTGGGTGGCAGTGCCTCAACCTCGGGCGGTCAGCGCGTCGCCAGTTCCCGCGGCGCGGCCTGCGGGGCCGCCGCTACTCATCCCACCTGGACGCCGTACGCAACTGATCGAAACCTGAACTTTGCATGGCTCCTTGGAAAGGCCTCCTGGAGGGAGCACTCCTATGGCCGCAATGCTGCACGCTGCTCGGCCGCAAGTATCTGGTTAATTCTGCGGATCCTGGCGTCGGCGGCGTCGTATCCGGTGATCCTTAGGAACCCGGCGCTGTCGACGCGATCGTGGTAGTGCAGCACTACGGGATCGGTGAGCATCGGGTCGGCAAGGTGCGTCGGGTAGTTGTACCGCGATGGGAGAGGGCGTACCGCCAATCCCAGTTCGCGTGTCATGAGGCCGAAGGAGACCTGG
Organism: Micromonospora sp. CPCC 205371; assembly: GCF_026130045.1. Taxonomy (GTDB): domain Bacteria; phylum Actinomycetota; class Actinomycetes; order Mycobacteriales; family Micromonosporaceae; genus Phytohabitans. The sequence goes on from NZ_JAIBNX010000003.1 coordinate 21,105, forward strand.
TCCGTGAAGAACGTGAGATCGCCAAGGATCTCCGGATGGGCCAGGAGCCACTTGTTCCATCTCGGCCAGGCGTCCCGTATCGCCTCGAACGCCTCGCGCGTCAACACGTAGACGCCGCCGTTGAAGTTGTGCGCGAAGGTGGGCTCGCGGGAGTGCGTGGAGAGGGCGACTTCTGGCTCGGCATCGAAGCCCGCAGCTGCGAAGATCCATCTCCAGTGATCGTGCGACGGCTTTGCGTTGTCGACAACCTTGGCGGCAACCATCTCCAGGTCCGAGAACAGGCCGCTGACGTCATCGGCGAAGGCGGCATCGCAGTCGGTGAGGACGATCAGATCGGCGTCCTGGAACGCCCCGCTGTGTAGCTGGCTGAGCTTGTTCGAGGGAGGATGGCGCTGGTCGAACCGAGGGACGGCGCGCATCTCGACGCCTTGGTCGCGTAGGAAGTCGAGGCGCCGGAGGTCCACTCCGTCGACGACGTGCACCACCAGTTCATGGGGTTGGCGTCGGGCGATTCGTAGGAGCGTCGTGCTCCAGATCCATGCCTGATGGGTGTACTTCGGGTCGTGGTCAACGACGCAGGAGAACTTGACCGACGCGTCATGCGGCGAGCGCCCCTCCATAGAGCCAGCGACTCGCCGCTGGTCAGACGGGCACACCGTTGATCGTCTCAGCGGGACGCTGGTACCCCAGCATTACCTGGAGCCGTTGGTCGTGTACCCAAAGGTCCGGGTGTAGCGGGTCAGAGAGCGGTCGAATCCAGCGTTCGACGAAGCTCATCAGGACCGCTGTCCGCGGACGGCCAGAGGAGTTGAAGCCCGAGCGGTGCCAGGTTGCCGCCGCCATCACCAACAGCGTTCCGGGCTCTGCCAGGAACGTCTCGGCCGCACTCGGCCACGGCGCAGATGGCCGCCGCGGTGGCACGTGCGAACCAGGGACGAGGCGGGTTGCCCCGTTGTGCTCGTCGAACTGGTCCAAGGCCAGGACGCATTGGAGGCCAAGTAGGCCGCCGCTTACCAGCTCAGGCATTTCGTTGTACGGGTAGTCGATGTGCCAGTCGTCGATGGGCTGGTCAGGGTTGACCACATTGAGGCTGTAGTCGGACAGCAGGTAGTACCGGCCGAGGAGCTCATCGAGAACGTCGGCGAGGCCGGGTTTGACCAGCATGTCGGCGAAGATCGGATCGTGCCGGTAGAGATCCCATACCCGCGTGGACTTCGGGTATCGGTTCGCGTACTCGCCGTCGGCGAGGATGTCCGCAGCGCTCTTGAGGGCGCTGCATTGGTCGGGTGTCGCGTAGCCCGGCCAGATGGCGTAGCCGCGCCGGCGGACCTCGTCGGCGACCAGGGCAGGGACGATGGTCATGCCTCGCTCCTCGGATCGGACGTGGCCACGCGGAGTTCGATCAGGTCGGCGCGCCGGTCGTGCCGGGACAGGTCGACCAGGACGCCGTCCTGGTCCAGCAGGGCGACGATCGTGTCGGCGAAGGCGTCGAGATCGTCGTCGTCGCGGCGTACCGCGAATGTCCGGACGGTCGTCGCCAATGGCTCAACCTCGTCGACTCCAACGTCGCTCATCCCAATCACCCTCTCAGAAGGTGGTCTGCCTGTTCGGCGAGCACGGTGTCCGCGCCGGCCAGGCGGAGCGGTTGTCGTGCCGCCCACCCTCCGATCGTTGTCAGGTAGTCGGCCACCTCCGTTTCGGGTAGTGCGCCGAGGTCGAGGAGCACGACTGCCGCAGCAGTGGACCGGAGCAGTCGCGCCGCGCGGCGCTGGAACGCGTCCGGCCGGATCGTGGAGGCGTTGATCGATTCGGCCGAGACACTCAGCAGCGCAGGGGAAGGCGGCCGCTGTCGAAGCCATCGTTCGGCTGCTGGTGAGGGGCTGCGCTGGATGAGTAGCCGGATGCCCTGATCCACGATCGCCTGCGGTGGCACTGCGCCTGGGTCACAGTCCACCAGTGCCGCAACTGGCCTGCCAGGCACGGTTGCCGGCTGCCCGCTTCTGCTGAGCGACGCAAGCCCCACCACGCCGACGCCGTCTTGGCGGCTGTCGAGGACCGCCGCGTTCCTGAGGGTCTCGGGCAGCTGGGCGCGAAGTTTGTCCGGTTCGATCGAGGTGGGCGCGATGAGGACCAGGAGGAGCAGCTTGGGCGGCAGCTCCGGCGGGCGGGTCGGCTCGGCGCGGTGCTGGATGGCACGAACCACGGCGTGGAGGGCCGTCGTCGACGCCGGGAGCCTCGCTGTCCTGGGCTGCCGGGTGAGGGCGTCGCGGATCAGCGGTTCGAGGCTGCTGCGGTCTGGTGCCCCGACGGCTCCGCCGAACTGGGCGGCGATCCGGTGGGCGTGTTCATCGAGCCCTTCCATGAACGACACGTCCGGCACGAGGACGAGCTGCCCGCGTCCCGAGAGCGCCTCGGAAAGGGCGTTGTTGCCAGGCTTGATGACGGCGACGTCCGCAGCGGCGAGCAGGGCCGGCAGGTGCGGCTCGAACCGTCGCACCGTGACGGTGGCGGTTTCGTGGAGCGGGCGGCCGGCGTAGTAGGGGCCTGTGACCAGTACGAACCGTGCCGGATGTCCTTCCTCGGCCAATGCTGCCGCGATCGCCTGGCATGCGGAGAATAGGCGGTCGCCGTACCCGTCGGGCATCTGGTCGCCGCCCGCTCCGCCGTTGACGACGACGAGCGGCGCGCCGTTGGGTACGTACGCCGACCGGACCGCCGCGACCTCGTCCCGGGCCGGCGCGCGAGCGATGTTGCCGATGAAGGTGAATCGGCCGCTGGACTCCACCGCGGCCAGCGAGTCGCCGCTGTGGCCTTCCTGGAGGAAGGCGTCGTGCTCTTGGGCGATGAGGATCTGGTCGTAATGGGCGAAGTCACCGCGCTGGCGGATCTGGTCGAAGGAGAGCCCGTCGAGCCGTCGCATGACCAGGAGCCGGGGGCGGTCGGCCAAGGCGGGCAGCCGCCGGTACCGCGCGTCGGGGTAGGTGTCCTCGATGACCACGGCTGGGTCGAGCCGGTCGAGGAGCCGGTCGAGCAGGTCGGTGTAGAGGTCTTCGGCGATGGCCGAGGGGACCCGGTGCAGGAGCGGGAAGTTGATCACCCGCACGGGCGTGTTCCGGTATAGGGCGAGGGAACTGGCCTGGCTGATCACGATGGGCCGGAGCCTGCCGGCGTTCTGGACGGCTTCGGCGATCAGCAGGGCCCGGCGGATGTGGCCGAAGCCGATGCCGTTCTTGACCAGGAAGACGGCGTTTCTCATCGCGCCCCGGCCCGAGCGGTCGTGCCGGCCTCAGCAAGTCCGAGGAGGGTGAGGAGCGCCCGCCGGGCGCGTTCGCGGCCGTGCCGTTCTTCGATGGTCTTGCGGGCGGCGCGCCCGAGTCGCTGCCGCTCGGCGTGGTCGTCGGCGAGATCGAGTACGTTCGCGGCCATCGCGGCGACGTCGTGCTCGGCGACGAGTCGCCCGTTGACCTTGTCGGTGATGGCCTCGGGGATCCCCGCGTGGTTGGTGGCGATGACCGGTAGTCCGGCCGCCATGGCTTCGAGGATTGCCAGCGGTTGGCCTTCGGTGTCGCCGTCTTGCGGCGATGTGACGGCGTGGTGGAGCAGGATGTCCGCGCCGCGGATGAGGGCGAGGGTGTCGGGGTGTGGGAGTCGGCCGTGGACGTGAACCCGACCGGTCAGCTCGTGCCTGTCCACGTACTGGCGGACTTCGCCCATCAGAGGACCGTCGCCGACCAGATCCAGGACCACGTTCTGGTGGCGGCTGGCGGCGTCGCGGAAGGCTTCCAGCAGCAGGAGCGGCGCCTTCTTCGGTACCAGGCGGCCGACGGCGACGCACCGGACGTCTGGGCTGCGGTCGCGGGTTGTGACTGGGCGAGGTGGCGGGAGTTCGACGCTGTAGCGGACGACGTGGATCTTCTCGGCTGGCAGCCCGAGGGTTGCGAGGGCGTCGGCGGCGACTGCGCTGGGGACGATGATCCCGGCCGCCAGGTCGTAGCGGCGGTAGGCGTCGCGCCACCGCTGCTCGGTCAATCTGGCCGAGAAGTCGACGCCGTGTCCCCGTAGCCACACGCGGACCGGCTGGCGAAGGAGGAAGTCGAACCAGCGGTCCGCGAAGTCCAGGTACTCGACGAGCACCGCCTCGACCCGGTGCGTTGCGAGGAAGTCGACGACCGCGTCGAGGCGTTCGGCTGACGGTGCCGGATCGCCGGGAAGCGGGTCGAAGGCGAGGACGGGACATTCGCCGGCGTCCCAGGCTTGGCCGTGGAGGACCGACTCACCTCTCGGAGGGGGGTCCGCGACGATGGCGGTCCCGCCTGGCAGCAGCTCACGGGTGTCCCAGCGGATGAAGGTCTCGCTGATCACGCCGATCTCGGGCAGGAAGACACAGAGTGGCCGGGACACGCCGAACAGTATCGGGCGCCCTGGCGATGGTGGCTAGGCCCCAACAACGATGACAGGCGGCGAGGCACTGTGGCGTGCTCGTGGCGGGGGGTAATCCATTAAAGCTACACACGGAAGGTCGACTAGATTGGTATCCCATGGCGACCCTGGAAAAGCTGCTACAAGATCGGCTAGCGTCCGCGTTCGAGGCTGTGGCCGGGGTTCCGGCCGACCCGAGTGTGCGCCGATCCCAGCACGCGGACTTCCAGGCCGATGGTGCCCTCGCTCTGGCCCGCCAGCTAGGGCGTAAGCCCCGGGATATCGCCGCCGACGTGGTTCAGCGAGCTCGGCTTGATGATCTATGCGCGTCGGTGGAGATCTCGGGGCCGGGGTTTATCAACCTGACTGTCGCCAACGACGCGATCGCGCCGCTGCTCGCCGCCATGAACCGGGACGAACGGCTCGGCGTGCAGTCCGTCGCGGCTCCTGACACCGTGGTGGTCGACTACTCGGCGCCGAACGTTGCGAAGGAGATGCACGTCGGCCACCTTCGGTCGACGGTGATCGGGGATGCTGCGGTCCGGGTGCTGGAGTGGCTCGGCCACCGCGTGATCAAGGCCAACCACCTCGGGGACTGGGGCACCCCGTTCGGAATGTTGATCGAGCACCTGCTCGATATCGGCGAGACCGAGGCCGCCCACGAGTTGTCGCTGGGGGACCTCAACACCTTCTACCAGGCGGCCAGGACGAAGTTTGACGCCGACGACACGTTCAAGGAGCGGGCCCGGACTCGGGTCGTCGCCCTGCAAAGCGGGGACGAGCAGACCCGCCGGATGTGGCGCCTGCTAGTCGATGAATCGGAGAAGTACTTCCTGGCCGTGTACGACCGGCTCGATGTGTGCCTTACCGAGAAGGACTTCTTCGGCGAGAGCTTCTACAACGACATGCTGATACCGGTCGTTGAGGAACTGGACCGGCTCGGGCTGCTGCGGGAGAGCGACGGCGCCAAGGTTGTGTTCCCGGAAGGCTTCACCAACCGGGATGGCGACCCACTGCCGATCATCGTGCGGAAACGCGACGGCGGATTCGGGTACGGCGCCACAGACCTGGCAGCGATCCGGTACCGGACCCAGGAGTTGGCCGCTACCCGGCTGTTGTACGTGGTTGGGCTGCCGCAGCAGCAGCACTTTGAGATGGTGTACGAGGTCGCCCGGGAGGCTGGCTGGTTGAGGCCACCGGCCCGCGCCGCCCATATCGGGTTCGGCTCCGTTCTCGGCCCGGACGGCAAGATCTTCCGTACCCGGGCCGGCGATACGATCAAGCTGGTCGACCTGATCGACGAGGCGGTCGCGCGGGCGGCGGCTCTGATCGAGGAGAAAAACCCAGACCTCGACGAGTCCACCCGCGCCGAGGTCGCGCAGATGGTCGGCATCGGCGCGATCAAGTACGCAGACCTGTCCAATGACCGGACGAGAAACTATGTCTTCGACTGGAAGCGGATGCTGTCCTTCGACGGCAACACCGCCCCATACCTGCAATACGCACGGGCCCGGATTTTGTCGATCTTCCGGCGTGGTGAGGTCACGCCTATGCGGGACCTGGCCACTATCACGGTCGCCGAGCCGGCTGAGCGGGCCTTGGCGATCGAGCTGCTGGCCTTCGAGGGCGTGGTCTCCGAGGTCGCCGAGTCGCTGGAGTTCCACCGGCTCGCCCTTTACCTCTACGGGGTAGCGACTGCGTTTACGGCGTTTTACGAAAAGTGCCCGGTCCTAAAGGCCGACGACCGGGTACGCGAGAGCAGGCTCGCGCTGAGCGACCTGACCGCCCGCGTACTCGGCCGCGGGCTTGGCCTGCTTGGTATCGGTACGCCCGACCGTATGTGAGTCACAGATACCCGAGGGTGCGGCACAACGGCCGCAGACCCTCGGGTATCTCCGCGTTCGTGGGCTGCGGCCGGCCGGGCAGAACCCGGCCGGCCCGGATCCGGTCAGTGAAGTCCCCGATGCCGGACAGGAACGGGCCGTGGTCGCGCTTGCCGTACTCGACCATGCCAGCCTCCCACGGAACATCGAGGTACTCGCACAGCTCCCGGCTCACCCGCTCCGGGTGAGCGGTGAAGTCCTCGTACCGGACTGTGAGGCCGGTAAGCGCCCGCCGCGCCTCGCGGAGGTGAGTTAGGAACAGCTCGACGAGCTCGGTCGATTCGGCCGGTGTCGCATGGGGGCGGGCCGCGATCGCGGACTCCACCACGTGTACTGGGTGGCGGAGCAGGAATATGTAGCGGGCTTCCGGCCAGCACTCGGCAACGCGGCGCCACCGCAACACATTCGTCGGCGTTTTGTCGACCACCAACTGCTTGCCCGAGCGGGCCAGCTCCCGGTGCAGCAACCGGTCCCACAGCAGGTGCTCCAGCTCGCGTTCATCAAGCTGCGCGACCTGCATGGCAAGCCGCACGAATTGGCTATCCATCCCCACCGTCAAGTCCACCAAGTGCAGCTCGTGAGGAGCATGGATGCGGGTATGAGTGTCGAGCACACAGCGCAGCAGCGTTGACCCGGACCGGATCGAACTCAGGACGAACACCGGTGACGCAACCAGCCGCTCCAGCAGAGCCTTCATAGCCGAATCGGCGGCTCTCTATCCAGCCCGAGTATGCGACGCAACTGTCCCGGCGGCGCCGGGTGCTGGCCCAGCACGTCGTGCGCCCGCGCGGTGAGCAGGCCGAGCGTCGGCGCATGATGGATGACGATCCGGCGGTCCAGCAACGCCCGGAGCACCTCGACGTTGTCGTGCTTGGCCAGGTGCGGATCGATATGACCAGCGGCGGCCGCATCGCTTAGGACGTGGTGGAGCAGGTCGCTGCCCAGCGCGGCGTGGCAGGCATCGGTGGTGAACAACTCGATCGGGTACTCGGGGTCGGGTTGGTAGCCGAGGCCGCGCTGAAGTGCCCCGAACTCGGTCCTGATCAGCTCCAGTTGAACCCTGGCGAGCGGCTCCTTGATCAGGACGAAGCAGTCGAGGTCGCTGGCCGGGCCGGCGAGACCGGCGGCCACCGAGCCGTAGATGAAGGCGGCGACCAGATCACTACCGAGGTGCTCGTCGAGGAAGGACGCGATCACGTCGGCGTTCACGGCGCGTCGCTCCAGCCCGCAGGCCCCGCGATCGTCGGCCGCACTGCGCCGCCGACCGGTCCGGCGGCGGCGATGTCGGCAAGCATGGCCGGTATGAGCGGCTTCGTGGCCTGTGCGAGCTGCTCGACCGCGCGGTCGAGGTCGGCTTGGGTGATCAGTGGGTTTCCGGGACACGCGGCCATGATCGTGTAGCTGACGTCCGCGCCGGCGCCGACCCGGTCAGCGAGATCTGCCAGGGTGTGTTCGTCGAAGCAGACCTCACCCGACTGGTACAGCATCGCGTTCAGCCGCGACGTGTACTGGCTGACGACTCGGGCCGCATGACGCCTGCGCTCCGGAGGGAGGGCACGTATCGCCTGCCGGATCGGGGGTGGGCAGAAGACGAACGCGAGGCGGTAGAAATCGACGTCGTTGAGGAGGACGAACAGGCCGGTCTCGTCGATGCGTCGCTCGAGGTAGCGCACGTGTGCCTGGCGGCTCTCCACCAGATCGCCCAGCCGCCGCACACCGACGTGGCGCAGCAGTGTCCAGGTCGCCAGGCTCTCGAATCCCCGGGATCCCAGGAACGGTGTGATCAGCCCGAGGTCCCAGCAGTCGTCCGCCATCACGGCCGTCTCGTGGCGGCTGAACTGGGTAAGGACCCCGCGCTGCCGAAACAGCACATACGAGGATGGGTACGGCGTGAACAGGCCCTTGTGCGGATCGAGCGACACGGAGTCGGCTTGTTCGATGCCGGCCAGGTGCCGGCGGCGCAGCCGTTCGCTGAAGATGAGGCTGCCGCCGTGGCAGGCATCGACGTGGAACCAGACGCCGTGGCGGCGACAGATCTCGGCGAGCGTCGCAAGGTCATCCAAGCCGGTGGTGCGGCAGTTCCCGGCGACCCCGACGACCATGAACGGAGTCGTCCCGGCCGGCGGATCCGCTAGGGCCGCCTCGACGTCAGCCGGATCCGTCGTGTACCCGGACCTGGCACCGACGCTGATGATGCTGTCCCAGCCCAAACCGAGGTGGAACGCGGCGTCGCTGTGGGAGTAGTGGGCGATCGGACCGGCCATGATGATGGTCGGCCGGGTGTCCATGGCCGGCAGACCGTGCCGCCGTACCTGCGGGAACCGCTGGCCGAGCGCCACGAGCATCGCGAGGTGGTTGGACAGATGGCCGCCCGTCGCCCACAATCCGGCGACGTCCTTAACCCCGCGCAGGTCCGTCAACGACGCGGACTCGTAGCCCACCAGGTCACGGAGCCACTCGATGACCTGGATCTCGACGAAGGTCGCCGCGGGCGCGCTGCGATCGACCGCGATCAGGTTCTGGTTGAGCAGCCGACCGAGCAGACCGCCGGCCATCGCCGCGATGGCATTGCCCGAGTCCGGGAAAGCAAGATAGCCCGGGTGGGACTGCGACACCGAGTACGGCACGACCTTGGCTTCCAGATCCGCCAGGACCTCGTCCAGGTCGGAGCCTTCCGACGGCAGCGGCCGATCGAGCAAGGAGGCCAGCTCTGTCGGTGAACAGTACCGGAGGTAAGGCTCACCGCCGTCAGCGCGGTGGACGAAGTCCAAGCCGATGCGGGTGGCAGCAGCCAGGGACTCCTCGTGCCCCTTCCGCGCCGCGCCGCTTCCGACGAGGTAAATCTCCAGCAACTCGCGATCGAGCCCGCCGATCGCGGTCCCGGCGCTGTGCAACAGCTCGTCAACGAGCCGGCCCGGATCGGTGGTGAGGCGCTGGTACCAGTGCTCGGCCCCCATCCGGTGGGCCGCAAGGCGCTCTACACCAATAGCGTCGAGAGCCTCCACGAGCGCGGCGGTCCTGGGGGCGGATGGGTCAGGCATGCCGCTGGCGTGTCGGCGAAGGCTGCGGCAGATGTCGGCTTCCATGGCGGCCTCGAACGCCTCCAGACAGGCGACCAGCTGTGCGGGGTCAGCGACCGCGGTCAGGTGGCGGAACAGCCGTACTTCCATCTCGACCGGGATGAAGTCGCCCCAGAAGTGGCCCAGCTCGTGCCCGTGCAGGACGCCACTGTCCCGATCGCGGGTCGGACGGGTGTGCCGGCCTTCGAGTGCGACGCTGGCCTCCAGCAGCTCTCTGCGCTGGCGCCAGGTCACCATGTCGACGCCGAGCAGCGCCCGTTCGAAGTCGTCCGCGGGCATCGGGTAGTCGTCCGGCACGTCGGGCCCGCCGTCGACGCGTGCGAAGAGCCGCGCGGTCTCCTCTGCGGTGAGGCAGTCGGCGAAGAAGACCCGGTGCCACAGTAGACACTCCGCGGCCCGCGCCGGATCCTCGCTGGCGTCGACGGACTCCTCGAAATCGATGAGCACGACCTGCCCACCACGCAGGAACATGTTCCGGGGCGCGAAGCCCTGCCACACGAGACCCTGGTCGGTCATCGCTGCTCTCAGCGCGGCGAGCGATTCCACGAGCGCCGCGCGTTGAGTGGCGTCGAGGTCCCGCGAGCGCAATCGGTCCTCCAACGTGCGACCAAGGTTGGGCGCGAAGACCCACGGGTCGCCGTCGGGCACGTCGACCACCGCGTACTCGTCGTGCGCCTTGATACTGAGCGGGGCGGCTCGCGACGCGGCGGACAAAGCCGGCTTGATCCGGCTCTGGTGCCGGGACCGCGCCGCGACCGACTCGGCCGGCCACCTCAGCGCGACCAGTTCGTGGCTGGCGGCGCGAACCAGATGCGCCTGCCGGGACGGGTGGATGGGGACGGCGGTCTGCTCCAGGCGCGGCTGAGCCTCGACGAACCTGGTGACGTCCGGATGGCGCGCGACGAGGTCCCGGACCAGGCTGACAACCGGTCCGGCACCACCGACCGCCGGAGCGCTGCCACCCTGGGCTTCCTGTGCTGGCGGGCGAGGCGTTCCAGCAAGCAGCGCCACCGCAGCGCCCGGGTCGTGCACGGCTATGGCGAGTGCCGCCTCGACCGTCTTGGGCGGGGCGTCCCGTTCGAGCTGAGCCAGCACGACCGCGTACCGGTCGGCGAACCGCCACGACAGCGCGCCCGCCGACGACAATGTCGCCCGCCATGCCGATACCCGACCCGCCCGCTGCGTGGCGGCATCGGCTGCCGCGGAGGTCGCCGCGGTCACGCCGGTACTCCCGCCGGTCGATACCGCTGCTCCAACTCGGCCAGGATCTCGGCCTTCACGTCCGGCTCCTGGGTGTGGTACATCGAACCGGCTGCGACCTTGCGGTCACAGTGGAACACGTCCAGCGGCCATGCCTCGGGAAACGCGATCTGCCGGCCTCCTGTCGTGCCGACGTGGGACACAAGGTCTTCCCAGTTGTAGCTCAGGTCCGGGCGGTCGATGAACACGTCCAGATCCCACGCCCCGAACCGTTCTGCAACGGGGACGAAGCGCGCCACGTCGTACGCGATGAAATGCGCCGACAACCGGTTGACCGACCGCACCCCAGATTCGACCGCTGGACCTTCGTCGGCCAGCTTCCACGACCACTGGTCGTAGTCGTTCACCTTGGACAGCACCGGAACCTGCGGATGCCGCTCGAACAACTCCCGACATGCGGTCAAGACGTCGAACGATCGCTCGGTCCGGTACATGACCACGTCTCCCTCGATGACGATCAGATACGGAGCCCGCGGTGTGAAAAAGCGACGGTGGCCGTTGTTTGAGGGATCGCCGCTCGCCACATGCCGGTGGCGCCGACGAAGTTGCAGCTCGTCGACGCCCCACGCATCCAGCAGCGCCGGAAGCTGTTCGGCGACGTCTTGGGGAGTCCCGTCAGCTCGTAGGACCACCTCAAACGATTGGGACGTCCCGTTGGTCAGCGCTTCGAGGCACCGCGGCAGCGTCGTCTTGAGAAGGTCGAGTTCGGAGTGGAACAGGAAGGCGATCCGGAACATCGGACCGGATGGCCCGTCCTGCGGCTCAATTGATCGCGCGCTGTCCATCAGCCTCTTCCACGGTCTACATCGGCGTGTAGCGACAACTCGGTCAAGCGAACGAGCGTAGCGGTACCTTCCTCTCCGCGCTTCCCGCATTACCCTCAGTCACCTCCGTCCAGCCCGAGGGCGCTGCTGCGTGCAGGCTGGCCGGCGCTCATGGTGCCGCGGGTTCATAACGGACGGCGATTGGCAGGTGATCTGATGCGCTGCGGGCTTGCCAGTTGTCGATGACGACGCATTCGCGGACGGCGTCGAGCATGCGGCGGGTGGCGAGGACACCGTCTATGGGCCTGGCGCCATTGCTCTCCGTGGGCCAGTGCCCGGTCGTGATCGGCCGCGAGTGTCCAAGTACGACAGCGGCGTCGTGCAGGCCGCCGTCGGCGAGGATGCGAGCGGCGGCCCGGTTGGCTACCGCGAGGTCTGCTCCCTCGCCTGTGTCCCACCAGGGCTGCGGCCACGCCAGCTCCCGCCCCTCACGGTCCCGGAAGTAGTACGGGTTGTTCCAGTCCCCACCCACCAACCCCGGCCCGGTGGTCATCGCGCCCACCAGGTGGGTGGCCTCGTCGGGGCGGCACAGGCCACCGGCGCGGGGCGGTGCGTGATAGCAGGCATGCCGGACCCGGTGCCCGTCGCCGACGTTCAACTCGACGCAGATCAGTGCGTGCCACCAGCCAGCACCGGAGTACACGCGCATGCTGCCGGGGGTGGCCCAGATGCCAGGTCGCCACATCAGCCCGATGGCGAGGTCGTCGTGCCCGCCGGGTGCGGCGGCGACCGGCCCGTTGAGATCCTGACCGACACGGCACGCCATCCCGGTGGCGTCGGCGAGCCGCAGTATTGCAGCCTGGGCGCGCTGCTCGCTGTGCCCCGGCAGCTCCTGGACCGCGACCACGTCCGGTTTGGCGTCCCGGATTACCGCCTCGACCAGCCGGTGCCGGGTCAGCTCGTCGGCGGTGCGGTGGCGGTCGTAATCCCGCGTGTTGTACGTCATGAACGTGATCACGGCGCTATCCCCGTCCGCGCCCGTGCGACCCGGTCCTGGTGGTGAGCCGTAGCCACATGCGGCCGGGCGGTCCGTCCGGCGACTGGGTTGTCGCCTGCGGCGAGGCGGGGAGCCCTTGATGCCCGCGTCATGCCAGCTCCTTGGCGCGCGTCTCGACGAGGGTCAGGGACTTGGACGGGCTCAGCGCGTCGGCCGTCAGCCGTTCGTGTAGATGGTCGTATCGCTGGGCCAGCGTTGCCTCGATGACGAGGTGGCCGCCGAGGTGCGGGACGATGGTGACGGGCGGGTGTCCCTGGGACATTCGCAGCGCGACAAAGGGGCCATCGATACCCGTGGCTTGGCTTGCTTGCGTGGGCAGGATCCGGATCTCGGTGTTCCGGTCCGGGCGGTCGGTGAGGTGCCGTAGGTGGTCGAGCTGGGCGGCGAGAATCTCGACTCCGCCAGCCGGGCGGTGCAGCACCTGCTCGTCGAGGATGGCGCATAACCTGGGCGGTGGACTGCCCACGAGGATGTCCTGTAAGCGCATCCGCCGATGCACCTGCGCCTCAATGCTGCTGTCGTCGGCATCCGGGGCTGCGGACCGCAGCGAGGCGTAGGTGTAGTCGTTGGTTTGCAGCAGGTCTGGGATGGTGATGGCGGCGTAGGGGCAGATCTGCTCGGCCTGTGCGTAGATCCAGTCCAGCGGCGGCTGGTGCCGGATCGAGCTATCGCGGGGCGTCGGGTGCGCGTCGGAAATTGGGTCCAGGTGCCACTGGTGGATCTGCCACGCTCGGCGGGCCAGCTGGAGCAGATCGTCGCGGGTGGTCTGGTCGTAGATCCCGTACACATCCAAGAGCGGCTCGACGTACTGGTCCCGACGGAACGGCCATTCGGCGCGTTCGAGGCGGGCCAGCGTGGAGAACTCGATGCCGATCTCGGCGGCCACGTCCTTGAGGGTGAGGCCGCGCTCTTCCCGGATCTGGCGCATGCAGTGGCCAAGCCATCGTGCACGGAGCGTACGGATGAACCGCGGTCGTGATGTTGGCATTGTCGCCGTTGCCTTCCGGGCGGGTTGCGGGTGCGATATCGGTCTGGGTGAGGTCATTGGGGGTGGGCCGGAGGGTGAACACGGTGCGGGTTAATGTCGGCGGCCCTGCCCATTCGGGAGGCCAAACGGGCGGGTCGCCTACCGTGGTTCGCCCTCCGGCCCTTGTCCGCTCCAGCGACTGGGGGGTGTCGGCTGGGCGGGGCCTGCGGGAGCGGCGGCTATCGGGTCGGCTGCCGCCACATCGACCACATCGGAGGTCCGCTCTCGGGCAGGAAGAATTGCGCCTGCGGCTGGGCGTAGCCGTGGCGGGCGTACAGGTCTCGGGCGCCGGAGGAGGTGGCGACCAGGTAGGCGGGTAGACCGGCGGCGTCGAGCTGCTGGTTGCGGTGGGACAGCAGGGCGCTGCCCAGGCCGGTGCATTGCGAGTCTGGGTGCACGCCGAGCCAGGCCAGGTAGTGGTGCGGCTGCTGCGGGTGATGTTGAGCGAACGTGTCGTCCAGCAGCCGGAACCGGGCCGCGTGTTCGCCGCACGCGGTGGTGCGGAGCCTGTCGTATTCGGCCAGGTCCGGCGGGGTGTAGGCGTGGTCGAACCAGACCGCTGCGGCGTCCAGATTGTCGGTGACCTCGATGTAGCCGTGGGCGAGGGTGTAGCCGACCAGCGCTGTGCAGAAGCGCTGGTACACCTGACGGCGTTCGTCCCGGTCCGGGACCAGCCACGGCCCGTCCGGGGTGTCGAGGAACGCCTCGACCAGCGTGCTGGTGATGCGGTCGGTGTCGGCGGCGGTGGCCAGGCGGATCGTCACGACCTGTTCGGGGTGGGTCATCGCGGGCTCGTCTTCGTGAACGCGGGGCCGGGGATCAGGTCTGGTTGGGCGGTGCCGGTAGGGCTGAGACGGATGGCGGCGGTGGAGCTGTCGGCGCCCAAGCCGATGGCGGCGTACACGCTCCGCCGGGCGGTGCGCAGGATGAGTGCCCACCCAACACCGAGGACGATCGCGGTGGCGTAGGCGGCGGGGAACGCCCACCGCACCGGCGAGGAGTTCGGGATGTTGAGCAGTTCGCCGAATTCGGCGACGGTGACCACGAGGGTCGCGGTGAGGATGAGTGCGGCGAGGACCGGGGCGATCAGCCGCCGCAACACCGGCTCGCCGTGCCGGTGGCGGGCGAAGAAGCCGACCACGGCGATCGACGTCGCCGCCATCAGGATGAGGATGCCGAGCCCGCCGCCGATCCCGCCCCAGAAGAACAGGTGGGTGATCGGATCCCAGCCCGCCGCCGCGTACAGGATGAGCACGGCTGCGGCGGTGGCGGACTGGAGGAGGGAGCCGAGTTTCGGGGCGCCGGTGCGGCGGCTGGTGCGTCCCAGCCGGCCGGGCAGTACTTGTTCGCGGCCGAGCGCGAACAGGTAGCGGGAGACGGTGTTGTGAAAGGCCAGCAGCGCCGCGAACAGGGAGGTCAGGAACAGCAGGTGCCCGAGGTCGATGAGTGCGGCGGGGACGTGTGGGGCGGCGAGGTTGAAGAACAGCTCCGTGCCCTGGTCCCTGGCTGCTTGCACGATCCGGTCCGGGCCGGCGGCGACGGTCATCGCCCACGCGGACACGCCGTACAGCACGCCGATGATGCCGATGGCCAGGTACGTCGCCCTCGGGACTGTCCGCTGTGGATCCTTTGCCTCCTCGGAGAACACGGCGGTCATCTCGAACCCGGCGAACCCGGCGATCCCGCCGACCAGCAGCGCCACCGCCCCAGCTGACAGCAGCAGGCCGGGTGCGAGGGCGGCGAAGCTGACCTGCCCGTCGGCGGGGTGGGTAAGCAGGACGATGTCGAACACGACGGCGACGGCGATCTCCGCCACCAGCAGCACGCCGAGGACGTAGCCGTTGAGGTCGACCCGCCGCACGCCCAGCACGGCGACCAGCAGCCACGCGGCGAGGGCGCACACCCACCAGGCCACTTGCCAGCCGAAGGTCACCTCCAGCACGGTGGCGGCCACGACACCGAAGGCGCCGTAGATGCTGATTTGCATGGCGTTGTAGGCGACCACCGCGACGAACGCGGCTCCCACCCCCGGTATCCGGCCGAGGCCGTGGGCGACGTACGTGTAGAAGGCGCCGGCGTTGACGACCCGGCGGGACATGGCGATGTAGCCGACCGCGAACACCGCCAGGATCACCGCGACCGCCAGATAGGCCACCGCGATACCGATGAACTCGGTCACCGCGAACCCGGTCGTCGCCGAACCCGCCACCACGGTCAGCGGAGCTGCCGCGGCCATCACGAAGAACACCACCGCCGGAACACCAAGCCGGTTACGGGCCAAGGCGGTGGACACGTTGCTGACCTGGCGTGGTCGCGCAGGATCGGTCAGGGCCATAGAGGACTCCAGCGAGGACGAGGGGTAAAGGGGCGCAGGGTCAGGTGTGGTGGGCGACGAGCGCGTTGCCGACCGCAGCCCGGGTGTGCGCGAGCAATTCGGCGGCCGGAGCCGAGACTGTGCTGAGCAGGTGCCGCAGGTAGCCGCGCGCCCAGTCACGGTGATCCGCGTCGCGGATCAGGTACTCGTCCAACCCGGTCGCCTCGGCCAGCCCGGCCAGGAACACGTCGTGCTCGTCCAGCGGAGTGCGCTGCCGCAACCCCATCGCCAGACGTACGACCGGCCAGGCTGCGGTCTTCATGTCCACCGGCACGTACGTCGTGGACCAGGTCACGAACAGGAACCGGGACGCCTTCCTGCGCACGTGTCCCGCCCGGATCAGCCGGGTCGTGACCTGCTCGTAGCCGTCGTCGGACAGGAACGTCAGCCAGGTCCGCACCGTGTGCCGGGTCCGCTCCGCCGCGATCTGGTCGAAGATCCCGTGGGCGACCGCATCGGCCGGTGGCACGGCCGGATGTGCAACGTGGACGAGACCGTCAGCGATGCGGATCCGGCCCGCGTATAGCAGCTCACCGAGCAACGCCGCGGCCAACCCCCAACCCGCCGCCTGTGCGTGAACGCGAAGCTCACCGGAGGTGTCGTCATGGGCAAGCCGGAAGAAGTCGTCAGCCAACATCGCGCCCACCCCCGTCCAGACCGGACAGGTCAGCGGCGCTAGCCGCGTCAGCGCCCTTGACGGCGACGCCAACCCAGCCGGGGATCCGCGACGCCTTCTCCACCTCGGCCGGGCCATCCAGCTCACCGGGCTCAGGACGCCAGAACGCCACCCCGCATACGCCCGGCTCGACCACCTCACCCCAGACGCCGAGCAACTCCGTCACCTGCTGGCGGGACCGCAGCGTCAACGGTGCCGTCCGCTCGCTGTACTCCCGCGCAACCCGTACCTGCTCCGGCGTCATCGCGCTGGGGGCCGATGCGTGGGAGATCACCAGCCACGAGCCGTCCGGGACCGAGTCCCGCAGCCGGGCCAGGATCGAGGTCGGGTCGTCCGAATTGGACACGAAGTGCAGCACCGCGCCCAGGACGACGGCGATTGGCTGGGTCCAATCCAGTACTGCCGCCAGCTCCGGATGCCCAACGACCGTGTCGGGGTCGCGCAGGTCGGCGACGACCGCGACCGCTCGTTTGTCCTCCTCAAGGAGATAGCGGGCGTGGGCCACCGCTACCGGGTCGATGTCCACGTACCCGATGCGGGTCTGCGAGTCGACTCGCCAGGCGATCTCATGGAGGCTGCCCCTGGTCGCGGGTAGCCCGCAGCCGATGTCGAGGATCTGGCGCGCGCCTGCATCGAGGGCGTACCGAACCGCGCGGCTCAAAAACGCTCGGTTTGCCCTCGCCCAGTACCTGGCTTCAGGCTCGGCGGCGAGGAGATCGGCGGCCATGGACCGGTCTGGAGCGAACGTGTGTGCGTCGCCAAGCAGCGCCGCGTACACACGTGACGGGACAGGCTCATGGATTCCGCCGCCGCCCGGTACAACGCTTTCCGGCCACGTCATGACCGAACCACCGCAGCCGACCAGCGCGACGCGGCGTCCTTGTGCGCCGATAGCTGGAGTTGGATGTCCACCGCTGCCTCCCCGAGTATTCGGGGTCCGGCAGCCCACCTCCGGTGGGGGCAATGGTGATGAGCCGCCGGACCAGTCCTAGCGGGCGCAGCGCTACAGCCCAGGGCAGACCTCTTTCGAGGCTGCCGACGGGAGCAGTTCCGCACCCCCTGGCCGATGCAGGGACAGTCATGCGGCCGGGTGCGACACCTGGAAAGGATGTCCGCGCATGACCGTTGCACCGGCCAGCGACCGGCGAACGTTGCGTGCCGGTCTGAGAACGGACCGTAGGGCTACTTCCGGCAGCGGACAGGTACGGTTCCTACCCCTACCCCAGAAGGCCGACCTTCACCGCGAGATCGTTCGCCTCCCGGCGCAGCGACGGCGGCCCTTCCAACAGCTCGGCTGTGATCTTCCGGGCATAGCCGTTGTAGCGGATCGTCTCCGGCGCCGTCTCGTACGCCTCTCGCAGCGTGCCCACCGTCGCCTGATGGTCACGCTTGAGGTAATGACCACGAGCGACCTCGATCAAATGGCGGGCGCGGCGCGGCCGGGACGGGATCAACGCCGCCGGAGTGCGGTCCGCGGTCTGCAACGCGCTGCCGCCCTTGCGCAGCTCCACCTCGACGGTCACCGCGTGCGCGCCCATGATGACCCGGCTGAATGATGTCCAGCGCTGGTAGAAGCCCTCCGGAAGCCGGCGCGATACCGCATCCGCGGCATCCCAGTACCGCCACGCACGGCCGGCCTCGCCGGCGCGGGCCGCGGTGTACGCAGCCTCAAACTGCAAGGCGCCGTACAAGGCCAGCAGCTCGTCAGTTGCGTCTTCCAACTGAGGCTCTACCGCGGTCAGAGCATCCAGGTTGACGGCCATCGCGGTGTCCCAGTCGCCCGCGTCGCGGTGCGCCTGCGCCGCGAACCACACCGCCCCCGCCAGCGCCGCCGGATCACCTGACTCCTGCGCCGCCAGAACAGCCCTGTCGACCACCCGCCAGAGCAGGTCCGCCGCCCCCGACTGGTAGGCAAGGAACATCTGAGTGAGGCCGAGCGTCTCCGCGAGCACTGCGTGTGCCCGGTTCTGGGCATCCCCCTGGTAGGCGCGCGTCGCGACCTGCGCATCCCGGATCAGGTCCGGCAGCAACGCGCCGACAACGGTGCGGTGATCCGGCGCGGCATGCCGGGCACGCCACGCCGTGGCCAGCCGAGCCCGAATATGTTCGAGCGGTTGAGGTTCCTCGTTCACCGACATCGGCCAGCGATTCAGCGCCTCCCGCACCGCTGGCAGGCTCGCGTGCCCAGGCCCCGACACCAGATCGGCGTGGCCATGATCCTCTTCCGTCAACTCGCGCACGTTGACCTTCAGCGCGCGGGCGATCTGGGTCAGCATCGGCAGCCGTGGCGGCAGGATCCGACCTGTCTCGACCGCCTTCACCCACTCGGCCGAGCGACCGACCAGGCCACCGAGCACAGCTCTGGTCTTGCCGGCGCGTTCCCGGTACAGCTTGATCCGCTGCCCCGTGGTCAGGTTCGGCGTGTCGTCATGGGCCTGCATCGGAGCCTCCTGGCGAGGTCAACGGTGGCATCTACGACCGTACGTGCAGGAAATCATGCCCGCCAGCCAGCCGCCCCAGGGCAATCACCCGCCGGGCACGCCGATCCGGCCGTATCCCGCTGGATGTCCGCCTCTCGATCGGGCACCTACCAGCCCTTGCCATACGTCGCGACGCGACGTCGGACGACGTCACAGCGACTAGCACTGCCCAGACATCTAGGAAAGCGCTCTCCGAACTCAGCACTTCACACATTCTCAGTATTCGCCAACCAAGGCATAACGGACAACCTGGCGTTGTGCCTGGTCAGTACCCGCGTCGGTAGAAGCGCCGACGTTGGAAGATCGCGTCTGTTCCGTTGCGGAGCCTTAACCGGCCGACTTGGGTCGCCTCGCCGCACTGACTCCTCGGGTCATGACGGCCGTCCGCCAAACGCCCAGTTGTGCACCTCGATGTCGGAGTACCGGTCCGGGGTCAGGACGGCGCGCGCTATGTCGGGGTCCGGCGCCCGGACCAGGACCGCCGTACCCAGCCAGGCAGCGCTGTCGTCGGACAGCAACGGCCCGTACGCGATCAGGCCATCGCGGTCGGTCGGCACGACGACATCGGCGGCCTGCCCCGCGCCTAGGCCGAGCACGAGGTACCGGTTGCCACCGGTCCGGCCCCCGGGGAAGTCCCACATGGTGCGGCCCAGCCGGTTGCGCCACCGACGCAGCAGCACGTCCCGGTACACACCGGCCTGGTAGTTGGGCTCCTCGAAGGCGAAGACCCGAGCGGCAGCGGCGTCCGGCAGATCGATGATATGCACGCTGCCGGTCGGTGCGTCACCTTCGTCGGCGAAGGTCGGGCCGCGGGCGATTATCTGCGCCGCGTACCGGTCCATGTAGGACCAGTGCTCTTCCAGCAGCTTGTCGCGCAGCGCCACAGAGCCGCGCCGGTCGCGGTGGTAGCAAAAGAACTCCATGCCCAAATCTTTACCTCCACGCCGGGACGCGTACGCAGGTGGGTGACCCACCCGGTCACGTTGCCTGCTACCGGTTGCGGAGTCGGGTCACGCGGCCGATGGCTTTGCGTTCAACGGCGAATGCCTGTGCCACGCGCGGGTCGCCGTGGCGCTGGCCGCGCCGCCAGGTGCGCCTGGCCATGCGGCGGTTGCCGTGCAGGGCATAGAGGGCGCCAAGTCGCGCCAGTGCAGCGCCGATGGTTTCCGGGTCGGCACCGGGTTCTGCAATTGCCGCGTGGTAGGCGTCCTCGGCATCGTCGGCATGGTCGCACTGGTTGATGCGGCCAAGTTGCAGCGCGGCATGCGCCAGGTCGTCGCCATCGGCTAGCTCCAGCAGGCGCTCAGATGCCCTCGCCAGAACGGTGTCGTCGCCGAGCCGTTCGGCCAGCCATGCCAACTCGGTGGCGGCGTCTCTGGCGATCTCAGCGTTCCCGAGAAGCATTGCCTGTTCAAGGGCGTGCGCCGCCGTGATCGGGGCAGACATTTGCTGCATCAGGCCGAGTTTGAACCAGGCCAGCGCCGCGATGTCCGGGGCGTCGCTGCCGCTGGCGATATCCCACAGCTCGACGGCTCGGGCACGATCGACGCAGGCGTGCAGCTCCACTGGTGCCATCGCGGCGGCCAGCCGCTCCCGCAGGCCGTCGCCCTCGGAGAGGGCCTGGTCGACGGCTACGCGCAGGCGGGCGCGTTGGCGGGCGTCGGGAAAGGCACCGCGCAACGCGAATTCGGTGAAGGCCGGCAGCAGAGCGCTCAGGGTTGGCGGGGTTGCGGTGACACAGGCATCGACGAGGTACGCGAGCGCGTTGCGGTCGCTGCCGACGCGCCGAAGCAGCCGCGCTCGCAGAATGGTCACCTCCTCCGGGCTCAGGTAACGGGCCGCCAGGCGTACGCCGGCCTCCGCGTCATCGGGACGGCCTTCCACTGTCGCCAGGTGCGCCAGGCTGCTCGCCGCCCACGCCGCGACCGAAGGCGGCGCGGCCTCGGACAGGTACTCCAGCAACGGCCGTACGCCAGGGATCAGGCAGACCTTCTGGGCGGCGGCGAACCGCTCACCGAAGGCGAGCAGCATTGGGCGGGCCAGCTCGCGTCGCTTGGCGTTGTCGGTGTCCGTCAACGACCGGAACAGGTCGGCCGCGCGTTCGTCATCGCCCTCCGCGGCGGCCAGCGACGCCTCCATCACATCGGCTGGCACCGACAACTCCGGTGCGCTTGCGCTCCAGTGAGCGCGGATCCGAGCGAGCACCTGCCGAACCATTTCGGCGTCCTCGCGGGCCCCATGGGCAGACGCCAGCGCCAGCAACACATCCCCCGCGGATGGCCCGTCGGCGGCGGCATACTCCTCAAGGATCGCCACGGCTTCGTCGACTCGACCTGCTGCCGCCATCAACTGCACATACTGGCCGGCATCCTTTCCACGCAGGCCATGCAGGTCGAGAAGGGTTCGGTAGGCGTCAGCCGCGCCCGATGCGTCGCCTTGCTCGGCCAGCATGGCCGCAAAACGCCGTGTGTACGGCGCATGCGACTGGCCAGCCGTGTCGACCGCTCGTCTCATGGCGGCCACCGCCGAGTCCCGGTCGTCGTCGAGCCAGGCAAGGCCGCCCAGCAGGTCCCACGCGTTTGGGACCAGTGCCGTCTCGCTGCTCACGACCTGACGTGCCAGGCTGCGTGCGGCAGGATGGTCGCCGTCACGGGCGGCGCGGCGGGCAAGCCAGAATATCGCGGCGGGCGAGGCGATCGGATGCCGCCGAGCGACAACTTCGCCATACTGGCGTGACGCCTGCGCTGGCTGGTCGAGCCGTTCGGCGAGTTCGGCCAGCCGCAGCGAAGCCAGTGCGACCGCGTCCGGGTCGTCACTGGCAACGGCGAGCCGGTACGACGCCTCCGCAGCATCGAGATCGGCCGGGCTCCCGTGAAGTTCGTCGTCGCCCCGCTCCACGAACTCCAGTGCCGTAAGCGCACCAGACGCAACTGCCTGGCGATGGCGGTCGCTCCATTGCTCGGAACCGACGAGAGTAAACGCCCCGAACAAGGGGCGGTATCGGCCCCGGTCGTCCCGTTCCAACACCGCGGGTACCCGCACCGCCCAGTCCAGTGCTGAGGCCACCTTCTCCTCGTTGTCCACCAGCCCGGCAGCGATTCGCCAAGCCGTCATCAGGTTCCGAGCTTGCGTGCACAGTGCCAATGGCGCGTGCCACCCGCGACGGTCCACCTGCTCCCACGACAGCGCCGCCATGACCAGCCCATACGCCAGCGGATTCTCACGTTCGGCGCGCGTCAACCTTGCCTCGGCGGCATCCTGCCGCTCGAACATCTCGTTGAAGTCGTCGACCATCGCCGCAATCGACCCCGACACCTCGGTCACGACCTGCGACGCTACCGCGACCCCAGGCTAGGAGGAAGAGCCGATCCATGCCGATCCGAGCCGGGATCCCGACCCCGGAATTCCGCCAGAGCAAGCCCGCGCGTCCCCGCTCTCCTTGGGGCCAGGTTGGCGTCTCACCCGCCAATGTCCCGGTTGTAGTCCGCCGGCCAGCCGTGCGAGGTTTCCGCGATCAGCAGACGCTGTACTCTCGGGTCCCCCCAAATATGCGCCAGGTCGGCCAGTAACGGCCGCATGGTTGCGTCCTCTTCGATGCCGTCGTGGAGAAGGTCGGGCAACCAGGTCAGCCGGTTCTGCTCCAGCTTGGCCCTGGACGCTGCCAACCTCCGGTTTGCTGACCTGTCGCGCACCATCTCCGCGCGTTCGCGATCCTCGGTGGTGGCATGTTTCTCGGCGAGCCGTCGCGCCGAATCAACGTACTGCGGCACCGGCCCAAGGTCCGGATCGTCGATGATCCGGTACTGGGCTACTTGCGGCCATGGCAGCCCAGTTTCCGCGTCGATGTCGCCGCTCGGCCACGTCAGCCAAGCCACGATACGGTCACGGTGGGACTCGTACAATTCGCGCCTCCGGCGGTCCTGCCGACGATCCGCGAGGGCCTCGTGCATGCGGGCCAGGTTCCCCCATAGCTGCTCATTGCTTGGCGCAGGACTAGTGAGCGCGGTCAGCCGACCAGTCAGCCGCTCGCCCTCATCATCGAGACCTTTTATGACCCATTCCTCAACCCACCTGTCCTCGAACTGTCGTACCTCGTCCAAGTCGACCGCAGGCATGGCAGCCCGGACGGCCGCGTCCTGCTCGCGCCAATCCTCCAACGAGATCTCACCGTTGCCCGCGCGCTGGCGCAGGTCCAACAGCCGTTCGAGCACGTCCACCGGCCAGCCCCACAACTCATCCGCAGCAAGGGCGTCAGCGATTTCCATCGCATCAGCCTGGCACAAGGCGGATCCGCTCGCGGTACATGGTGTATCCCACCCTCACGCCGTCAACGGTGGCGGCAAGTGGCGTTCTGGCTGTCACTCGACCGGGTGCTCGGGCCAACGAACTGTCGGGGGGTCCGGCTACCGTCGTTGGGAGCGGATTCGCGAGGGGAGGGGTATGACGAGCGACGAGCAGGCGCTGCGGGACGCTTCTGCTGTCGAGGTCGCTGTCGCCGATACCTCGGCGCAGCGTGCGCTTTTCTCTTATCTGACGGCCGAGGTTGCGGAGGAGTATCTCGCGATCATGCGGTTGTTTACCAGCACTCTTCTTGCTGATCTTTCTGCCGCTGAGGTTGCGGTGCAACTCACTGACCGTGGGCTGTCGCTTGATCAGGACGTGGTGGAGAGTCGTTGTCAGCAGTTGGTCGTATGGGGCAATCTCGTCCGCTCGGTGCGGGAGACGCGGGTCCCGACGGTCGCCGCCTATCACCGTTCCCGGTCTCGGTATCAGGTCTCCAAGCTGGGTGGCCGGCTTCATCGGGAGGCTGAGGAGATCCTTCGGGCGGTGGACGGGGCTCGCGAGGTCGCACGTGAGTTGCTCGCGCGGATCGTCGAGAGCCTCAACCAGATCCTGCTGCAGGTCGGAAACGTGAACCGGTCGATCGATTCCGAGGCGCTGGCGGGCGCGGTCACCGGGGTCTTCAACGACCATCAGATGTTCACCGAGTCGGTCACCGACTTCTACGCGTACCTTGCTGGCGTGCTGACTCGCTACGACCTTGCGGGCGAGGAGTACGCCCAGTTCAAGGGGCTGCTGCTGGACTATGTGGATCTGATCAGCGCGGATGTCAACCGCAACGCCCCGGAGATCCTCGAGCGGCTGCTGGTGCTGCTCAAGCTGATCGACCGCGTCCTGGACAACCTGCCCGTTATGCCTGCCCTGGGCGGCGAGGTGTTGGCGGTGGAGCGGCTGCCTGGTCGGGCTCAGTCGGACTGGGAGCAGCTTGCGCACTGGTACGGGGCTGGTCATGCGCGGTCCGGGCCAGATCAGTTGCGGGCGGCCGCACGTCAGGCGCTGGGGCAGCTGATCACAAACGCCCGCCGGATGCTGACAGCATCGGGCACCGGCCTGTCGCGACGTGCGGATCTGCTCAAGCTTGCCTCATGGTTCCACGCTGCCGACAGCGAGACCGCACACCGCCTCTACGATGCGGCGTTCGGCTGCTATCCCACCCGGCACTTGCTGATCGGTCCGGAGGAGCCGGACGCGTGGGTGGGGCCGGGCACGTCGTGGTGGGATTCGCCGCCGGTGGATGTACCGGTGTCGTTGCGTGAGCGAGGAGATCGGGCCGCCCGTGGCCGTAGCTCTCGCGTGCCGGATCCCGGGGCGGAGACGCAGCGGCTGCTGGAGCTGGCGCGGCGGCAGAGTGAGGCGGGGCGCGCGGCGGCGACCGAGCTCGTCGCTGCCGGCTCATTGCATCGCAGCCGTCTCAGCAGGGCTGCGCGTGAGCTCCTTCTGCACAAGCTTTCGGGCTTGTTCGCCAATGTCTCGATCAAGCGCGAGATTGTCGAGCAGCCCGACGTTGATCTCGGTCTGGTGCTCAGGGCGATCCCAACGCCGGGAACGGCGACGGTGGTGACCGGTGACGACGGCACAGTCACGATCGACGACGTCACGCTGATCGCCCTGCCACTTGGCGTTGTGAGCGACGGCAGCGGGTTGGCGGCCACAGCATGACCCAGCGTGCCATGGGTACCGCGCCGCAATCAGCGCGCGAGCGCGTGGACGCGGCGCGGGCACTGCTGGCGCGTCCACTGTTGACCGCCGCCCACGTGGAGGAGTTGGCGCTGGTGCGGCTGCACGCGCCGGCGCTGCGCGGCATGTTCAAGACCATGTTGGGCTACAACCTGTTGGTCGAGTCGACGTTCGCCCGGCTGACCAAGGGACCGGTGAGCCCCGACGGGCCAGCACGGCCGGCGCGCCGGCCAGATAACAGCACGTTCACGCCGGCCACCTATACGCACCTGGCGCTCTTGTGTGCCGCGCTACTCGCTCCGGGTACCGGTGAACAGACCCTTATCTCCACCCTGATCGATCAAGTGCGCTCGGACGCGGCAAGCATCGGGGTGCGGATCGGCGACTCGCTGCCGGAACGCCGTGCGTTGGTGACCGCGATTGGTCACCTGATCGGGTGGGGCGTGCTGTCGGAAACAGATGGCACAGCCACCGGCTGGGGTGAACGCCACGACGAGGCGTTGTTGACCATCCACCGGAGCGTGTTGCCCCACCTGCTCACTCGCCCGTTGTCCGACATGACCCACCCTGAGCAACTGCTGGCCGTCGATCCGCAGCTGGCCGATCAGCCACGCCGGTCGTTACGCCGCAAGCTGGTGGAGAACCCGCTCGTACGCCGGGAGGACCTCACCGACGCCGAACGTGACGTGCTGTCGCGCGAGCGTAGCGAGCTGACCCGGATGCTCGCGGAGAACTTCGGGCTGACTCTTGAGGTGCGCGCGGAGGGCGCGCTCGCCTACGACAGCACGGGCAGCCTGACCGATGTCGCGTTCCCCGGCAGCGGCACGGTCAAGCAGGCCGCTCTGTTGCTGCTCGCGGAGCTGATCGAAGTGCGCCAGCCCGTAGCGGGCACCACCGCGACGCTGGATGACGGACGCGTCGTGCCGGGCAGCGTAGTCGTCCGGAACGATGTCGACGCCGTCTTGGCGCGGCTGTCCGAACGGTATCGGCGGGCGTGGGGCGCGGCGCTGGTCGAGCAGCCTGACCGATTGCGCGACGAAGTGATCACCCTGCTTACCGATCTCGGCCTCGCCACTGAGTGTTCCGCCGGCCTGGTGGTCCATCCAGCCGCTGCCCGGTATCGACCGCAGCCGCAGGCGGCGCAGCCGACGCGTGCCGCCCGACGCTTGGCCAACCAGCCGGATCAGGAGTTGTGATGACCGACGCGTTCGACCAGACGCCGTTGCGGCAGCATCCGCACCGCTGGCGGCTCTCCCGCGCCGGGTTCGTCAACGTGTGGCACTACTACGAAAACACGTTCGACATCAGCGGCGGCCGGCTGATCCTGCGCGGCACCAACGGGTCGGGCAAGTCACGCGCTCTGGAGATGCTGCTGCCGTTTCTGCTCGACGCCGACCGGCGCAACATGGGCACAGGGTCGTCGGTCCGGATGGAAGACCTGATGAGCGCGGGTGCCGGCGACCAGGGCAACCGGCTCGGATACATGTGGCTCGAACTGCGCCGCGACGCGGATCCCGACGAGCGAACCGAGCCGCAGGTCCTAACGCTCGGTGCGCTGGTCCGTTTCGCCATCAGCACCAAGGAGGCGAAGGTATGGTACTTCACCACGCCGCTGCGGGTCGGTCCGGAGCTGCCCCTGCTGGGGCCGGACCGGCAACCGCTGTCCCGTCGCGACCTGGCCGAGCTGATCACGGAGGAGCGCATCACCGACGTTCCCGAAAAGCACCGTGAGCGGGTCCGAGCCGACGTCTTCGGCCTGACCGGGCATCTCGGCAAAGAGCGCTTTGACGGCCTGACCAAGTTGTTGCACACACTGCGCTCGCCTGATGTCGGCAACCGGATCGAGGAAGGTCGGCTGCCGGCCATCCTCGCAGATGCCCTGCCGCCGCTGTCCGAGGACGCTCTGACCGACGCCGGCCAGCAACTCGACGGGCTCACCAGCACCCGCGAGGACCAGGAGCGGTTGGAAGCAGCCCGGGAGGTCGTCCGGACCTTCCTGGACGCCTACCGCAGGTATGTGACCGGCGTGCTCGCCACCGCACTGCAGACCGTGCGCGCCGGTGCTGGCTCGGTCCACGACGCCGTCCGAAAGGCCGGCAAGCTGGCTGCCCGGGCAGAGGCGCTGACGACCGAGGTCAACACGTCGGGTGAGCGGTTGAGCGAGCTGAATGAGCAGGCCGAACAGCTTGGCGCAACGCTACAGGGCCTCCGTGAGTCCGCGGCGTACAAGAGCGTCCAGGAATTGGACCAGCTGACCACGGTCGTCCGGTCGCTGGCCACAACTGCGGACACTGCGTTGAACGCGGCCGCCGAGCTACGGCGGGGGGAGGAAGACAAGGTCGCGGACTGCGGCCCGCTGGCGGACGAGGTCGACCAGGCTGCGGTCGATCTGTCCGGGCAGATCCGGCAGACTCGAGACCTGCTCGCCGCGGTTGGCCTCACCGACCACGACATGCCCGCTGAGCTGCGCGTCGAGCGACGGCAAGGTGCGCGCCCCACCGACGTCGTCCGTACGGTCCGCGATGGCGGACCTGAATCGCTGCGGCGCCCGGCCGCTGACCTCCTTACGCTCGTTCCGGCGGACGTTACCGCCGTTGCCGGGACGGCGCGGCGGCTTGCGGAGGCCGCGCGGACCCGCTCAGCCCAGGCGGGCAACCGAGCTGACGACGCGCGGCGTCTCGCTGACGAGCGAATGAAGGTAGAGGCGGCGGCAGACCAGGCAGACCGGGCCCAGGAGCGCGCAGAAGACGACGCGACTGCGGCTGAGCAAGCTGCGGAGCAGCGCGACGACGCGGCGCTCACCCTCGTCGACTTGTGGCACGCGTGGATAGCCGCCCCCGCGACCATCGACCTGCTCGGCAGCGTCGACTGGTCCACGCAGCCAGCGCTCGCGCCGATCCTGACCGAACGGACCGCGTTGTGCGGTGACGGCGACGAGACCGTCTCGTTGGAAGACCTCGACCGCGCCGCCGACGACGCGGTGAACGCGGCGACTTCCGTCCTGGCCACGGCACTGGGGCGGCTGGACGACGCGGACGCGGCCGACCAGCGCCGCGTTGACGAACTCGCCGCAGAGCAGGCGCAGCTGCGCGCCGAACGCGATCCGCTCCCGCAGCCACCGACTTGGGTGACGGTGACCACTGGGACACCGCTGTGGCGATGCCTCGACTTTGTCGAGTCGGTGGAGGCGCAGCACCGGGCCGGCATCGAGGCCGCGCTGCTCGCCTCGGGCCTGCTGACGGCGACCGTGGACCGCGACGGTCAGCTCACCGCCGCCGACGGGCAGTTGCTGGTCTCACCGTTCGGTCAACGAGTGCCGCAGGCGCTGTCATCGGTCCTCACCGTAGATACGGCCAGCCCCATGCCGGCCGAGGTGGTCTTGGCCCTCCTGGACCGGATCGGACTCGGCGATGGCCCCGCCACCACGTGGGTTCGAACGGATGGGAGCTGGGGCAACGGCCCGCTGCGGGGCCGGCACAGCGTCAGCGCGCCGCGGCACATCGGCGCGGCGGCCCGAGCGGCGGCCAGGGCCGCTCGGCTCGCCGAGATCGATGCCGAGCTACGCATGTTAAGCGACGCCGCGAGCGTCCGGGAGGGCGAACGAAAGCGCCTCAAATCACGCCACACAGCTGTGCGCGAGCGGCAGCGGTCCGTGCCGCGATCGGCTGGGCTGCTCAAAGCCAGGACAAACGCCGCGTCGGCGGCGCGGCAGGCCAGCAGAGCCCTCGCCGAAGCCGGACGACTTCGGACTCGCGCCGACGCGATGGCGCGCGACTGGGCCGATCGCCAACGGGCGCATCACCAGGCGTGCGCTGAGTTCGGCCTTCCCGTCGACGAGCAGTCGCTACGCAGATACCACGACAAGGCCGCACAGGCAGTCGCCGGATGCTCCCGCGTCGGAACAGGTACCGGCGCCGTCGACAGGGCCGCCCGCCGGTACACCGGCGCGGTCGCGAGGATCGGGCCCGTCGCCGGGCGCCGCGCCGGTGCCGAACGCGAGGCGGCTTCGAGCTGGGACCGGTGGCACATCGAGGACACGAAGCTGCAGACGTTGATCAAGACCGTAGGTGCGGCCGCCGCCGAGGTTCAGCGGCAGGTCGCCGATACGGAGACCACGTTGACCAACACCAAGACCGAGATCCGTACCACCAACGATTCGGTACAGCAGCTCAGCCGGCAAGCCGGACAGGCCGAGACAGAAGCAGACACGGCCGCAGGCCGGGTCGAGCAGCTACGCACCGATCTGTCCCGCCACGTCACCACCGTGCTGGACAAACTCGCCCAGCCGGGCATCATCGACACCGCGTTCTCCTCCGCCCCGGCCCCACCATTTACCGACCTCGCGCCCGACGCGGTCGACGCCGACTCCGACCGGTTGCTCACGTCCCTGCGCCGGGGCAGGTCGGACGAGAACGCCCTGATGCGCGCCCAGCGCACCTTCGAACAGGAGATCTCCGGCAGCTACGACGTGTCCGCCACCATCACCGCCGGCGTGCGGCTCTTCGAACTTGTGGACGCCGACGGCCGGCGGCCCCTCGCCCAGGCTGCCATCGAGATCGACCGCCAGTGCGAGGTCGGCCGAGCCGCCTTGACCGAACGCGAGCACGAGGTCTTCAGCCGGTTCGTGCTCGGCGAGGTCGGCGAGGAACTGCGGCGACGGCTCACCCAGGCCAACAACCTCATTGCGGCGATGAACGCCAGCCTCAAGTCGATACGCACCAGCCACGGCATCGGCGTGCGGCTGACCTGGAAGCTCGCGGAGGAAGCCAGCGGAGACATCACCAGGATCAAGGAGCTGATCACCACCGCCGCGGCGGTCCGCACACACGCCCAGGACATCGAACTGACCGCGCTGCTATCCGCGCGGGTCGCCGCCGAAGCGGTCAAAGACCCATCCGCCGGATACGCCATACACCTGCGCGGAGCGCTGGACTATCGCGCCTGGCACACAGTCGAGGTCATCATCACCGGTCCCGAACACGGGCGAGAACGGCGGATCAGCCGGCGAGCCAAGCTGTCCCAAGGCGAGACCCGGTTCGTGTCATACGTGACACTCTTTGCCGCCGTCGATGCGTACCTGTCCGGACTGGAGAACACCGCGATGTCACTGCGGCTGATCCTGCTCGACGACGCCTTCGCGAAGGTCGACGAGCCGACTATCGCCGAACTGCTCGGTCTGCTCGTGCGCTTGGATGTCGACTTCGCGATGACCGGGCACGCCCTTTGGGGCTGCGTGCCCCAGGTGCCGGCCCTGGACATCTACGAGATCTGCCGAGAAGACGGCACACCCGCCGCGACCGCGCACGTACGCTGGGACGGCCGCAACCGGCACTTCCTCCACGCCACATGACCGGCGCCAATTCACCGCTGCCGCCGCAGCTGCGGACCTACCTGACCGTTCCCAGCCTGAACGAACTTTGGGCGGCTGTCCGCGCCCGTCTGGAACGCAACGGCCGCCAGATCACCGGCGTAGTCGCGGTCGACCTCGACGAGATCGGCGCCGACCACCTGTCCGGACTACTCGGGCGCACGGTTGAGCCCGGCCTCGCCCGCCGCATCAAGCTGACCGACCTCGACGCGGCATTACGTCGCTCGGCTGCCGGACAGGGCCTGATCTCCATCGTCGAAATCCTGAACGGCAGGCCGGTCACCGACCACGCCGCGGCCCGGGAGCAGAAGCAGGAGCAGTGGTCCCGGGTGTGGCAGCAGTTGGACGCGGCACTCGCGGCCGCGGGTTTGGCCGACGCGGCCTGGGTGCCGGCATGGATCGCCGGTCTACGCCGCACCGGGATACTGACCCGCGCCGGCGCGGATGCGGCCGACCGCGCACTCCACCACGCCGTCACCGCGCTCGAGATTCTGCTGCCGGTCGCAGCCGAACCGTCCGGCACCTTGGAGCTCGCAAACTTGGCTACCCGCGCGACCGGCAACGCTCACGGCCTCGACGACACCTCGCTGGCGTCCGTGGTGCTCCTACGCGCGGCGGCGCATGCCCTCGGGCGCCCCATACCGGCCACGACAACCGACCGGCGAAACCTATGGCTTGCCCTCGGCGTGGCCACCGACACGGTGTCCGGCACAGTCCTGGCGTGGCGACTTCGCCCCCCAGGCACGGACCGATGGTCCCAGATGATGCGTGACCGCGCCAAGCTGGGACTGATCACCCACCTGACCCTCCACGAACTCGACCAAGCCGGCGCGGTCGACTTCGCCCCGCCCGAGCAGACCGTCTTCGTCTGCGAGAATCCGCAGGTACTGCAAGCCGCGGCGCATGCCGGCATCGCACAGCCAGTGTTGTGCCTGTCCGGCAACCCGGCCAGCGTCGGCACCCGGCTTCTTCGCGCGCTGGTTGCGTCGGGAAACCCGATCCGCTACCACGGCGACTTCGACTGGCCCGGAGTGGCGATCGCCGGACGGATCCTCACACTCGGCGCGACCCCGTGGCGGATGTCAGCGGCGGACTACCGGGCGGCTGTCGCCCGCCTCGACACCGACCATGCCGTCGCCCTGTCCGGCAGTCCGGTGCCAACCGACTGGGACCCCGCGCTGGCAGCGGCGATGTCGAAACACATGTTGGCGGTCCACGAAGAATTCGTCCTCCCCGACCTTCTTGTCGATCTCAGGTCAGCGACACCACGTGCCTGACGGACAAGTCACTGCGGGCGGGCCGGCGTCTGTGTCGGCCTTGCTTGCTCCCGCCCAGCGGTGAATGAGGGAACGAGTACGTACAACGTGTCGCCCGGTACGCCGGCCTACCTCGAAGCCACCGGCCCACGAAACCGATACCTCAATACCCGGCACGGATACCGCAACTGGCCCGCCTACAAGATCCCGGGCGACGGGCCGCTGCTACTCCCGCTGCGGCGCCCGCCAGCCGTATGCCTTTCAGTCGGTCAACCTTCTTGATCACCGGAAGCCCGCAACCGTGTGAGGATGTCAGCGATTTCCCGGGTCTCCTCGTGGTCCGGGCCGTGCAGCACGAGGAGGTCTTCGTGCAGCGGCATCAGTTCCGCGACCGCTTCTTCCGTGTCGCCCTCGGCGAGCAGCAGCATCGCGATGTTGCGGCGTAGGTCCACCGCCTCGGTGGAGACGTCGCCGTCGCGGGCGCGGACCTGGGTGAGGACCTGCCGGAACTGCCGTAGTGCGATGGTGGCCTGTCCCAGACCCGCGCGGCAGTGCGCCGCCTGGCGCAGGCATTCGAGCGCGTCGTCGCTTGTGGGGCCGCCGGTCCGGGTAAAGGCCGCGTACAGGGCGTCGAATTCGGGCAGGGCGGTGCGGAAGTCACCGCCGATGACGAGGATCGCGGCACGGCGCTGGCGCAGGCTGAGCACGCGCGGGCTTTCGATGCCGAGGGCCGCGGCCGCGGGCTCGATGACCTGGTGCAGAGCTTCGGCGGCCTGGGCGTAGCGCTCATCGTCGAGCAGGTCGTCGGAGCGCGATATCGCGGCTCGGATCGCACCGCGCAGCTCCGTGGTCGGTGCCGTCTGCGGCGATGGAACTGGGGGCGGGGCCGGCTGGTCGGGCGTGTCGGTCGCGGTCCGGGGCCGTGGCGCGTTGGGGTGCCGGTAAAGCTGCGTGGGGTCGGGTACACCCGTCGGCGCAAGGCCGGCCGCAGGTGGGCGCGTGCCCGCCTCGGGGAGGAACGGCAGCAAGCGGTCGTAGACGTCGTACGCGTCCCGGGGCCGCTGTTCGGGCTGCTTGGCGGTGAGGTCGAGGACCAGCCGCTCGAGCGCTTCGGGTACGTCGGCGCGGATCTGTCGGAGGGGACGTGGCGGCTCGTACATGTGTTGGCGCATCAGTTCGAAGTCGCTGTCGCCGGCGAAGAGTTGCGTGCCGGCGAGGAGTTCGTGCAGGACGCAGCCGAGGGCGTACAGGTCGCTTTGTGGGCTGATCTGTGCGCCCTGGATCTGTTCCGGCGGCATGTAGTGGTGGGTGCCGACGATGCTGCCGGTCGCGGTGAGTCGGGTGACGTCGGTGCGCAGGATGGCGGCGATGCCGAAGTCGAGGACCTTGACCTCGCCGGCGGCGGACACCAGGACGTTGTCGGGTTTGAGGTCGCGGTGCACGACCGGGATGGCGTGCGCGTGGGACAACACGGTGCAGATCTGGGCCGTGATCGCCGCCGCCCAGTCGACCGGTAGCGGCTGGACCGGGTCGATGTAGGCCCGCAGCGAGGTGCCGCGCACGTACTCCATGACCAGGTAGACCCGGTCGTAGGTGTGGTCGAGGACCGCGTCGTAGACCTGGGGGACGCCGTGGTGCTGGATGCGGGCGGTGACCCGGGCCTCGCGGCGGAACCGCTTGGCGAACTCCTCGGCCTGCTCGGCCGACGAGATCACGTCCGGACGGATCAGCTTGACGGCGACCTCACGGTCGAGGACACCGTCGTATCCGCGCCAGACCTGGCCCATGCCGCCGCTGCTGATCTCGTCGACCAGCTCGTACCGGCCGGCGATCGGCTCTACCCGCACCATCACCCCCGCGCGTCGGCGACCCCGCTCCGGGGCTCAGTGTCTCGTGTAGACGTTGACCCGTCCAGGCTGGACGGATTTGGCACGGTCAGGCCGCGTCGTCCTCCACGCCTTCTTGGCGGCGGATCATCCGCCATGCGGCGCTGCGGGCGCTGCGGTTGAGTGAGCTGCGGAAGTCCTCCTGTGGGTCGAAGTACTTGCGGCCCTTCTCGGCCATGGTGTCGAAGTGGTCCATCATCTTGTCCTCGAAGACCGGGTCGAAGACGTGGCCAAAGTTCTCCTCGTCGTTGGCGACGGCGGCCAGGCGCACCTTCGGGTCATCGAGGGTCTCGTTGAACGGCGTGATGACGTCCTGTTCGGTGAACTCGGTGCCGTGCCTCTCGTTGAACCGGTCGATAAGCTCCGACAACAGCGACTTCTCCGGCTCTCTGGCGCCGCCTGTGCCGTCGCCGAACCCCTTCAGCTCGGTCTCACCCTCGGGAACGAGGCTGACGTCGTGGTCACCGGTGTGCTCCACCCGCAGGTGGCTCAGATCGACCTCGCCGATGTCGACGCCGCCGTCGTCGCGGCGGGGCAGGCGGTTGAGCAAGTGCCGCCCGTACAGGTACAGGCGTTCCAGCTCGGCGTCGGCGTAGGGGACGATTCCGGAGAGGAAGCTGTACTTGCGGACGTAGTCGTTGAGGTCCGCCCGGAATGCCTCGGCGTTCGTCTGGTCTTCCTCGTCGTCGCTGTTGAGCAGGTCGGTGAAGCGTGCCACCGCCGGGTCCAGGTGCCGATACAGCTCGGCGTGCAGCTTCTCCCACTTCGCCGCGCTTCCGGCGGCCTGCTGCTCGGCCGCCAGGTAGGCCGCCGCGAACTCGTGCATCTCCGCGTCGATGAGCAGTTCCGCGGCCATCACCTTGCTCTGCGCGGTGAACAGCAGGTTGGGGTCGGATGGCAGGGTGGCGGCTTCCTCGAAGTACGGGCGGAATGCCTCCTTGATGTCCTCGGCCTCGTTGACGAAGTCCAGCACCGCCAGGTCGGACTGGTCCTTGCGGTCCATGGCGCGGTTGAGCCGGGACAGGGTCTGCACGGCGGAGATTCCGGTCAGCTTCTTGTTCACGTACATCGTGGTGAGCAACGGTTGGTCGAAGCCGGTCTGATACTTCTCGGCGACGACCAGGATCCGGTACTCGGGCTGGCCGGCGCCACCGCCACGGGTGGCCTTGTCGTCGGCCCGGGTGTAACCGAACGCCTTGGGCAGCGCCGTCTCCGACAGGCCGCCATTCTCCTTGGCCTCGGTGGTCTCCTCACCGTCGTAGGTGAGGGTCCCGGAGAACGCCACCAGCACCCCGAGGTCGTGGTAACCGCGGTCGTCGCGGTACCGCTTGATCGACCGGGCCATCTGCACGGCGCTGTGCCGCGACGCCGTGACCACCATCGACTTGGCCCGGCCGCCGAGCCGGCCGGCGCTGTGCGCCCGGAAATGCTCGACAATGATCTGTGCGTGCTGGGCGACGGTGGAATCGTGGGTCAGCGCGTACCGGGCCAACAGCGGGTTCGCCTTGGCCGGGTCGACCTCCCGCTCGTCCGGGTTCTCGTTGACCAGCTTCCAGTACGTGTTGTAGGTGACGTAGTTGCGCAGCGGGTCGAGGATGAACCCCTCCTCGATGGCCTGCCGCATCGAGTACGTGTGGAACGGGTGAAACTTTTCGTCCTCGCCGAGCGTTCCGAACTCTTCCAGGGTCTTCGCCTTCGGTGTCGCCGTGAACGCGAAGTAGGACAGGTTCGCGGCCCGCTGCCGGCTCTTGGCCTTCCGCTTGAGCCGAGCATCGGTGCTGGCCGCCGCGCTGGTCGCGCCCTGGTCGTCGGAGTCAGCGTCCAGGCCGAGATCGCGCAGCACTTCGCGGACCTTGCCGGCGGCTTCGCCGGTCTGCGACGAGTGCGCTTCGTCCACCAGGATCGCGAACCGGCTGCCCTGAATCTCGGTCGGGTTGCGCCGCAGGTAATCCACCAGTGCCGGGAAGGTGTGCAGCGTGACCGTGACGATCTTGCCGGTCTCCCGGGAAAGCGCCTTGGCGAGCTGCTCCGACTTCGCCCCGTGCCGATCGTCGATCTTCACGACTAAGCCGGCGGTCTGCTCGAAGCTGCCGACAGTCTCGCGGAGCTGCGAGTCCAGACTCCGCCGATCGGTGATGATGATGACCTTGTCGAAGAGCGGCGAACCTGGCTTCAGTCCGGCAGCGACCGCGTCCGGGTCCAGCTCGGCCGGGTCGGTCGAGGTGTGCAGCGACGACAGGCGGTGCCCGAGCCAGGCGATCGTGTTCGACTTCCCCGATCCAGCCGACGCCATGACCAGGTAGTTGTGCCCGGCGCCGTGCCGGGCGGCGTGCGCCGTCAGCTTCCGCACCACATGCCACTGGTGATAGCGAGGAAAGATCAACTTCTTTCGGGTACGCCCATCCGCGCCTTTCTCCTTGTGCAGATGGACGAAGCGCTCCAGCATGTCGAGCCAGTTGTCCCGCTGCCAGATCTCCTCCCACAGGTACGAGGTGGCGTACTTGCCGAAGGCGGTGGCGGGTGGGTTGCCCTTGCCGCCCGGCCGGCCCGGCCCCTCCGAGCCGGTGTTGAACGGCAGGAACCGGGTCGCCTTGCCCCGCAGTTGGGTGGTCGCGAAGACCAGGTCCGGGTCCACCGCGAAGTTGGCGATCACCCGCCGGGCGAAGATCAGCTCGGTGGGGTCTCGCTCCTCCCGGTACTGCTCCTTGGCGTGCTCCACCCCCGACCCGGTCAGCGGGTTCTTCAACTCCGCCGTGGCGATCGGAATCCCGTTGAGGAAGAGGGCAAGGTCCAGCCGGTTGCCCTTGTCGGCTTGCTTGGTCGCGTAGGGCAACTCGCGCACGACGCTGAGGCGGTTTTTACCGTAGTCCCCCAGGATGGCATCCGACTCCACGAACGACGGTTTGAAGTACGCGACCCGGATACGAGTCCCGTGGTCCTTCACGCCTTTGCGCAGCACGTCGAGCAGCCCGTCCGAGGCGATCGCCTGGTCGAGCCGCTTGACGAAGCCCCGCTGCGCCGCAGCCGGATCGCCGCCGTAGAGGTCCACCACGTCAGCCCAATCGGCAGCCTGGGTGTCCCCGATGAACTCGAACAGCCGACCGGTGTCAAACCCTACGTCGGCCCGGTAGTCGACACTGGTCCCCAGATCCCACCCGCCGGCGAGAAGGGAAGCAACGATGGCGTCACCAAACGCAGACTCATGATGGATCGGGCTCACGATCGTCAGTCCTCGATTCCCCGCCCACTGGCGGCAGACACATCGATCTGGCCAGCAATCGTGGCGGTAATTAGGCTTTGCCGACGCTCGGCCAGCAGCTTTTCTGCGCGCAGAACTCTTTCCCGGGTTTCATCAAGTTGGGACCGTTCGTTGTCCATCTGTTGCACAACGCGACCCTGCAGATCGTGTGGGAGTAAAGCAATGCGTTGTTTGTGTAGGTCATTTCGATTAACCCCTGGAACTGCCGCCCTGGCCTGCTCCATCTCGTATGGAAGTGATCGAAGCAAGTGGTAGCAATAGCGCGGGTTATTCCCATGAAAGTTGCGCACGTACAAGGTAGTGTTGTGTGGCCAGTAGTCACCAGGAACCCAGTGAACATTCCCTACCGATCCATACCGGCCGATCACGACGCCAGGCCCCTTCACCAATGCCGCATCGTGCCATCCTGTCGCTCCCGCAGTCGTTACGACTGGGATCGGCCCGGGTACTCGATCACCCTCTGCAAGATCGGATCCACGCTGGAGTTGTAGGGCTCGAATGAGTGGCACTACCTGCGCTCGCGGGTGCATGGCTGGAATCCATGAAACGCCGGTCGCTGACGCGCCGTCGCCCAATCTGGCCCCTGAAACCGTGGCCGCTAAAGCCGAATACTCACGCTCCATAATCAGCGCTGATTGTCGATTGAATCCCGCGAGAAGCTTGTCTATAAGCATCATCTTTGCGTCGAGAAATCGGGTGATCCGGCGCTGCTCATCCAAAGTCGGAAGTTGGACAGTTATATCTGCCAGGTCTTCCCAGTATAGGCGCCACTGTGCAGGCCTGATTCCTTTTGAGCGTGCTCGAAACTCGGCGATCATGGGAGCTGACCTCAAGAGGAAATGCAGATACCGGGCATCAACTCGAGGATTGATGGAGCACACCAGGTAGTCTGGGCTGACGAGTCCCTCGAAGTATGAGACTGCAACAGATCCCTGCCATGCTTTCATCTTGTTAATTACTAGGTCACCTCGACGAGTTACCTGGTAGCGAGAAAGATCGAGAGGGGTTTTGTTAAAATTGTCCTTCCGGGATGATTTGGGCACCACCCCGTGGTCGCGGTAAACAGACAGAACCTGGAGCTCTGGCCGACCGATCTCTTCTTTCGGTTTAAGGAGATAACGGAGTCGAAGAGGAGTGGTGTCAACCTTCATTCGATCACCTCGCCGAGAAGCGCCTGGATCTCGGCCTCCAGTTCCTTCAGTTCGGCGTCGATCTCGGCGAGCGGCCTGGGCGGCTTGTAGACGTAGAAGTGGCGGGTGAAGGGAATTTCGTAGCCGATTTTGGTCTTTTCGTGGTCGATCCAGGCGTCCGGGACGTGGGGCAGGATCTCGCGGCGCAGGTATTCGTCTATGTCCTCGTCGAGCGGGACATTTTCGTAGTCGCGTAGCTCCGGGTCGGGTTCGGGGTTGCCCTTGACGAACTGGACCTCGCCGTCGGGGTCGCGTACGCCAATTACTTCGCGCATCGCCTTCTGGAACGGGGTGCCGGTGGGCCAGAGAACTCCGGCCTCGGCCATCGTTTTGCGCAGGGTGTCCCAGGCCGCCCGCTTCGTCGTCCAGACCTGACCCACCAGCGGTTTCAGCGCGGTGGCGAGCGCCTCGGCGTTGGTCGCTTTCTGGATCGGCTTCGAGGTGGCCAGCTCGGTCAGGGTCTCATCGGTGACCTCGAATCGCAGCTTCAGCGGGCGTTCGACGGTGATGCGGCGGTAGCCGAAGTCCTCGTTGGCGAAGACCTTCACCTTGGCGTGCATCGGGTGCTCAGCGTCCTGGGCGGCGTCGAGCGCCTCCGCGTACAGCTGGGTGATGATTCTGATCTGGTCTTTGGTCAGGTATTTGCGCTTGTCGCCGAGAGATTTGCGCATCTTGGTGAACTGGTCGCGGGCGTCGAGCAGGACGACCTTGCCGCGGTGTCCGTTGGACTTACGGTTGGTCAGGATCCAGAAGTAGGTGGAGATGCCGGTGTTGTAGAAGAGCTGGTCGGGCAGGGCGACGATGCCTTCGAGCCAGTCGTTCTCCAGGATCCACTGCCGGATGCGGGACTCGCCCGACTCGGCGGCGCCGGTGAACAGCGGGGAGCCGTTGAAGACGATGGCGATGCGGCTGCCGCCCTTGCCGTCGGCGGTGACTGGCTTCATCTTCGAGATCATGTGCTGGAGGAAGAGCAGCGAGCCGTCGTTGATCCGGGGCAGGCCGGCGCCGAAGCGGCCGCTCTCGCCGAGCGTTTCATACTCGTGTTCGACGTCGTCCTTTACCTTCTTCCACTCCACGCCGAAGGGCGGGTTGGCCAGCAGGTAGTCGAAGTGTTTGGCGCGGTGGCCGTCGTCGCTGAACGAGTTGCCGAACTTGATGTTCTCCGGGTCCTGGCCCTTGATCATCATGTCGGAACGGCAGATCGCCCAGGACTCTGGATTAAGTTCCTGGCCGAAGACGGTGACCGTGGCGGACGGGTTGAGGGCTTTGATGTGTTCCTCGGCGGCGGAGAGCATGCCACCGGTGCCGCAGGCCGGGTCCAGGACCGTGCGGGAGGCGCCAGGGATGCCGAGAGCGTCGTCGTCCGGCGCGATGAGCAGGTTGACCATCAGTTCGATGACCTCGCGGGGGGTGAAGTGCTCACCGGCGGTCTCGTTGGACTGCTCGGCGAAGCGCCGGATCAGTTCCTCGAAGACGTAGCCCATCTGGTGGTTGGAGACGATGACCTTGGGCTGACCGTCCTCGCCGAGGACGGGCTTGCCGTCCTTGAGCTCGACGGGCCGCAGATCGAGGTCCGCGAATCGACCGACCACCTGGTAGAGCAGGTTCGCGTTGTCGAGCCGCCGGATCTGCTGGGGGAAGTCGTACTTGTCGAGCACGTCCCGCGCGTTGTCGGAGAAGGCGCCGACGTACGCGAGCAGGTGCTTCGCCGCTTGGCTCGAGTCCTTGGTGATCGCTTTCAGGGTGTAGCCGCTGGTGTTGTAGAAGCTGTGGCCGGCGGCGCGGCGCAGGAACCGGGGCAGGTCGACGTTCTCCTGTCCCTTCAGCCGGTCGTACTCTGCGAGGACCTTGTCCTTGGTGGGTTCCAGGACGCATTCCAAGCGGCGCAGGACTGTGAACGGCAGGATGACTTTGCCGTAGTCGGACTGCTTGTAGTCGCCGCGGAGGAGATCGGCTACCGACCAGGCGTGGTTCGCCAGCTCGGTGTGCTTGCTGCTATTCAACGGGTTCCTTCCGTCAGGACCGGGACGGGGGCGTTTCTTGGACTATCGGCGGTGCTCAGGTTGCGGTGTCGGGTGGGAGCAGTGCTCCTTCGGTGAGGCCGGCGCCGAGCACGCGGGCGGTTTCGTCGGCGAGGCGGTTCGCGAGGTCGGCGGCGACTCGCATCGCGTGCAGTCGGCGGAACGCCACTGCGTACCGGTGTTGCTCGGGTAGTGGCAGTAGCGGTATCCGCAGTCGGCGTACGTCGACCCGGACGATACTGGTGCCGGTGGAGGCGGCGGTGAGGTTGTCCTCGGCGGCGAGGAATCCGGCGAGGAACCACGGGTCGAAGCGAGTGGGATCCGGTCGCAACAGGTAGAGCTGCCGGCCCAGGAGGTAGCCGGCGTCGGCGTCGGCGGCTACTCGGGCGACGCTGGCGCCGTGGTGCAGGATCTCGGGCAGGATAACGTCGCCGGCCTCGATGGTGATCTCCTCGCCGGTCTGCTCGGTGGGCCCGGAGGCGGGTCGGCGGGTGAGTACGTCCTGGGCCGTCAAGGTCCTGCCGTGTGCCGTCTCGTCGCGTGACGCGTCCACGGCGTGGCGGTTGATTGTCGGGGCGCGTACCAGGGTCAACGCGTCACCGCGTAGCAGATCGGCGACGGTTGCGTGCCGCCAGGTCCTGGCTGTGCCACCTGCGGGCGGCCAGTGCTGTCCGCCGCTGAGTGCGGTCAGGCCGGCGGCGGCGCGCCGCAGTCTGTCCCGCACCGCGAAAGCGGTGGCGGCCAGTTCCTCCGGTGGGGCGGCTGCCGGTGTTGCCCGGACGTGGCGTGTGGGGGTGATGTCGACGGCCTCGTCGAGCAGGTCGACGACCGGTACGGCGCGGGCCGTGCCCGGGATGGTGTCGAAGGCGTCCGGATGCAGGTCGTACTCGCGCCAGGTGTCGAGCACGGCATCGCGCAGCGTGGGCCAGTCCACGGTGGGGCGTCGGGCCGGTGTCTGTCCGGCGGTACGCGTATAGGTGGCGGCTGTGTCGACGAAGAGGACGTGCTGCGCCGCGGTCGTCTGCTGGTGCGGGCGTTGGAGCAGCCACAGGTGCAGCCCGATATGCAGCGGAGGTGCCACACCGACCGGGAGGGCGATTACGGCGCGCAGTGTGCCGCTGCGGACGAGTTCGGCCCGGATGCGTCGTCCGGCGGCTCGCTCGGCGGTGGCTGGTGGCATGAGCATGACGACCCGTCCGCCCTGCTGTGTGTGGCTCAGACAGTGCTGCACCCAGGCCAGTTCCGGCTCACTCTTGGGAGGTAGGGCGAACAGCCATCGTGGATCGTAGGCCAGTTCCTCGTGGCCCCAGTCCCGGTCCCCGTACGGCGGCGCGCACAGCACCGCCTCCGCCAGCAGCCCGGGGAAGCCGTCGGCCCGCATGCTGTCACCCGCGCGCACGGTCACCCGAGTGTCCGAGGTCTCCAGCGGGATACGGACCGCGGCCTGAGCTGCCTGGCCAGCGACGACATCCTGCCCGTACAGCTTGGTCGCGCCGTGCTTCCCTGCTGCGATCAGCAGGCCACCATCGCCGCAGGCGGGGTCGAAGACACTGACGGGGTAGGGCTCGCCGGGGGTGGAGAGCAGGTCGGCGATCAGCTGGGCCAGCGGGGTGGGGGTCTGATAGTTGCCGCTGGCGGTGTCGTCGGAGTCGTATTCGGCCAGCACCTCGGCGGTCGCCGCGGCACCCGTCTCGGCGACGCAGCGCAGCAGGGTGCGCAGCACGTCCGCGCTCTCGACGCGATACCGCTGATCGTCGATTCCCGGTACGTGGCCCTGGTACGGCTCGACCACTTCGCCAACGCGAGACATCAGCGTCTCGTCAGGAAGTGCTATCACGTCCTGGAGGTCGCCCGGGTCCATCCGCCCAGCGGCGAGCACCAGAGGGAACAGCGACAACGCCGCCTTGGTCGTCAGGCCGGTACGGAGCACGGTGCGCAGGTCGTCCGCCGGCGAGCCGACCGGAAGCTGCCCACGGGCGGCCAGCCACCCGCGCACCGCGTCGAGGTCGTACGCCGGGCTGGCTTCCGTCCCTCCGGACGGCGCGGGAAAGTCTGGGTGGCGCCGGCGCCAGTTGCTGACCGTGGCACGCGTGACCCCGGCCAGCCGGGATATCTCGGCGGCGGTCACCTGGGCAAGGTCCGGCATGTGACGTCCTGTCGATCGGTACGCGGATGTGTTCCACCGCGCACACTACACGAAGGCGGGGCCGTGTAAACGGTTTGACAGTGCTTTCATTGACTCACATGCTATGGTTGCTTTCAGTCGGACGGCAGTTCGCCGCCCGCCTACTGCTCCGGCGAGCCGGACCGCGCCGCGAACGCGTCCGCCGCGCTCCACCTCAGACAGCTCCACCCGGCCTTCTCGCACGCGACCGGCCTGGGGCTACACCGCGAACAGGGAGAAACGCTTCATGAGCGAGACCACAAGCAACCGCCCACCCGGTCGCGACGACGAGACCCGCCCCGACGGCGCATCCCGCGGCCGGCGGACCACTCGCCGCGTGTCCCGGCCCAGGTCCACGTACCGCACCACCGTCTACCGGGTACACGCCGACCTAGAGAGCCTGGCGACCGTTCTCAACCACCGCTACCTGCGCGCCAACGACTTCACGACGATGACCACGGAGGTTGCCGGAGCGCCGGCCCTGCTGGTCCACGGGCACGTTCCGCAGCCCGTCGCCGACTGGTGCCCGGTCGTCACCGGCCTCACCGGTGACACGATGACAGTCAGCCACAGCAGCGCCGGCTGCGTCCTGCTCATCGCCGTCGACGACCAGGTGTACGCCCTGACCTACGGCACCATCGGACGGTTCATGATCGACCCGGAACGGATCGACCCCGGATTCGGCATCGCATTCGCGATCCGGGCGATCGAACCGGAACAGATCCGCCGGGTCACCCGCCGCGTGCTGGCCTCCACCGGCCGGGTCGAACGCAGCCTCGTACCCGGCGGACAGCACATCCGCCGTTACAGCATCGAGGGCTGGGGCGAAATCGTCGGTCAGCTGTCCGGCCACCTCACCAACACGCAGCTCACCGTCGCTCGCGGCAGCGCCCGCCCGGTGTCCATTGCCGGAGCCGAGTCGCTGCAGATCGCGGTCAGCACCGATCCCGCAGGGCTGCTGGACGACCTGCGCGAGATCAGCCGTGTCTGTGCCCGGGAGTCCCCCTCGCCGGATCTCGAGTTCATCGCCCAGGTCCGGCCGATACACCCGGGGGACAGCACCGCCCGGCTCGACGTACTCCTGGATGGTCTGCTCGGCAGTTACGGGCACCCCGATCTGGGCCTTGCCGTGCCCGCCTCCCAGATCGAGTACGAAGCGTCCGCCCAGTCGTACGTGATCAAGGTGCCGTACCGTGCGGAGCGCACCCCCGACCTCGACCTGGACACGATCCTCGAACGCACCCGCGGGAGGCCCGCCGGACGCCGGCTGGAGGCGCTGAAGATCGGCTCCATCGGCATGTGCGCCGACTCGGACGGCCGCGAATTGCTCACCCCGGCGGTAGCGGCGCACAAGTGGATCACTGCCGAGAT
The DNA here is from genome assembly GCF_026130045.1 of Micromonospora sp. CPCC 205371. GTDB lineage: Bacteria > Actinomycetota > Actinomycetes > Mycobacteriales > Micromonosporaceae > Phytohabitans. The sequence goes on from NZ_JAIBNX010000003.1 coordinate 64,658, forward strand.
CTCCCTCGGAGCGGCCCGCATGATCTACCACGAAGGCCGCTGGTACGAGATCGGCGTCGAGCATCTCGCAATCCTCCGCGCCGAGATCGAGCAGATCCTGACCCGGACCCCGACGATCGCCCTGCCCCCGTGGACCGGCGACCTCGCCAACGAGGACGCCTACAACCGGATGGTCGCCGAACAGGGAACCGGATACGTCCTGCTCGACAAGCACTTCCTCAAGACCAGGCAGCATCGCCGTGGCCCCGGCATCGAAGCCTGCGACCTGCTCGGGCCCGCCAACGAACTGATCCACGTCAAGCGCGCCGAACGGTCGGCACCCCTGAGTCACCTGTTCGCCCAGGGCGAGGTCTCCGTCGATGCGTTGATCCACGAGGCTGAGGCGCGGGAGCGGCTCGTCGCCCAGGTGCACGCCGAACGTCCGGGGCACCCCATCGACACGACCTTCCGGCCCCGCAAGGTGGTCTACGCCATCGCGCTCGGCGAGGGCAACCGGCTCACCGCCGACACGCTCTTCACGTTCTCGCAGGTCGCGCTCTACCGGACAGTCCGGCGCCTGCGCGGCGACAATGTTGACGTTGAGGTGGTGTCGATTCGAACGTGATACCGAAAGAGCCGGCCATGAGGGCTTGGTGTGCACACGCTTGGGCTCCCTGGGTATGGTCACAGGGGCGAACCCCGCCGTTACCGAGGTGCTGCTAACGCCTCGGTCCCGCCCGGGGTTCGTCTCTGTGTGGCGCGCCTTATCTGAGTTTCTTGGCGTAGGTGTACAGCACGCCGGCGATGGCAGGCACTGCGATTGCCGGGATGCCCAGCTTGGCTCCAGCCTTACCTGCCGCCTTGATCGCCGCTCCGGCGACCGCGGCCAGGACGATGAACTTCACGATTGACTCCACTGCTTCCTCCTTTCGTCTGACGGCGGACGGATCGCGTCACTTTTTGGACGCGAGGTAGGCGACGGCAAGAACAGCTCCAAGTGCGCCGACCAGCATGAGGGCCTCGCGTTGGTCCAGGCTGTTCTTGCCGTTGTTCGGAACGATGAGTTCTGACAAGGGTTTACGGCAGTGTGGGCAGTTGCCCACTGCCAGCAGATCCCGCCCCGTGATGTCCTTACTGCAGTAGGGGCATGTGCCGATGCGATGGCTTGCCCGCTCGGCGAAGGCGCTCAATGTCGCCAGCTGAGCCTCAGCCGCCTGCAGCCGAGAATTGGTTTCAGCAAGACTCGCCTCCAGCCGCTCGACGGACAAGCCCTTCGCGGCTGCCAATCCACGGTCGAGCAGATCCACGACGCCTGCCGTCAAGGACGTGCCCTGCCGGCTGGCGTAGGCGTCGACCGCTTCCTTGAGTGCGGTCGGCACGCGGGCGTAGATGACATCTTGGGCCATGAGCAGATGCTAGCGATCTTGCAAGGCTTTCGCAAGGCGATTGCTAGGCGCAAAGGCGCTCCGTCCAGATCAATGCCTCCGTCCGGGGTTCTACGTCGACGTTGTGCGTGGACTCCTCCTGTCGGTTCTCAGGAGTCTGCGGACATGACGTTCAGTCACTCCCAGGTGAGCGGCGATGTCCGCCGTGCTCGCGTCCGGACGTTCCTCCCTCACCTTCAACGCGGCTTCGGACGCGTTGCGGCCAGTCCTTCGCCGATGCTCAGACGCCCCAGAGGTCTTTCGTGTCCGGACGGCCGGGGACGTGCCGGCCGGTTCCGGCGGGGTTCCCGCATTGGCGTGCGCAACAGCATCAGCAGCAATATCGAGCGGGTCCGCGCCCGTGGGGACGCCTACTGCCTCGGCAGGTGGCGTTGATGTCCGTCGGACGCGGGACAGCATCTCCACCACGAGCAGGAGCGCGATGGCTGGCCAGGCGGCGACGATGCGGGCGCCGAGGGTGGGTTGAGCTGCGGCGATGTTCGCTGCGACGCTGGCCCCGACCCCCGCGATGAACGCGATCCGGGCCGACCAGCGCACTGGTCGTCCGGCGCGTTGGTCGTCCACCATCGCGGTGGAGGCGATGATGAGCATCCCGTCGACCGAGATCGGCAGGACGTAGGCCACCTCCGGACGCTCACCGAAACGCAACGCGACGTGGACCATATGGCTCCACGACGACCAAGCGGCGATGGACGCGACCGCGACGGTGCTGACGTTTCGTGCGATGCGGGTTGGGCTCATGGGTGCACCTCCTCTCGGATGCGTTGGCGGATGGTCCGGACCTCGTCCGGGTTAACGGATGGACGTCCGGCGATGACCAACTTGGTCTGGACATCGGCCCATCGGGTCCATCGACGGACCACTTCGCCGTTGTCCAGTCCGGTCGCGGCGGCGACGTCCGTCACCGTGGCTCCGGCCCGGAGCGCGGCGTGGATGGTGATCGGCTGCCAGCCGCTCCACCAGGCCACGACCGCGGCGGCGAGGGCCAACTCCGCCAGTGCGCCGTCAGGCGTCGGATCGGGAGCGTGGTCCAGTGTGTGATCGTGCAGGTTGATGAGGAGTTGGAACGGGTTGATCTTCTCGGCGTCGGTGAACCGTGTCGGCGGTGGGAGGGCTCGGCTCATCGGCGGCCCTCCTCGACGACGAACACGTTGAGGAGCCTCACCGTGCGGACGAACACCTGGTACGCCTCGGTGTCCGAGGTCGTGCTCTTGGTGAGTGTGTCGAGCAGTTGCTTGACCAATGCCGTGACGAGGGCATGGCGTACGGCCTGGCGTGCCGGCAGGTGCAGGGCGGTCCAGGCGCCAGGGTCGAGGCCGGCCGGGAGTTCGGGGCGGCGGGTCGGGGTCATCGGGCACCACCCCGCGCCCGTGACCTGGTCAAATGCGCTGGTAGCGGGTCACCGGTAACCGTGATGGGCGGTGTTCGCGGCGACGCGTCCGGCCCTCCTGTCACCCGCCTGATGGTGGCGTCGGGTTGATCTGCCACTGGCTGGCCTTGGTGCGTTCCTGCCACATGCGGGTGTAGAGGCCGCCCGCGGCGAGCAGTTCGTCGTGGGTTCCCATCTCGGCGACCTTGCCGTTGTCGAGGACGATGATCTGGTCGGCGTCGCGGATGGTGTTGAGCCGGTGGGCCACGACCAGGACGGTGCGGTGTTGGACGAGCCGGGCCAGGGCCTGCTGGACGGCGTGTTCGTTGATGGGGTCGAGCGCGGCGGTGGCCTCGTCGAGTAGCAGGATGGGTGCGCCCTTGGCGACGGCGCGGGCGATGGAGATGCGCTGTCGTTCCCCGCCGGACAGAGTCTGGCCGCCTTCTCCGATCGGGGTGTCGTATCCGTCGGGCAGGGCGGTGATGAACTCGTGGGCCTGGGCGGTGCGGGCGGCGGCCTCGATGTCGGCGGTGGTGAGGTCGGTGTTGCCCAGGGCGATGTTGTCCGCGACGGTGCCCTGGAACAGGTAGACGTCCTGGGGTACGAAGGTGATGGTGTCGAAGAGTTGGTCGGCGGACAGGTGGTCCAGGTCGACGCCGCCGACGGTGACGGCGCCGCTGTCCGGGTCCCAGAACCGGGCGACGAGGTTGAGCAGGGTGGTCTTGCCCGCGCCGCTGGGCCCGACGATCGCGGTGACGGTGTGCGCGGGCACCGTGAAGGTGACGTCGTGCAGCACCGGTTGGTCCGGTTGGTAGCCGAAGCTGACACCGGCGAGCCGGACGCTGGGTTCGCTCGGCTGGGCGGCCGGCGTGTCGGGGTACGTCTGGGGCGGCATGGCGAGCAGCCGGTTGATGCGTTCCAGCGCGGCGTCGGCCAGGCGTACCTCTTCCACGCTGCCGGCCAGGTCGAGCAGCGGGTTGTAGACGCGCAGGATCAGCACGAGGAACGCGATCAGCGTGGCCGGGTCGAGGGAACCGCCGAAGAGCCGGTAGGCGCCGGCCGCGATGACGATGGGGACGCCGAGCTGTACGGCGCCCATGGTGAGCATGGCGGCCGGGGTGAGTCGTACGGCGAGGCGGTCGTTGACGGCGCGGATGTCGGCGACCGCGTCGCGGTACCAGCCGAGGCGTTCGCCGGTGCGGTCGAAGGCCCGGATCACCGCGATGCCCTGGATGTATTCGACGATCCGGCCGGCGCTAGCGGCCATCCGGTCGCCGCGGATGAGGGCGTTGGTGCGGAAGTAGCGGTTGACCCACCAGAACACCGGCGCCGCGACAAGGACGCAGGCCGCCGTCGCGGCGGCCATGGTGGGGTCGATGACGAGCAGGCCGGCGAAGACGGACACGGGCAGCGCGGCGGGGCCGCACAGATGGTGCCTCCCGCTGGGGGCGAAGGTGGACACGGCCTCGTGGTCGGTGGTGAGCACCGAGCTGACATCGCCGGTGCCGCGTTGTAGGACGGCGCCGAGCGGCACCTGGTGCACGTGTTCGAGCGCGCGGAGCCGGGCGTCACCGATCGCTTCGAACGTGGTCATCCAGGCGAACCGGTTGGCCGCGACGGCGAGGCCGTACTGGATGATGGTGGCCGCCACCATGACGATGACCGTGGTGGTGACGGCCGATGCGGTCAGGGTCTGGGTGCGGATGCGATCGATGGTCCACACCAGTGCCACCACGGGGATCGCGGCGAACAGCGCTTGCGCGAAGCGCAGCGCGATCCCGCCGGCGAGGTGGTAGCGGTGCGGTCCGAACAGGCGCCACACCGTGCGGATCGGACCTTGGTAGGTGACTGTGTCGTTCATCGGGTCTCCTGGGCGTGGACGGCGGCGGACACCGAGATCTGTTGGGAGCCTTCAAACGCGGCCCACATCCGGGCGTACAGGCCACCGCTGGCGACCAGGTCGTCGTGGCGGCCCTGTTCGACGATGCGGCCGCCATCCATGACGAGGAGCTGGTCGGCTCCGGCCACGGTGGACAGCCGGTGAGCGACCATCACGACGGTGCGACCGGCGGTGAGCGCCGTGATCGCCTCTTGCAGGGCGAGTTCGTTTTCCGGGTCGACGAAGGCGGTGGCCTCGTCGAGCACGATGATCGGCGCGTCTTTGAGTAGGGCGCGGGCGATGGCCAGCCGCTGCCGTTGCCCGCCGGAGAGCCGGCCGCCGCGTTCCCCGAGACGGGTGGCGTAGCCGTCGGGCAGCTCGGTGATCACGTCGTGGATGCGGGCGGCGCGGGCGGCGGCGACCAGTTCGGCGTCGGTGGCGTCCGGTTTGGCCAGCCGCAGGTTGGCCGCCACCGTGTCATCGAACAGGAACGTCTCCTGGAACACGAACGCGACCTGCTCCATCAGCTGCGCGAACGGCAGGTCCCGCACGTCGGTGCCGGTGACCCGGACGGTGCCGGCGTCAACGTCGTAGAAGCGGCAGATCAGCCGCGCGACCGTGGTCTTGCCGGCCCCGGACGGGCCGACCAGCGCGGTGACCGTCCCAGGTGCGGCGCGGAAGCTGACCTCGTGCAGAGCGTCCGTGGCGGACTGCTCCCCGGGGTAGCGGAAGCTGACCCGGTCAAACTCCACGCCGGGCTCACCGAACTCGGCGGTGTCGGCGGTTTCCGGGAGTTCACCGGCGTCGCGCAGGGTGGTCACCAGGCCGGCGGCCAGCGACAGCACACCGAGCTGCACGCCCATCTGGGCCAACTGGAGAACGGGTACGCCGTAGCCGATCCCGAAGATGGCGAAGAACAGAAGGTCGGCGGCGGCGAGGTGGCCGGTGTGGTACAGGATCAGCGCGACCGGGACGACGGTGACGACGGTGGCGGCGGCGAGCACCTGGAAGCCGGTGTACAGCGGCAGGAAGTCGCGTCCCCACCGGGATTGGAAGCGGGCGGCGTCGGTGACCGCGTTGCGGGTTTCGGCGTACAGCCGGCCGGGCCGGTGGAAGGTGCGCACCACGGGCAGGCCGCGGATCAGTTCCACGACCGAGCCGTTCATCCGGCCCATCGCAGCCATGTAGTCGCCGAGCTGCTCCTTGCCACTGCGGCGGACGGAGGCGTTCATCAGCCCCAGCCCAGCCACCACCGTGGCGAGGGCGACCAGCGCCAACCGCCAGTCGACAACAGCCATCCACACGGTCAGCGCGAGCACGGACACCGCCGCGGCCACCAGGTCCGGCAGCGCGTGGGCCAGGAACAGCTCCAGGCGTTCCACGTCGTTGGTGATGGTCCGCTGCACGGCGCCGGACTGCCGGCTGGTGACGAAACCGAGCGGTACGCGGGTCAGCCGCTGCCCGACGCGCAGCCGCAGCCGGTAGAGGGTGGCGAACGCGGCCCGGTGGGAGATCCAGATCGAGGCGGTCAGCAGCAGGTACTGGGCGACCACGAAGACGAGCGCGAGCAGCGCCAGCCGGTACAGGCCGCCCCGCGTGGCGGAGTCTTCGACCAGGTGGCGCAGGGCTTCGTAGATGGCGTAGAGCGGGCCCAGGCGGCACAGCGCGGCCAGGGCGGCCAGGGCGGCGGACAGCGTGTAGCGCGGCCAGTCCGGGCGGGCGAACGGCAGCAGCGACCGTACGCCGCCGGACAGCGTCAGCGGGGTGTCCTGGTGGTTGTGGTCGGTCATGACGATGCCTCCATGGGCACGGCCGCAGTGTCGGCAGTGGACGATGGGTCGGGTGTGGCCGACGGGTCGGCCGCGAGGGCGGCGCGCAGCGACGGCGCGGCGTACAGCAGCGCGCGGGCTGCCGGCGATTGCGGATCAGTGAGCACGGCCTCCGCGGTGTCGTACTCGCGGATATGTCCGTCTTCGAGGACGGCGACGGTGTCGGCGAACCGGCGGACCAGGCCGAGGTCGTGGGTGATGAACACGACGGCGAGCCCGTCGTCGCGGCGCAGTTCGTCGAGCAGGTCGAGGATGCCTTCGGCCACGGTGGGGTCGAGCGCCGAGGTGATCTCGTCGCAGACCAGCACCCGCGGCCGGGCGGCCAGGGCTCGGGCGATGGCGGCCCGCTGCCGTTCGCCGCCGGACAGCTGCGCGGGCCTACGGCGGGCGAGGTCGGCGCCGAGCCCCACCCGGTGCAGCAGCTCGACGGCGCGCGTGGTGGCCTGCCGCCGGGGCATGCCGTGCAGCAGCCGCAGCGGTCTGCCTACCGCAGCGTCGATGCGGCGGCGGGGGTTCAGCGACCCGTACGGGTCCTGCGGGATGAGCTGCAACCAACCACGTTGAGCGCGGCTGCGCCGCCCAGCGGTCGGTGCCAGGATCTGCTCGGCGACGCGGATGTGACCGCTGGTGGGGTAGTGCAGGCCGACCAGGCAGCGGGCCAGGGTGGACTTGCCAGATCCGCTGGCACCGACCAGGGCGAGCGCTTCACCCGGCCGTGCCCGCAAGCAGACGTCGTGGAGGACATTCCCGTGCCCGTACCCGGCGCCGAGGCCGTCCACGCTGAGCGCCGCGGCATCGGCGGCCGGTGGGGTGCGCGCGCGGTGGGCGCGCGGATCCGGGTACGCGTCGACCAGCCGGCGAGTGTAGGGGTGCGCCGGGCTGCGCAGCGTCTGCCGGCTCTCTCCAGTCTCCACGGGCCGCCCGTTCCGCAGGACGACGATCCGATTGGCGAGCCGGGCGACCAGGTCAAGGTCGTGGCTGATGACCAGCAGGGCGAAGCGTTGCTCGCGGTGCAGCCGGTCCAGTTCGGCGATCACCAGCGCCCGGGTACCGTAGTCCAGCCGGCTGGTCGGCTCGTCCAGCACCACCAGCCGCGGCTGCGGTGCCAGGGCGCGGGCCAGTGCGAGGCGCTGCTGCTGCCCGCCGGACAATTCGGCCGGCAGCCGCCGCAGAAACTCGGCGTCGGTGGGAAGGCCGACGCTTGCGAGGCGGCGGCGCACCGTGTCGTGGTCGCGTTGGGCGGGGTCCAGCAGCTCACTGACCTGTTGGTCGACCCGCATCGTAGGGGTGAGCGTGGCCGCCGGGTCCTGCCCGAGCCAGGCCGTGTGCTCGCGACGCAGCCGTCGGCGCGTCCGCTCCGGCAGCGCGAACACGTCCTGTTCGCACAGCCGCACCCGGCCGGCGGACAGGTGCAGGCCGGGTCGGATGATGCCCAGTCCGGCGAGGGCCAGTGTGGTCTTGCCGGCGCCGGACTCGCCGACGACTCCGACCCGTTCCCCGGACCCGACGTGCAGCGTGATGCCGTCGACGACGGGCCGGCCGCCCGGTCCGGTGACCCGCAGGTCGGTGATCTCCAGCGGCGTGGTCATCGGTCACCCCGCAGCCGGCCGGCGAGACGGTCGGCGAGGAGGTTCACCGAGACGGTGAACGCCACGATGCACAATCCGGGGGCGAGCAGGGCGGCGGGGTTCAGGCTGCCGCCGTCGGCGTTCTGCGCCACCATCGTCGCCCAGTTCGGCCCGCCGACCGGTGCGAAACCGAGGAAGCTCAGCGAGGCCACCAGGTACACCGAGCCGACCAGCCGAAGGCCGGCGTCGGTCAGGATCGGACCGGCCAGGACCGGCACCAGTTCCCGGGTAAGGATGGCGGTGCGCCGCTCGCCGACCGCGATGGCGTGCTCGATGTAGCCGCTGTGCGCCACGCGCGCGGTCGCGGCGCGCAGGTAGCGGACGCTGCCTGGCACACCGAGCAGGCCGATCACCGCGACAATCAGCGCCGCCGGTGCCCGCGAACCGACGACGATCAGCAGCACCAGCAGCGGGGGCAGCACCAGCAGCAGCTCGCTGCCGCGCAGCACGAGCCGGCTGCCCCGCCCGGACCGCCAGCCGGTCAGCAGCCCCAACGGGACGGCGACCAGGCTGCCCAGCGCCACCGCCAGGACCGGCACGAGCACCACCCCGCGTGCCCCAGTCAGCAGCCCGGAGACCACGTCCCGGCCTAGGTGGTCGGTGCCCAGCGGCAGGCCGGTCCGGGCCGGCTCGTACGGAATACCGACGATCGCATCGACGCGGTGCGGCGCGAGATGCGGACCGGCCAGCGTGAGCGCCGCTGCCAGCAGCGTCGGCGTGGCCACCAGTGCCAGGCCGACGATCCGTAGCCGCCGCGTCAGGATCCGCGTCACCGCAGCCTCCCCAGCGCGGGCCTCATCGGTACCGCCCGCCCCGGACAGGACCGGTCCTGGATCAGCTCGGCGACCAGGAACCCGGCGATCGCGACGGCGGCGAGGACCAGGCCGGCCGCTTCGACCTGGACCGCGTCGCGGGCCCGGACCGCACTGGCCAGCAACGCCCCCAGCCCCGGATACGCGAACACCGTCTCCACGACCAGCGCCCCGCCGACCAGGTACGGCACCAGCAGCGCCAGCACCTGCGCGATGGAGCCCGCCGCCGACGGCAGGACGTGCCGGCGCAGCACCAGGTGCTCCGGCAGCCCGGCGATCCGGGCCGCCTCGACGTGCGGGCCGGCCGCAATGTCGGCGACGATGCCGCGCACCATCCGGGCGGTGTACGCGCCCCCGTACAGGGCCAGCGACGCGACCGGCAGCACCAGGATCGCCGGCTGCGACAACGGCCCGCTCCCTGGTGCCACCAGCGACACCGCCGGCAGCCAGCCCAGGGCGAACGCGAAGACCGCGACCAACACGGTGGCGAGGGCGAACTCCGGCACCGCGGTCAGTGTCAGCGTCACCGCCGAGACCGCGCGGTCGCGTCCGCTGCCCGGACGCGCCCCGGCGAACAGGCCGAAACCGACACCGAGCACGGCGATCAGCACGAACGCGGCAGCCGCGAGGACCACGCTGTTGCCGGCCCGTTCGGCGACGATCGGCCCGACCGGGACCCGGGTGACCGCACTGGTGCCGAAGTCCCCGCGCAGCACCCCACCCAGCCAGCGCAGGTACTGCTCGGCCACCGGCGCGTCCAACCCGAGCTGCGCCCGCAGCTGCGCGCCCCGCTCCGGGGTGTAGGTGCTACCCAGCGCCTGGGTGACCGGGTCCCCGGGCAGCACCTGCACCGCCACGAACAGCACCACGCTCACCGCCAGCAGCAGCGCCACGGCACCGGCCACCAGGCGCAGCGCCCGTCCCGGCGTGGGAACGCGCATCACGCCGGCAGGTAGGCCGTGGCCAGCAGGGGCACCGACTGGTTCAGCTGCACGCCACCCACCCCGGGACGGACCGCGTCTAGCTGCTCGGCGTACCCCCACACGAGGTCGCCGCCGGAGTCCCACAGGTAGCGCTGCAGCTCATTGAACCGTTCCCGGCGGGCCGCGTCGTCGACGGTCGCGCGGGCGGACACCAACTGGCGGTCGAAGTCGCCGCCCCGCACACCGGTGATGTTGAACGACGAATCGGAACCGGTGTACGTGCTGATCATCGTCGCGGCTGGCCGGTTGATGAAGTAGAACGCCTGGAACGGTGTGCTCAGCACGCCGGCGTAATCGTTGAAGTAGGTGTCCGCGGGCGCCTGCTCGACCGTGATCGTGAGACCGACCTCGCGGGCCTGCTCGGCCAGCAGCCGGGCGGCGTCCACGGTGCCGGCCTGCAGGTCGGCCGCCTTGATCGTCAGCCGGGTCACGCCGGCCTTGGCCAGCAGCGACCGGGCCTGCTCGACATCCCGGGTGCGCTGCGGCAGCGCGGTGTTGTAGCCGGGTAGGCCGAGGCCGTACAGGTCGTTGCCGACCTGGCCTTGTCCGAGCAGCACGTTGTCCACCAGTTGCTGCCGGTCCACCAGCAGCCGCAGCGCGCGGCGGACATCCGCGTCGCGGAACGGGTCGGTCTGCACGTTCATCTCGAAGCTGCGGCCCATCGAGTTGGCCGGCCCGCCACGACGGATTTGCACATCCGCCGAGTTCGCCACCGAACGCGCCCCGGCCGGGGTGACGTCGACGGCGTAGTCGGCCTGGCCGCCGCGTACCGAGTTCAGTCGAGCCGCCGGGTCGACGACAACCGCGACGGTGACCTCGTCCAGCAGCGGCGCACCACCCCAGTACTCGTCGTTGCGGGCCAGCGTCACGCCGCCGCCGGCGGCGGACACCAGCCGGAACGGGCCGCTCCCGACGCCCTTGACCCAGTCTCGATCGGTGGTGCCGTCCGGGAAGACCAGCGACATCTGGGCCAGCACCGAATCGACCAGGTCGCCCCTGGCCCGCCGCAGCGGCACCTCGACGGTACGGGCGTCGTGGACCTTCAGGTTCGCCAGGTCCACGTCGGCGTAGAGCTGGCCGAAGGTGGAGCTGCGTTTCGGGTCGCCGAACTGGCGTATCGAGTACGCAACGTCGGCCGCGGTCACCGCCCGGCCGTCGTGGAACCGCGCCCCGTCGCGGATCCGGATCGTCCACGCTGTGGCGTCCGCGTTCGGCTCCACCGACTCTGCCAGCGAGGTGACCACCTTGTCGCCCTGCAGCCGGACCAGCTGGCCATAGAGCTGGAACATCGCGATGAAGCTGGCACCGTCGGTCGCGGTCAACGGATTCAACCCACCGGTCGGGCTGCCCAGCGCGACCAGCCGCAGCCGGCCTCCCCGCCGCGGCGACGACGACCCCGCCCCGGCCCCGGCGTCCGCGCCACACCCCGCCACACCCGCCACGCCTGCGGCCAGCGCGCCGGTCAACACCGTGCGGCGCCGCACCCCAGCGCTCATCTGCCGCTCAGACACCGAACCTCCCCACATCGCACATGCACCGAGACCATACTATCGGAAACGGTTTTCATTACGACCTAGGCCATTCGGGTGATCGTTTCCGTGGCGGACTGCCGGGGTGACGGTGTGAACAGCGCCGCGCACACCGCGGCGATCAGGACCAGCACGGCGGTGGCGGCGAACGCGCGGCTGTAACCGGCGGTCAGCGGATCAGTCGCGTCTGGGCGTAGCAGCCGCCGGCGCGCTCCAGAACGTCAACTCGCGGGCGCACGGTCTCTGAGCCACGACCGGCGCGGCTCGAAGGCTCGGTGCACGTAGGCGGGTGGCAGGTTGGCCCACACCATCCCGCTACGCTCCACAGTGGAGAATCGCGCGGCGAGCTCGGCCGTGAACCGTTTTGCCGGCGGTGTCCAGCCCGCGTGCGCGTACGCGAACGTGCTGAACCGCCCGCCTCGCTGGAGGACCGCCGCCACCGCGTCGAGGATGCGCCGCTGCTCGGCCGCGGGCATTACCGTCCATGGTAGACCGGCGACGATCGCGTCTACCGGGTACGGCACGATGTCGGCGAGCTCGGCCGCGGAGGCCTGCACCACCTCAACCGGATACCTCTTGGCAAGCCGTGCGGCCAGCACAGGGTTGAGCTCGACGGCGACCAGCCGCGCACCCGCGCCGAGCCGCGACACGATAGCCTCGGTGATCGCGCCCGTGCCGGGCCCCAATTCGACAACGGTGGCCGCTCTTTCGAGATCGAGCCCGTCCGTCATGGCCGCGGCAAGCCGCCGCGAACTCGCCGCGACCGCCCCGGTAGCCCAAGGCCGCCGTAGAAACTCCCTCGTGATCGACATACGGCGACGATCGCGGTTGATCTTGTAACCGCGCGTCACCCTGGGCGTCGCTCACCGTCGTCCTCTCGACCGCTGGGAAATTAGCGCCGATCATCACCGTGCAGCTAACCGCCAGGGCGTGCCAGGCCCGTTTCGTATGCGAGGACGACCGCCTGGACGCGGTCGCGGATGTGGAGCTTGGCGAGGATGCGGGCCACATGGGTCTTGACCGTGGTCTCGCCGAGGAAGAGCTTCGAGGCGATCTCGGCGTTCGACAGGCCGCGGGCGATCAGAGCCAGCACCTCGAGTTCGCGGTCGGTGAGGGCCGCTAGGCGAGGGTCGGCCTCGGGTGGGGCGACTCCGGTGATAAACCGGTCGAGCAGGCGCCGGGTGACCGAGGGGGCGACCATCGCGTCGCCGCGCAGGACGCCGCGCATCGCCACCAGCATCTCGGCGGCGGGCGCGTCCTTTACCAGGAAGCCGCTGGCTCCGGCCCGCAGCGCGGCGTACGCGTATTCGTCCAGGTCGAACGTCGTGATGACCAGCACGCGGGTGGCGGGGAGGGCGGCGCAGATCCGCTCTGTGGCGGCGACGCCGTCCAGCCGTGGCATTCGCACGTCCATCAGTACCAGATCGGGTTTGAGTTCCAGAGCGCGTGCGACGGCGGCCTCGCCGTCCGCCGCCTCGCCGACCACCGTGAGGTCTGGCTGGCTGTCCACGATCATGCGGAGGCCGACCCGCATCAGCTCCTGGTCGTCGCAGATCAGGACGCCCGCCTTCTCCGGCGTCACGCGGCCTCCACCTGGAGCGTCGCCGCGACGCGAAAGCCGCCGTCGCGTGTGGGGCCGGCGTCCAAAGTGCCGTCGAAGAGCGCGACCCGCTCGCGCATACCCGTCAACCCTTGCCCGGATCCGGGCAGCGCCGTGGGCCGGGAAGGGCCGCCGGAATTGGTGACCTCGATGCGTACCCGGCGGTCGTGGGCGGGCGCCCCGAAGTCGACGCGGACGTAGGTGGCCGCACCGGCGGGGGCGTGCTTGACCACGTTGGTGAGGGCCTCCTGCACGATGCGGTACGTCTGCAGGGCCGCGCTCGCCGGCAACCCTTCGGCGTCGCCGGTCACCGCCAGGTCGGCGCCGATCCGCTCGGTGAGGTCGCGCAGGTCGGCTGCGGTGGGTTGAGGGCTGCGCGGCGATCCCTCATGGAGCACGTCGACCAGCCGCCGCAGCTCGGCGAGCGCGGCCCGGCCGGTCGCACTGATCGCCTGCAGCGCGCGGTCGACCGCGTCCGGGTCGGTGTGGCGCATCAGCGCCGCGCCCTCCGCGTTGACCACCATCACGCTCATGCTGTGCGCGAGCACGTCGTGCAGCTCGCGGGCGATACGGTTGCGCTCCTCGGCGACGGCCCGGCCCTCCTTCTCCGCGTCGTACGCCCGGCGGGCCCGCATGAACTCGCCGACCGCCCACATGAGGGCGATCGTCAGCAGGTAGCCTGCGATGGTCGGGATCCAGAGCTTGTCGCTGAGCCACGACACCGTACAGGTGATGTAGAACGTGGCGGTGAGGGCGGCCACGGCGGTCGCGGCTCGGGGCCGGCCCTGGATCACCAGCGTGTACACCAGGATGTTGAGTGCCCACACCGCGATCGGGAGCTGGTGGGCCCACGGCTCTAGAACGAAGAGCAGGCCGGCCGACGCCAGCGACACCGCCGCGGCGCGCAGTGTGTGGCGGCGGCGCCACAGCAGGGGCAGCACCAGGCCGCCGAGCACCAGCGCCTGCTGCCACCGCGGGCCCCACCCGTGGCCCGTCTGAAGCGACCAGCTCAGGAGCATGAGCAGGACGAGCGCCGCGTCGCCCACCCACGGATGGCCACGCAGCCACAGGTTGAGCCGGTGCACGATGCCACGGTACGACCACAGGCCCGTCGTCACGCGTCATCCTCGAGGATGACCGAGTGGGGTTTGGTGCGTGCGCATCGGGAATGCTCCGCACCGTTGTCACGGTGGACGGGTCCTTCCATTCGGTGGTCGATAGTCGATAAGGGAGGGCTGTTGTCGGGCTATCGGGGCGGGTCGGCCGAGTTCCACGCCGGCAGCGGGAGCGGACGGTCGAGTAGGAACGCGCGGATCAGGCTCAGGTACAGCGCCGGCTTGTCGCTGGAGATCGCGTGGCCGGCGCCTTTGAGGTATAGCAGCGTGGCCTCTGGGAGGGTGCGCTTGTAGTCGTAGGTGACGGCCCACTTCTTGTAGTCGCCCTCCGCGCGGAGGACCAGCGCCGGCACGTGTACCGCGCGCAGGGCCGGCCGCGGGTCCGCCACCGTCTCGGCGTCGAGGCTGGTGAACTGGTTGGCCCAGAAGCCCGGCGTGTTGGCCGGTCCGCCTCGGGGTCGGTGAGCAGTGCGTGGGCGGCGCGCGGGTTCACCTCCTGCAGCAGGGTGGCGGCGAGGAAGCGCGGGCGGTACGCGAGCGCGTCGATCTCGTTCTCCTGCGCCGGGGTGAGCTTGTCCCAGATGTCACCGGTCTGCCCGTCCGGGAACGCGCCCTCCCACAGCGCGCCTGGCGACGTGAACACCACCCGGGCGACCCGGTCTGGGTGGGCGGCCGACGCCCAAGGTCAGCCGGTTGGCGCGACGGATTTGGTCAGGGCGAGCTGGGTCTTCACCGCTTCGTAGCCGCGCGAGAGGTAGAAGGCATGGGCTTCCTTCCTTTCCGTTCCTGATCGCAGATGGATCGTTCGGACCCCGCGTTGCGCCGTCCATTCTTCGGCTGCGGAAAGGAGAGCCGATCCTACGCCCCGCCCTTGGGCGTGGGGCGCGACTGCCAGGCCGGCGATCTCGGCCCTCGGTCCGACGATCAGGTTGTGGCTGATCAGAACGTGGATCCAGCCGATGCCGTCGGACCCGGACTCCGCCACGTACACGGCGTGGCCCTCGGGAAGCGCCTGCAGACGCGTATGAAGGTCTTGGGAGGTGACTTGATATCCCATCGCGGCGACGAGGGTCCGCAAGATTTCGACGTCGTCCGATGCTGCCGGGCGGATACTGAATTTCACGGTGAGCGCTCCTACTGTCTATCGTGCCGGCAGCAGCCGCCGGTACGGATGCGGCACGGGCTAGAGCGTCAGGTGTCGGCCGGCCCGTGGCCGCGCGTCAACCGCCACCGCCGCCGTCGCCGGGTGAAGCCCCGGTGATGGCCTGCTTCTGCTGTCCGAGGATCTCCAGCAGCGGTATGTCGTCGTAGTTGCTGAGGACGACGGCGACCCATCCGGTGTTCGGGTAGATGCTGTAGTGGGTGATGCTGCCTGGGTGGACGCCGCCGCGCGAGAGTTCCCACTGGCCTTCGACGATGTGGGCTGTCGGCCCGTAGGTGGTGAACCCCGGGGAGCCTCGGAAGTTGGGGGCCTTGACCGAGGTGTACACGTCGGCCCAGGCCGGGTCGAGCACGGTGCCGTCGTACAACGCTTCCGCGAACCGCACCATGTCCGGTGCGGTGACGAACCCGCCGTCCGGGACGAAGTTGCGGGCATTGTTCTGGCCCGCCATGCCCGGGTTCGGGCTGTCCTTGTCCAGGTTGCGGACGGCGTCCACCCAGCTGCCGTCGTCCTGTTTCATGTACGAATGCGCGATGTGTTTGTCGGCCAGCCACTGCGGTCTGGTGTAGTACGCCGAGCCGGTCATGCCGCAGCGCCCGAAGATGTGCTTGTGCACGTAGTCCCAGAACGTCATGCCAGTCACCGCCTCGACGATCTGCACGACGACATCCGCACCCCAGCCGGGTTTGTTCGAACCCGCGCCGGGGGCGGCCCTCAGCGTCGCCTGCCGGGTGTACTGCTGGTAGTACTCGTGCTGCTCCTCCGTGCTGTGGAAGATGCGCTGGTAGTCGTGGTCCGGGAAAGACAACCCGGAGGTGCCGATGAGCAGGTGGTGGATGCGCACCTGCTCGGCGATCTCCGTGGCGAAACCGGTCAGGTAGGTGCCCACCGTGTCCCACAGCTTCACCTTGCCCTGCTGCGCCAGCTGCACAATGGACAGGCTGACGAACGGCCCGCCGTAGAGGTTGAACGCGACACCTTCGTGGTTACGAATCCCCTTCTCCTTGTCGGCCATGCCGTAGCCGCGCGACAGCACCGTCCGACCGCGATACGACAGCAGCACCACTCCGGAGAACTTGTCCTCGGCGGCCAGCTTCGCGATGTACCGGTCGTAGGCACCGCCGGGACGGGCGTCCGGCGGGATCCGGTCGTGCCCGGATGAGTCGGTTGGGGCCGGGGCAGCGTGGCCGACCTCGGCACCCACCAGCGGCGCGCCGGCCGCCACGCCAGCGGCCGCCAACCCGCCCCATCCGAGCAGCCGCCGCCGGTCGACACCACGTCCCGAATCTGAATACAAGATCACAGTTCCTTCCCGATCGACAAACCAACCTTTGATGCGCTGTGGCCGATGCCTCCACTGAAGACGAGCGACCGTTGCGGTGGCGTATGCGATTTTCGATACGCCCGCGATACACCGAATCCTCGGGCGTCTGCCGCGCCCCGCGCGCCGGCCGTGTAATACTCCAACAGCGCTTCGTGACCTTGGCCGTGCGCGTTCCGGCAGCCCGCCGTGGTGAGGCGGTTGTGGCTGGACTTCGCCGGTCTAGAATCGCAGGTTGATCGTGGGTGAATTGATCGGCGGGGGCTGAGCATATGGAAGACTTTTCCCTTGCTCCTGAGCGGCTTCGTGTCCTTGGCGACGTCGCCGATCGTGTTCCCGAGCCGCGGAACCACAGCTGCGTACGCGTTGGCGTGGATGGACCAGATGGCTCAGGGAAGACCATGTTCGCCGACGACCTCGCCGCCGTGCTCCGCGAACGGGACCGGCCGGTCGTACGGATCTCGCTCGACGACTTCCATAACGTGCGCGCCGTGCGCTATCGCCAGGGCCGCGAGTCTGCGGAGGGCTTCTGGCGCGACTCATACAACTACGCGCGGTTCCGCGCCGATGTCCTGGAGCCGTTTGGGCCGAACGGGTCGCGCCGCTACCGCGCCGCCGGCCACGACCTTGTCACCGATGCGATCCTCACCCCTGAACCGCAGCTCGCCCCGCCAAGCGCGGTGCTCGTCGTCGACGGGCTGTTCCTGCATCGCGACGAACTGGCCGCCACGTGGGATCTGTCAGTCTTTCTCGACGTCCCGTTCAACGAGACCGCCCAACGAATGGCGCGGCGTGACGGTACCAATCCGGATCCCGACCACCCCGGCCTGCGCCGCTACGTAGAAGCCCAACGCATCTACTTCGCCGCCTGCGCTCCACAGGAACGGGCCACAGTCCTGGTCGACAACACCGACTTTCATCGCCCCCGGATGCTGCGAGGCTGACCCGCGACGGGCTCGAACTTTGGTAGCCAACGCGGCCACCGGCCCGCGCGACCCGGATCGCTACGCCGCGAGCCCGGCCCTATCGACCTAACCGTCGCCGAAATCCGCTACCTATTTCGCACCCAAGCCAGACAGGCCACTTACCGGGCCAAGGTTTCATGGTGAGCCATTAGCCACCAGGCGGGCAGTGCCTACAACTAACCCCAGTCCTCGTCGAGTGGATCTCCGGGCAACCATAGGTTCACTGGCCGGCGTACGGGCTCGGGCTCCCATGCCTTCGTCTCCGGGTTCCAGCGGAGTGTGGCCGCGCGCAGTGAGCCGCCGGAGAGGTCGATTTTCTGCAGGGCGGCGAGCGCGGTCTCGTCGACCCGGGCGTCGATGACGACGCGTACGTCGGTCTCGCGGTCGCCCAGCATGATGCGCTCTGGATCCGCTTGCTCCGCCGAGCCTACCTCGGACTGCTTGCGGGCCCGGTGACGGCGGACGAGTTGGGTCAGTGCGCGGTACGCGTCGTTGCCCGCGTTTTCGATCAGGCTCTGCACGAAGGGTAAGAGGATGGTGGTGATCCCGACGGTCGAGATGATTGTCAGTGGATCCACCCCACGCGCGCCGGAGTCCTTGATCGCGTCGGCGTCTAGCGCGGGATATAGCGGCGCGAGTGCCTCGACCGCCCGGCGCGCCTTGGACAACAGCTCATCCGCTTCTGCGATCAACTCGGGCTCGAGTCCGTTTTCGCGGCCGCGCAGCTCGTCACGCAAGGAGGAAAGCTGGTCGAGGGCGGACATCAGCTCCGCACGCCAGTGTGATTCGCGCTGCCGGCCACTCATACATTGAACTTTAGTGTAAGTCTGGTGTGGTGCGGTGGAAGAGGAGAGCGCGGGGACAGGGGGACGCCGCCGCGCCCGACAGTATCGGGTTGCATGATCGGCTCAGCGCGGCGGCAAGCGCGGTCTACGCCGCGGCCGGCGACGTGTCAGGTCTCAGCGCGGCCATCGACGTGCTCGAGCGGGGGTTGCCTCGGGTCGCGGCCGGCCATCCCCATCGAGGGATCTTTCTGGGTGTTCTCGGTGAGGCATTCGGGCTTCGGTTCGGGTTGACGAGCGTTCCCGCTGACATCGAGGCGGCTGTTGCTTTCGGTGAGCAGGCCGTCGTGGCTCTGCCTGCGGACGATCCGCAACGCGGGGTGGCGTACGGCCGGCTGGCGGAGCACTACATCGTGCGGTTCGAGGCGGTCGGCGCCCCGGGCGACCTCGACGCCGCCGTCCGATGCTGCGAGCGGGCCATGGCGGAGGCCACGGCGACGCCGGTGTTGTTGGCCCGGCTTGCCTACGCGCACCAGTGTCGCGCTGACCTCGGCGGGGCACCGGCCGATGTGGACGCGCAGATCCGGCATGCCGAACACGGTCTGGAACTGGCCGATACCGCTGACTCCTATCGGCCACTTCTGCACGAGCTGGCGGCCGCGGGGTACGAGCGACGGTACGAGCGGGCCGGTGACATCGGTGACCTCGACACGGCCATCACATGCCGGGAGGCCGTCGTGGTCGATGGCCGGCGCGGCGGCATGCTGGCCCGAAGCCTGTCCAACCTCAGCTTCGACTATCTGGAGCGGTACGAGGCCACTGGCGGCGCGGCGGATGTGCACAGTGCCATCGACCGTGCGGGCAGGGCGCTGGAGATCGCTGGCGAGGACAACCGGGACTACGCGGAGCTGCTCTACAAGCTGGGTCTGGCGTATCGAGCTCGGTTCAACCTGGCCGGCGACGCCGACGATCTGTGTAAGTACGTCGAACTGGCGCAGGAGTCACGGCGACGCGCCCCTGTCCACTATCGAGGCACAGCGCTGGTCAATCTCGCCGTTTCCTACGTCCAACGCTACGAACGCCTCGGTGACCACCGCGATCTGGACGGGAGTATCGAGATCGGTGAGGAAGCGCTGGCGCATGGCGGTTTGACCAGCCAACAACGCGGCACCTGCGTCGCCAACCTCTCCAGGATGTACCGGAAGCGGTTCGAGCGATTCGGCGCACAGGGTGACCTGGACCATGCCGTCCAGCTCGGTCACCGTGCCGTCCGGGCGCTGCCCGACGGTCATCCCGAGCTTGTCTCACGACTCGAAGGGCTCGCCAACGCCTACTCCGAACGCTTCGCACGCTTCCGGGACCTGGAAGACCTGAACACCGCCGTGGAACTGGGTGAACGTGCCCTCGCGATCGCCAGCATCAGCCACACCGAGCGGCGGCAGATTCAGTCCAACCTCAGCGGGTACCTGCTGCAGCGATACCTGAAGGGCGGCGATCCCGCCGATCTGGACGCGAGTGCCGGCTACAGCCTGCAGGCGCTCGGCGTCACCGACGAGGCCGACCCACAGTGGGCCCACTTCGCCGACGCCCTCGCCGGAGCCCTGCTGCATCGGCACCGGCTCAACGCCCGCACGGGCGAGGAAGCCGGTCATGCAGATCTGGACAAGGCGATCGACCTCATCGCGCGGGCGGCGGCGTCGACCAGGCCGGACTCGCCGTTCTTCCTCGGGCGTCTGCAAAACCTCGCGGTCGCCTACCAGGAAGAGGCAGTCGATCCGGAGCGTCGGGCAGGCGTGGTGCGGCGACTCGTCGAGGCGGTGGGGACCGCCACAGATACGACACCGACGGCGCAGGCGAGTGCCCAGACGAATATCGGCCGCCTGGCTCTGCAGGCCGGCATGCTCACCGAGGCGGCGGCGATGTGGCGCGGAGCGGTCGAGCTGCTGCCCCTGTGCGCACCCCAGGGCCTGGCCTGGTCCGACCAGGAGCACCAGCTCAGCCACAGCTGGGGTCTGGTTGGCGAGGCCACGGCGACCCTCCTCGCGATCGGTGACGTGGCGGGTGCTGTCGAGCTTGCCGAGCTTGGCCGCGGCATCCTGCTGTCCAACCAGCTGAGCGCCCGCATAGACGTAGCCGAACTCTCGCGCGCCGCTCCCGACCTCGCCGAGGAGTTCAAGAAACTCGTGGCCGAGCTGGACACCCAGTCGCGGATCGACGGCCGCCTGCACGACCTCACCGGCGCGCCGGCGCTGCGGCGGCCGCCGCGCCACCTCGCCGACCGCTGGGACCAACTGCTGCACCGGATCCGCGAGCTCCCCGAGTTCGCCGGCTTCCTGGCACCGCCTCGGATCGCCGAGCTGCAGAGCGCAGCGGCCGACGGTGCCGTGGTGCTCGTCAACGTGGGAACGCTCGGCGGCGACGCGGTGGTGCTCAAGCCGGACGCCCTGGTGCGGGTGCGGCTGCCCGAACTCACCGAGGCGGACGCGAGGGCCCACGCGAACGCCTTGGCGGGCGTGGAGTTCTTCACGGAAAATCACGTCACACAAGCCAGAACCACCCAGGCGATAGGCGCGACACACGACCTGCTCGCCTGGCTGTGGGAGACGGTCACCGGGCCGGTGCTGGCCGCACTCGGATACGACACGCCGCCGGATGCCGGGCGGCCGACACCACGGGTGTGGTGGGTGGCGACCGGGGTGCTGAGCCTGTTGCCCCTGCACGCGGCCGGGTTGCCCGACGGGCCTTCGGCACTCGACCGCGTCGTCAGCTCGTACACCCCGACCATCCGTGCCCTGATCCTCGGCAGGCAACGCACGAGCGCGGACACCCGCACCCAGCTGACCGTCACCATGCGGCACACGGACGGACTGCCGGACCTGCCCGCCACCGCCGCCGAGACCGCACACCTGCTGGCCAGGCACCCGGACGCGGTCGCGCTCGCGGACAGCGAGGCCAGCGCGGCCGCCGTTCTCGACGCACTGTCCGGCGCCGGCTGGGTTCACTTCGCCTGCCACGCGACAAGTCATCCGGAGAAGGCGTCGAAGAGCGGGCTGCACCTGCACGACAGGACGCTGCGCGTGCCCGAGATCAGCAGGGCCGGTCCGCAGGGCGGTGAGTTCGCCTACCTGTCGGCCTGCTCCACGGGTCAGGGGAGCCTCTTCCAGGCAGACCAGGCGATCCACCTGGCGTCCGCGTTCCAGCTCGCGGGGTACCGGCACGTGGTGGCCACCCTTTGGCCGGTCAACGACCAAGTCGCGGCGATGGCCGCACGTCGCTTCTACCGGCTGCTCGGCGATTCGTCGACCGCGGACGGTGCCGCGGCGGCCTTGCACGACGTGACCCGACGCCTGCGTGCGAGATTTCCCGCACATCCGGAACTGTGGGCACCGTTCGTCCACAGTGGCCCATGACGTTTCACCTGCCTCGCAGCCAGACGATAAGCTTGCCCAGTCCGCGCGGCGGCTGCGGGTGCAGCCGCTGGTTTGCGAACCTGACCAGCAGGTTGGCGCGCCGGGTCATGCCAAGGCTCGTCAGCATCCCGGCGATGTCGGAAGCCAGCCCAGCCAGCTCCGCGAGGCCTTCAGCGTCACGGACGCGCTTCAAGCATTCAAGGAATGCCTTGTCCGCGTACATCTTGGCATCCGACTGGCGACCCAGTTGCCACATGATCTTGCTCAGATTGTTCAGTGCGCCCGCCTCGTTGAGGCTGTTGGGATGGTCGCCGCCACGGCGTGCTTCCTGGTAGCACCGCACGGCCTCCTCCGCCACGGGAAGCGCGTCCTGCCATCGCTCACGATGTGCGAGTGCCGCCACCTGGAGGTCGAGGCCATTGGCCAACAGACGTGCGTTTGCCGCACCAGGGTCACGGGCACGCAGTCGTCGCGCGATCGTCACCGACTCCTCGGCGTAGGCCGACGCCTCGTCGCCGCGTCCGGCGCTCTGCAGGGCGAAGCAGAGCGTGTGCAAGGTGGTTGCCAGATAGTGGTCGTGCTGCCACGGTTGCTCATCGACGAGCTGCCGCCACATCGCCACGGATTCCCTGGCCGCGCTGACCGCCGCACGGTGGTCACCCACATCCCCGAGCGTGACGCTGGCAAGGCCAAGGGCAAGGGCGAGTTGGGTCTCGTACAGGTCGGACTGCGCATTCGCCATCCGCCTGATCAGCCCGACGCCCTCCTCCATCACCTCCCGAGCCTCGGTTTTCCAACCGAGTCTGTGCTTGGCGAACCCGAGCCAGCAGAGCATGATTCCCAGCTGCGGAAGTGAGCTTGGACTGCGCCGCAGCAGCCTGCGGTGCAGTGCGATGCCTTCCTCCAGGAGGTCCAGATAGGAGTTGGTAATCGGGCCGGGAGCCCCGTGCAGCACCATGCACAAGTCGTACAGCGCCAGACCGAGCTCTGGTTCATACGTGGCGGGGCTGACCTTGGCCAATTCCCGGTACTGCGTCACCATCGTCTGCGCGGCGTCAACGCTCACGACTCGCCTCCGAACGCCCGGATCGGATCGAAGCCCATCGTAGTAGGTCAGTTGATGAGTCGTAACCGTCGCAGTGGAAGTCGTCCTGACCTGGGGCGGAGCGCTGGCCGGCGCGACTTGAATGCTTCTACTGTGACAGTGGCCCGGGCTGCGGCTCAGCTGAGCGACTCCAGGCCCGCACGGCGAATTCTCCACCAATCTACAGTGGATTGTTATCCCGGGGCCGTCGTGCGCGCGACCGTTGCTCCCGCCGGAGTCCGGTCGGCCGCTGGGCGGCCTCCCTTCGCGTCCGCGTTCCCCCATGCGCGGGTGACTGTCGAATGTGGCCGTTACGGTGATCGACAGACGTGTACGCGTCGATAGGCTGGAGGCATTCTGTCCGTCGTGCTCGATCGTAGGGGAGATCATTGTGCGTGTGCGTGTGCGAAGCGTGGCCATGACCGTCGCCGTCGTCCTGGCCGCCATCGG
Organism: Micromonospora sp. CPCC 205371; assembly: GCF_026130045.1. Lineage (GTDB taxonomy): Bacteria > Actinomycetota > Actinomycetes > Mycobacteriales > Micromonosporaceae > Phytohabitans. Next base: position 88,000 of record NZ_JAIBNX010000003.1, read on the forward strand.
TGTGGCCGGCATCCTCATCCTGGGCCAGGCTCAGGCCGTATGGGACGTAGCGGGATACACCTGGTCCAACTAGGATCCCTTGCGATCAAGGTCGACCGCTTCCTCCCGAGGGGCGGGGGAGTGCCCAGCGGGAGGGGCGGAGGGTTGCAAGCACAGCACACACCGCTTTCACATCGACTTCATGTCCTCCACCAGCGGGTAGAACCGCTCGGGGGCGTCGAGGACGGGCGCCGGCGCGCCGCAGAGGAAGCGGCCGAAGAACGCCGACGTCAGCCGGATCATGATCTCCTGGCTTAGAGTTCCTAACGCAATGGGGTGAACCAGGGCAGGGCGGCGTAATGCGGCGCTTGGCGGGTCGGTCTCGTGGATATGCGTCGTGGTGAACAGCCGCCCTGGGTCGTCCCGGACGAGTTGTGGCAGCGGATCGAACCCTTGCTGCCGGTCAAGCCGCGCCGGTTCCGTAGTCCAGGCCGGCTGCGGCTACCGGACCGGCAGGTGTTGTGCGGGATCTTGTTCGTCCTGCACACCGGTATCCAGTGGGAGTTCTTACCGCAACAGCTCGGCTTCGGATCCGGGATGACCTGCTGGCGGCGGCTGGAGGAATGGAATCGGGCCGGGGTCTGGACTCGCCTGCACCAAATCCTGCTGCAAGAGCTGCACCAGGCCGGCAAGCTGGACTGGTCCCGCGCGGTCATCGACTCCTCCCACGTACGCGCGGCCCGTCGTGGCCCAAAAGCGGACCGAGCCCGGTTGACCGTGCCAGAGCGGGCTCCAAGCACAACGTGTTGACCGAGGGCGCGGGTATCCCTTTGGCCGCCTGCTTGTGTGGCGGTAACCGTAACGACGTCACCCAGCTCGAACCGTTGATGGAAGCGATTCCGGCCGTCCACGGCCGGCGCGGGCGGCCACGCCGACGCCCCGACCAGCTGTACGGCGATCGTGGCTACGACCACGACAAGTACCGAAACATCCTGCGCCGCAAAGGGATCCGGCCCCGGATCGCTCGCCGCGGCGAGCCTCACGGCTCAGGCCTGGGCACCATCCGCTGGGTCGTGGAACGCACTATCGCCTGGTACCACGGGATGAAACGCCTACGCATCCGCTGGGAACGCCGCGACGACATCCACGAAGCCTTCCTCAACCTCGCCACCTGCATCATCACGTTCCGCCACGTCCAACGACTCTGTTAGGAACTCTTAGCCGGTCGTCGATGTCGCCGAAGTTGAGTCGCCAGACCTCCGGCCTGGTCGGCTTGAGCAGCTCTTCCAGGCCCCACTTGCGTACGCTGCCACCGAAGTCGATGAAGCGGTAGTGCCCCGCGTCGTGGACCCGGAACCAGCGGTGCCAGCCGGTGAGCCGGGGCAGGAAATCGGCCCACGTCGGGTCCTGGACCGGGTCGTGGTAGGAGCTGCCCAGCATCAGGAACGGCTTGGCGAGCCCCCGCTGGGCGACCGGTCCGATGATGAAGCCGTCGAGGTTGACGCCGGCCACGAAGCGCCGATCGGTGGCCAGTACGGCGGCCGTCGTACCGCCGCCGAAGGAGTGCCCGAACATCCCGACCCGGGTGGTGTCCATGCCGCCAGCCAGTCCGCGGGGCAGCGGGGTGCCGCTGGCGTCGGGGTTGACGCCGCGGTTGACCAGCTCCATCTGGTCGAGGACGAACTGGGTGTCGGCGACCCGCACGTCGAGCAGGCGTTGCAGTATCGCCGCGTCGGCCGGTACTGAAGGATCGACAGCTTGGCAGAAGGCCGGGTCCGTGGTCGTCTCGACCCGCCCGCCAGGAAACTCGACGGCCGGTGATTCGTGCGTGTTGGCCAGCGCCACGACGACAAAACCCAGGCTGGCGAGCTGTTCGTCGATCCCCGTGGTGTCGACACGCCCGGCGCACAGGCCGTGGTGGAAGAAGACCACGCGGTGGCGGCCGGGCCGGACCGCAGCGCCGAGGCGGCTGTGCGTGGTCGCGGTGAACGCTCCGGCGGGCAATCCGTAGAAGGCCTGGAGCGCGGCCGCTTCGTGTGGGGGTGCGTACGGCGCGAAGGCACGGTCCGGTGCGGGCCGGGACGGGTACCAGAGTTGGGCCATCACCTCCCGCGGCCGCGACCGCGGGTCCAACGGGTCGACGCGATCATCGTCACGCAGGTGCAGGCGGACGGTGCCGGTCGGGAATGGACCCGTTGGTTCGGGCAGGGTGATGGCGACGTCGGTCGGGCCGTGGACGGTCTGTGGCGGCGCGGCCAGCGCGGTGGTCGAGTCAGGCAGCAGGGCAGCGGCCAGCACGGTCGTGGCCGCGAGCTTCAACAGTCGCATGTGGTCGAACGCTATGGTCGCCGCGCCCTGCGGTCTTCCCTCCGCGGGCGGAACGCGGCTCCGACAGGAGGCGGAGCACGGCGACGAGATACGCCGATACTGTTGAGCGGGGAGGCAGCGCATGTGGCAGAAGCTGAGGCCCGGGCAGCGCGACATCGCGTCCGCCAGCGCGCTGGCGGTCGTGCTCTGCCTCGGCACCATCGGCGTCTATCTGCTGGTCAACGCCATGCAGCCGGCGCCAACCCACGCCTCGTGGCAGCTCATGGCGGCCACCCTTACGGCCACGCTGGCCGGCTGCGGGTTCGTCGCGGTGCGCCGGCGGGCGCCCCGGGTCGCGCTGTGCGGGGCCACCGGGCTGGTTCTGGTCTGCGTCGGGTTCGCCCTGCGGTCGTTCGGACCGGCGGTCGCGCTGGTTGTCTGCGCCTACACGGTGACGACCCTCAGCGCCGTCCGGACGGTCGTACCGGCGGTGGGAGGGCTCGCCGCCGCACATGTGGCCGGTGGCTTCCTGCTCAGCCGGATCGGCGGTGACACCGCCGGCATGCTCACATACTGGCAGGCGTCTGGGCGGGACCTCGACGCGCTGGTGGTGGCGACCCTGGCCAGCTTCGGCCTGCCGGCGCTCGCGGGCGCGGTCGTGCGCGACCGTCGCCGGCGTATGGCCGAGCTGGTGGCCCGGGCCGAGCTTCTCGAGGCCGAACGGGAGGAGCGCGACCAGGCCGCCGCGGCCGAGGAGCGCGGCCGGATCGCGCGCGAGCTGCACGACATCGCGGCGCACGACCTGTCCGCGATCGTCGTACAGGCCGGCGCGGCGGACCGGCTGATCGAGGCCGACCCCGCGCGGGCTCGGGCGGTGCTGCACGACATCCGCCGTCAGGGGCGGCAGTCGCTGGCGGCCATGCGACAGCTCGTCGGCGTCCTTCGCCAGGACGACACCCCCGGCCGGCGACCGCCGCCCGGCCTGCGCGACGTGGCGGACCTGCTCGCCGCCGCCGAGGTGGCCGGCATGGCCGTCGACGCCACCATCGTTGGCACGCCGTCCGCCGTGCCCGCCCTGGTCGACCTCACCGCTTTCCGGGTCGTCCAGGAGGCTCTGACCAACGCGCGGCGGCATGCACCCGGTGCGGCGGTACGTGTCCGCATCCGCTACGGGTCAAGTCTGTCCATTGTGGTCGACAACGACCGGTCCGCGACCCGGCCACCGGGCGGGCCGGCGGGGTACGGTCTGGCCGGCATGCGCGAGCGGGTGCGTCAGGTGAATGGCCGGCTGCGGGCCGGACCCACGGCCGAAGGCGGCTGGCGGGTGGCCGCGGACCTGCCCGCGAGCATGGAGGACGCCTGATGGGCCTGCGGCTGTTGCTCGCCGACGACCAGGCGGTGGTGCGGGCCGGCTTCCGCACGATCCTGGGGGCGGAAGCCGGCCTGTCGGGGGTCGGCGGGGCGGGAGGCGGGACGCAGGGGGTGGGGGTCGCCCCCCCGCCAAGGCCCGACCTGGTGCTGATGGACATCCGGATGCCCGGGCTGGACGGCATCCGGGCCACCGAGAAGCTGGCCGGTGAGCAGGTCGTCGACCCGGTCACCGTGCTCGCGGTGACCACGTTCGACCTCGACGAGTACGTGTTCGGCGCGCTGCGGGCCGGTGCCAGCGGCTTCCTGCTCAAAGACGTCGAGCCGGATGAGCTGGTGGCTGCGGTCCGCACCGTCGCCGGCGGGCAGGGTCTGGTCTCCCCGCGGGTGACCCGGCGGCTCATCGCCGAGTTCGCCCGATCCTGCCGGCCCCAGCCGCCCGACCGGCTGCTGGCCACGCTGACCGAGCGCGAGCGGGAGACCCTGGACCTGGTCGCCCGCGGACTGTCCAATATGGAGATCGCCGAGCGCATGATGCTCGGCGCGGCCACCGTAAAGACCCACGTCAGCAGCCTCCTGGCCAAGCTGGGCTGCCGCGACCGGGTGCAGCTGGTCGTGTTCGCGTACGAGCACGGCATCATTGAACCGGGCCGTCCGGGGTACTGACGAAGGATGCGCGTCGTCACGCTCAACGTCTGGAACCGGGACGGAGTCTGGCCGGACCGTCGCGCGGTGGGAAGGTAACCCCGACCCCGCCAGTGAAGGACGTCTTCACGCCGGTCGGCGCCGGCTGCGCGTGCGTCGGAGTAATGCGTCGGACGGGCCGACCACCCGATGCGGCGAACGCCTGATCGCCCTGGCTGCCGGATCTGGCCCAGGTCGCCGTCCTCGACCCACAACTCCAGGCCACCCTCGGTGGCGTGCGCCACTTCGCCGCCAGCATCGACGACCTCAAAAGGAGACCGGGTGCGCGACCACGGCCACCGCGCTCGGCCAAGCGTAACCACGACGGGGGATGTCGATTGGAGTGTCGGCGAGGCTACGCCGCCGTCCGTGCCGGTCTTAGCCGTATCGCTCGACGAGCGCGTTACCGATCGAGGCCAGGTGGTCTCGCACACCCGGAGGGCCGGTCACCTCGATCCATTCGATCAGCCCGGCAAGCTCGCCGGCGAGTATGAATTCGTCGTTGCCGCGGATCACGACCTCGATGCGGCCGTCGGTCGTGGCACCTCCCACCACGAGCCGACCGCCGAACCCTATCCGCAGCACGCCTATGCCCTGGGGCGCGCACACCGCCCGGGCCTCGAGGGGTGTCCGCATGCGGTCGACCTCGTCCGCGATCGCGCGCCAGCTCTCGGCAAGGTCGAAGTCCTCGGGCCGGTGCACGGGGTCGCAGGTCGGGTCGGCGGACGACACGCGGTCGATCCGGAAGGTCCGCCGACCGGCCTCGGTGTTGGCGACGAGGTACCACGACGGGCCTTTGGCGACGATGCCCAGCGGGTGGACGGTTCTCTCGGTTTCGCTGCCTTCGCGGTCGACATAGCCGAGCCGCACCTGGACGCCGCGGATCACCGCGTCCTGGAGCTCGTCGAGGAAGCGAGGCGATCGGGGCTCGACCCGGCTCGACCCCCATCGCTGCGGGTCCGTGACGAGCGACGATGCTGCAGCCTCGGCCTGCACCCGGAAGGGCTCCGGCAGGGCACGCACGAGCTTGCGCAGCGCCGCTTTCACAGCCGGCGTCATAGACGAGGCCGGGCCGGCGACCAGGAACAGGGCGCGCGCCTCACTCGCGGTCAACCCGGACAGGTCGGTGCGGGCGCCGCCCACGAGGCGCCAGCCGCCGCCGCGGCCCTGGATGGAGTACACGGGCACGCCGGCCATGCCCAGGGCGTCGAGGTCGCGGCGCGCGGTGCGCTCGGAGATCTCCAACTCCCGGGCGACCTCCGCTGCTGTCACCTGCTCGCGATGTTGCAGCAGAAGGAGGATGGCCATCAACCGGTCGGCTCGCACCTCGACAACACTTCCACAAAAACCGGTCAGGAGGTGACCGGTATCGGTCGGCAAGATGCCGGTATGACAACCGATTTTCCTGAGCCCACCCGCATTTCGGTCAACGGTGTGGAACTCGAAGTCTTCGAAGCCGGCCGGCAGAACGCGGGGAACCCCATCGTGCCCTGTCACGGCTGGCCGGAGCACGCCTTCTCCTGGCGCCATCAGGTACCCGCGCTTGCGGCAGCGGGCTACCACGTCATCGTCCCGAACCAGCGGGGTTACGGCAACTCGTCCCGTCCGGCCGAAGTCACCGACTACGACATCGCACACCTGTCGCGTGACCTCGTCGCACTGCTCGATCACTACGGATACGACGATGCCACCTTTGTCGGCCATGATTGGGGTGCAGCCGTCGTTTGGGGGCTGACCCTGTTGCACCCAAACCGGGTCAACAAGGTGATCAACCTGAGCCTGCCGTACCTCGAGCGCGGAGAAATGCCCTGGATCGAGGTAATGGAAGCCGTGCTCGGCAGCGACTTCTACTTCGTCCACTTCAACCGACAGCCGGGCGTCGCGGACGCCGTGTTTGAGGAGAACACGTTCCAGTTCCTTCGGAACCTGTACCGGAAGAACGTGCCCTTCGCAGAGCCTCAGCCGGGCAACGCGTTGATAAACCTCGCCAGAGCGGAAACCCCACTCGGTGAGCCCGTCATGAGTGACACCGAACTGGCCGTCTTCGTCTCCGCCTTCGAATCAACAGGGTTCACGGGCGGAATCAACTGGTACCGAAACCTGGACCGCAACTGGCGCCTGCTGGCGGACGTGGACCCGATCATCCGACAGCCCACCCTCATGATCTACGGCGACCGCGACACGGTCGCGAGGTCTGAAAGACTGACGGAATTCGTGCCGAATGTGGAAGTGGTCAGTCTGGACTGCGGTCATTGGATCCAGCAGGAGAAACCGGAGGAAACGACCGAAGCGATTCTGAAGTGGCTGGACCAGCGGAATGCCGCCTAGCATTCCAGCACGAGATCCGCTTCACGGTCCGCTGAGGGCTCGCGGGTTGTAGTCGCTGGTCATGCCCCCTGCGCTGCGGTGTTCGTGGCGTCAGCCACGGACTCCGCTTCCAGGCGCGAGCGGCTGCGGGAGGCTTTTCCGCACCTGGACAGCCTCGTCGATGCAGAGGGGTGCATAGCCTCTCCATGGATCCTTCGGATCAGGACCGCTCTGGACTATCCGGTTACTTACCTTCATGCCGCAAGCCGCACCCATCAATGGCCGCGTAGCCGATGATTGGGCGTGGTGGCTTGCCGCCGTGCTGGCCCGAGCCCGCGGGCACCTCGGCCCTGCCCACCGGCGTCACCGACTGGCTGCTTCGCGAGCTGATCCGCCGGGAACGGCACGGCATCTCCTTCGACCTGAACGACACGACCGTGCTCACGTGACAACCGCCTCGGGAGGACGCATGACATCGATCGATCGGGACACGGCGATCACCTGGCTCACCGAGCGGGTCGCCTTCTCCGTCGAGCGGGACCCGGCCGAGATCGCCCCCGACGAGAATCTGACGGCGTACGGCATCGACTCTGTCTACGCCTTCGGGCTCGCCGGCGACATCGAGGAAGAATTCGGCGCAGCGGTGGACGTCACGCTCGTGTGGGACAACCCTACGATCGAGGCGATCGCGACGAAATGGACGGCGGCCACCACGACGTAGCCGACCGCCCCCACCCCGCTCGCCCTATCCCGTCGTGCGGATGGGCAACGAACTGAATCCCTTCAGGGTCAAGCTGTTGCGACGTTGACCAGGACCGGCCGCGGCCAGTGCCGGAAAGCGGCGCACGAGTGCGGGTAGCGCGATCTGTGCTTCCAGCCGGGCAAGCGGCGCACCGAGGCAGTAGTGGATGCCGCCGCCGAACGACAGCGGTGAGTTGTCCAGGCGGTCCAGCCGAAGGCAGTCCGGGTCAGCGAATCGCTCAGGGTCACGGTTGCCCGCACCGAGATAGGCGATCACCCGTTCGCCTTCCTCGACAGCGATCCCAGCGATCTCGACCCGTTCGGTCGCCACTCGACTGCTGACCTGGACCGGACTGTCGAATCGGAGTAGTTCCTCGACGGCTGGCCCGGCGAGTGCGGGGCGTTCGGCGAGAAGCTTCAACTGGTCGGGGTGCGCGAGGAGCGCGGCCAAGCCGTTGGACAGCAGGTTTGTGGTGGTCTCGAAGCCCGCGGCGAACAGGAAGGCCGCATTGCTCAGGACTTCCTCGTCGGAGAGCCGGTCGTCGGTGGCCTGCGCCTGGACCAGCGCGCTGATCAGATCGTCGGCAGGCCGCCGGCGGCGCTCCTCGACGAGTCCGGCGAGATAGTCGCGGATGGTGGCGGCGGCCGGATCCGCTCGGCTCACCACCTCAGGGGAAATCACCTCGAGCACCTGCGCCCAGTCGCGCACCAGCGACTGGAACTGGCCGCGATCCTCCACCGGTATCCCGAGCAGCTCACCGATGACGTTGACCGGCAACGGGAACGCGAAGGACTCGACGAAGTCGACCTCGCCGTTCAACTGATCGAGCAAGCCGTCGACCATCTGCTCGATCGCCGGTCGCAGCGCCTGCACCCGGCGCGCGGTGAACGCGGAGCTCACGAGCCGGCGCAGCCGGGTGTGGTCAGGCGGGTTAAGAGTGATCATGCTGGTGAAAAGATGCAGCAGCGCCGGATGCTCGCGCCAGTCCGGGAAACCGACTAAGGCCAACAGGTTGTCGGGAGGCATGTGCGCGAACCGCCCATCGCGGACCACACTCGCGCAGTCCGCGTAGCCGGTCACGGCCAACGCGCCATCCTGCGCCCGCACGACCGGCGAAATCTGTCTTAGCCGCGCATATCGCGGGTACGGGTCCTCCCGACCCACCATCGCCGTCAGCTCACCCAGCAGAAACAAGGCTTCTGGACTCTGCACTACCTCAGGCACCGCCCCAGCATACGTACCAACGGTTGGTGCGGCTATGAGCGTGCGCCGCAACGCCGTGGTCTGGTCCACGGCGTTGCGCGCGATCGTAGTTTTGGTCTGCTTTACGTATGGGGCGCGCAGTACGGGTCGGACACAGGACACGTCCAGCCGAACTCAAGGCCGTGACTCCTCTGTCCACACTGGACCGAAGTGGTCGAGCTGGTCGACCACGACGAGTGGAAGTATCGGGTTTCGAAGGCTTCGGGCCGCTGCAGAAAGCCCAGCGGCCCCCCGGACTCGGCCCGCTCGTTTTTCATGATCTGTCAAAGGACATTTGGCGACGAACCGGTTCCTGCGGTACTGACGGCCCATGCCTAGGACAGCGCTGTCCGAACCGGGCGCGGCGCTGTGGAACTCGGTCGGTCGCTCCGGGATGGGCTGCGCGCACGGGCAGACCCTGACACGCCGGCTCAGGCCGGGGCTGGCAGATGGATCGAGGCGAGTTTGGCTGGGTCAACGATGATGTGGATGCCGGTGATCCGGCCTTGGGCGACTGTGAAGGCGATGACGGACAGAGGGGTTCGGTCGGGGCGCCAGGACATGTGTCCGGGGATGCCGTTGACCAGCACGGGTCGGTGGCTGGCGGCCTCGCCGGAGAACATGCGGGCGCCGGCGGCGACCTTGGTGGCGCCGAGGGTGACGACCGCGCCTTCGGGGGTGTCGACGGTCAGCTTCACGTTCGGGTCGAGGACGCGTAGGAGCGCTTCAAAGTCGCCGCTGAGGGCGGCGGCGCGGAATGCCTGGACCACCTTTCGGTGCTCGCGGCCAGGGCCCGCCGGCCGGTCGGTGGCTTGGACCTTGCGGCGGGCGCGGCTGGCGATCATCTCCACGGGTTCGGACTCTTCGAAGCTGACGCCGCGCTGGCGCAGAATCTCGAAATCCTTTCGCAAATCGTCGGATTCGAGGATCAGCGGGCCGGGCGCCGCACTCTGGCCTCCGTCGCCCGGCTGTCCCGCGGCCGCCGCATGCGACCACAGGATGATCTGCACTGGGCTATCGGGAACGCCGACGGTCAGGAAACGTCCGTCGGGCCCCGAGAAGTCGATCCGCTTCTCCAGGCCGAGTCCATCGGTGTAGAACTTCAGTGCGCGGTCCTGATCGGTGACGTAGACCGTCGCATACATGATGTTGGTCAGCATCCTGTCCCTATTCACTCGTCGGTGCGACGACCGTTCCGTATTTCGGTCGTCGCACCTATGACGAGTGCCGACCGGGAAAGGTAACAGGACCGGTCGCCGCAGCGGTAACCGGGCGTGTGCGTTGGTTGCCGCAGCCGCGGGACATTGTCGCGGTGCCCCGGCTTCCCGACGCCGCCCAGCCGTGATCTGAACGGGTAACGGTTGCGGCGCTGACGCGTAGTGCCGCCGTCAGCCCTCCGCCCGCTACTGGTCGGAGGTGATGCCGACTGGCAGGTGCGCCGGGGCCGCGTGCCTGGTGACCGGACCAAGCGTCCGCGCGATCGTCGACTGTGGATGGTCGGCTGGGTGAGGATGCCCGCCGCTGTATCTTCCTTCATCCAGCCGACGACGGTCTGGTAGACGGTGTCGTAGCCCTCCGTGCAAAGAACCTTGTGGATGGGGCCGGGCCCGATGCCGTTGAGGTTACGGGCAGGGTCGGCGACGAGCTGCCGCATCCTCTTGCGCGGGTGGACCTGATCGCGGCGCCGACCGGGGTCATGCTCGCCACGGCCCAGCCCGAAACCGACGTCGTCGGTGACCGGGTTATGACGATCCACGCCCCGTACGCTCTGGACAAGGCGATGCTGCTCAATGCGATCGTCGAGATCCTCGGCGGCCGGGCGATCTTAAGGCACGGCGGCCCTCGTGGCGGCCGGGTGATGCACGTCTTTGGCATGCAGTCCGACCTGGAGCGCATCGACCTGCTCTTCACCTCGCTCCTTGTTCAGATCGGCCGGTTCATCGCCCGGGCGCGGCCCTGGCTGGGCGAGAACCTCAAGGTGTTCAAGCGGGACTGGCTTGCCGGCTTCACCCGCACCGTCCGCGCCCGGCTCGCCGAGGTCGAGCGCCGCACCCGAAACGAGGTTCAGGAGGAGCGGGACGCGGCCAACGTGAGCGGCCCGTCGGTCGCGCTCGTCCTCGCCGACCGTCGCGACCAGGTCTCGCGGGCCTACGCCGCCGCCCACCCAAACGCCCGCGCCGCCGTCCGTCGACGGCTCGCCGGGCACGGCTACCACCAGGGCGTCGACGCCGGCAACCGGGCCGACCTCGGCGGCACACGCCCCCGTACGCCATTGCGAGATCTGCGTGCACCGGATTCTGCGTTTCGCCTGCATACTCGTCACGTCCACCGAGGGGCATGGGAAGACGCAGACCGAAAAGACTGTTGCACTCATTGGGCGCATCCACCTACCGTGTCCTTCAACAGATTCACCACCGAGCCAGGGAGCACGAAGATGTTGTGGCACGCCACGTTCGAACCGCAGCGGTCACCGCTGTGCGGTTCCGCAGGCCTACCCAACGTCGGGCGACCCTCCGATCTGACCGCCAGCGAGAAGCCGAACCAGGGCAGGCGGCGAACGTAAACGCAGCACAGACAGCGTCTACGCCGCCCACCCAGACCAGGGGATCGGGCGGCTTTTCGTTGTAGCACAACAACCTCATAGGGGCGTGGCGCAACAGGTAGTCGCGGCGGTCTCCAAAACCGCAGGTTGTAGGTTCGAGCCCTGTCACCCCTGCTTTGCCCTGCGCATTTTCGCGCGGAATGGCATTGATAGTTGAGAATTCCACAGTGGATGGCATTACGAAGCCCGGCGGTCGCCGAAGATTGGTGGCGGCCGGGCATTCGGGAACGACCGGCACGGTGACCGGGCCTGGTTTGGGACCAGGACGCAGCGCGTTCGACTCGCGCGTTCCCGACGCACGGGCCGCACGTCACCGGTGTGCGGGGATGCTCGGCAGGCATCTCGGGAGGGGTTCGACACCCCTGCGGTCCACGCACGGGTTCGAGTCCCCGCTACCGCTCGACGTTCCGGGGCGCGGTGTTTGGCAGCCGCGACGGGACTCTGGACCCCCGGAACAGACGCAGGTTCGATTCCTGCACCCCGAGCCATGCCGAGGTAGCCCAACGGGAGAGGCAGCCGGCTCAAACCCGGTACAGCGCGGGTTCGACCCCCGCTCTCGGCACGCATGCCGTCGTAGCTCACGTGCGGACGTGGCGCAGCTGGTAGCGCGTCACCTTGCCACGGTGAAGGCCGCGGGTTCGAACCCCGCCGTCCGCTCCAACAATTCCCACCGGCCATCACGACCAGCAGAGGAGGTATCCGGTGGACGTCTTGGTCATCAACGCCGACCTCGGCCCGCTCCACCGGGTCAGTCTCCGCCACGCCGTACGGATGCTCGTGCGGAGGGTCGCCGAGGTTCACGAAGCACACCCAGACCGGGTGATCGGCGTCTACCCGATCCCGACGGTCGTGCGGCTGGTCCGGTACGTGGTCACCCGCTGGCGGTACAACTGCGGGCCGGCATGGTCGCGTCCCGGCGTGCTGGTCCGCGACGAGCGGGTGTGCGGCTACTGCGGCGCTCACGCCACCACCGTCGACCACATCCTGCCCCGCTCCCGCGGCGGCAAGAACTCCTGGCTCAACACGATCGCGGCCTGTGGCGGCTGCAATCAGCGCAAGGGCGACCGCACCCCGGCCGAGGCCGGCATGCGGTTGCGGTTCGAGCCGACCGCCCCGTCGTGGGCGGCGCTCGTAGCGCGCTGATGGTGCGGCCGGCGGCAACTCTCTCGCCCGCCGGCCGCCTTTGGGAGCTGATGTAACCGGCAGCATGGTTGCCTCTGAAGCAGCTCGTCCAGGTTCGAATCCTGGGCTCCCAGCGACATGTCCTAGGGGCCGGCCTGGTTATAGAGCGCTGGTCCTACAAACCGAGGGCTTGCAGGTTCGAGTCCTGCCGCGGTCACCCCGCGGGCGCGCCACCGACGGTGAGGTGGGGCCGAATCCAGCCGTGGGCACGCATGGCCTCGCGGAAGCTCCGGGTGGAGCTGGCCGCCTGCAAAGCGGTTCCCGTTAAGGGTCCTCCCGTTCGACTCGGGGCGAGGTCTCGATGCCATCCACTGTGGAACATCGTGAGCGCGGGCGTTGGCTGCCCGGCTGCCGGCGGCCGTTGAGGTGACCGTCGGCACGTAGAGCGCTATCAGCTCGGCGGCTCTGGCTCATCCGCTGTCCAGGTACGGGATACGCGTCAGGAGCGATCGTTGGTGATCGGGCGTGATGCGCCGCCTGCGGCCAGGCGCATCAGGTCGGTGTCGAAGTCGATGTCGGCGCCGGTCCGTTCGGCGCGGGTGGCGTTGCCGCCGAACTGGTGCTGGTAGCCCGACCAGTTGCTGTCGGCGATGTCGCGGCCGGCGCCGCTGCGCAGCAGGACGGCAAGCTCGCCCGCGGCGCGGGCGATCCGCTTGCCCAGATCGGTGGAGCTCCAGTCCTCGGGCGCCGCGTACAGCGAGGTAGGCATCGGCAGGGCCCGCAGGAACGCGAACAGTGGACGGAGGTGGTCATCGACGACCATCGCGTGACGCGCGCTGCCGCCGGTCGCTGCGAGGATGACCGGCTTGGCGATCAGCAGGTCGTTGTCGATCAGGTCGGCGAAGGACTTGAAGAGTCCGCTGATACCCGCCTTGTAGACGGGCGTGGCGGCAATGATCCCATCTGTCCGCGCTAGCTGCTCGATGGCTGCCTGCACCTTCGGGTTCGGCATACCCGAGACGAGTGCTTGTGCGACGTCCACGGCGAGAGTGCCGAGGTCGATCGAACGGACCGTTGCGGTGGTGCCGGACTCGCGAAGGGTGTCGATCACCTTCTGGGCAACGCGATCGGCGAGCAGGCGCGTCGATGAGGGGTCGCTGACACCGGCGTTGATCACGGTGATCGTCACCGGTACGTGTGCAGCCATCTCAGAATCCCCGCGGGAAGCGGGCCTCGACGCCCGCGACGGTGTCCTGGTACGGCGAGGCGCCGGACAGGTTGTCGCCCCGGTTGGGATTCGGGCGTGGCTGACGCGGTTCGGCGTCGCCGTACTTCGCCTTCACCAGCGATGCGTGCGTGGGCGCGTCCGGCACACCTGGCTTGCGCCGCGCCGCCATCTCCTTGCGCAGGACCGGAACCACCTCGGTGCCGAGCAACTCGACCTGCTCCAGGGCCATATCCACGGGAAGGCATGCACTCTAGCCTACGCCTCACATGACACGTCAAGCACCCCGGCGGCGACGGCACCCGGACGGCTCACCGAGACGCGCTTCCGGATGGAGGTGGGGATTCGCGGAAGTGGTCGAGTCCGTCAAGGAGCAGGTCGAGCGTGAACTCGAACTCGACCTGGCTGTCACACCAGCCAAGCGTGGGGTCGGCGGCATCATGCGCCTCGGTGGCGACCATCGCCACGAGGTGGGGCAAAGCGTCGCCCATCGCCGTCAGGTCCGCCTCCGCGACGTCGACGTCCGTGCTCCCGCCGGCCGGGACGGGTCTGAAGATCTCCTGGGCGAAGCCGAGCGCCATGCTGCCGAAGGCGTGCAGCGCCCGGTGCGCTATGCGGTACGAGAACCCGGCATCGACTAGCGTGGAAACGATTTCGTCATAGTAGGCATACACGCCGGCAGGGATGGTTGGGCGCGAGCCGATGAGGCCGGGGGCCCACGGGTGCCGCAGCATCACATTGCGCGCTGCGAGGAAGCGCTGCCGCAGCAACGTACGCCATTCCGTGTTGATCGGATCCTTGCGTAGGCGGCCGACCGCCGCATCGATCTCCTCGATGACAGCCTCGACGAGGCCATCCAGCAGGCCGTCCTTGCCACGCAGGTGGTAGTAGAGCGACATGGCCTCGACGCCAAGATCAGCAGCGAGGCGTCGCATCGTCAATGCCTGGATGCCTTCCGCGTCCGCGAGAGCGACCGCAGCGTGCAACACCATCTCGCGGCTCAGTGGCTTTCGAGCCTTCTTCACCTGTCACCTTCCGACTCTTGACCGTACCTTACAACGTATGGTTACCTTACGTTGTAAGACTGTCGGGCGCTGCGTATCGAGGGAGGAAAATGCACTCGCCGATCCGCACCGCCCGTGCGACCGGGCTGCTGTATCTGGGCCTCGCCCTCTCCGGCCTGTTCGGTTTCCTGCTTCTCAGGCCACGGCTCTTCATCGCCGACGACGCCGGAGCAACTCTGGCCAACCTCGTCGCGCACGAGCCGCTGGCCCGCGCCGGGATCGCCTTGGAGCTGCTCATCGTGCTCACGAAGGCAATGGTCGCGGTGTGGTTCTTCCGCCTGTTCCGCGCGGCCGACCCCGTCGCCGCCGGCTGCATCACCGCCTTCGGGCTCGTCAATGCCGTCATCATTCTTGGCAGCGCGGCGCTCCTTGCGACGGCAGTAGAGGTGTCGCACTCGCCAGGTGGCGATGCAGCCGACACCGTCCACCTCCTCTACTCCGTCAGCGGCAACATATGGGAGGTCGGCGCGCTGTTCTTCGGACTGTGGCTCGTCCCGATGGGCATTTGCGTGCTTCGCTCGGGCCTTATGCCCCGCCAACTCGGCTGGCTCCTGGTTGCCGGAGGCATCGGCTACGTGCTGAGCGCCTTCATCGGGTATCTTGCCCCGGCAGCCGGGATCGTCGCCGACGCCCTCACCCTTCCCGCGACCGCGGGTGAGTTCTGGATGATCGGCTACCTGCTGGTCCGCGGCGTCCGCAGGCACGCACCCAACGACTTGCTCGGTGACGGTTAGATGCGGGGCAGGATTTCGGTGGCAACGGCGTCCAGGACGGCCTCGTCCCCGGCGTACCAGCCAGCGGTGCGGGGCCAGTAGGTCACCACATCGGTGAAGCCGTTTTCGGCCGCTCGACCGACCGCATCGGCGAAATACTCGACATTGGACAGTGAGTAGACCGGCGACGCCGGGTCGAGCATCAGATAGCGGTCCACCGTGGACGGATCTCGCCCAGCCGCGTCGAGGGCGTCGTCGAACCGATGAGCCATTTCGGATACGGTGCGCCACCACCGGTCCACGCCGTCGGCGCGAGCGCCGGTGGTTACCCAGCCGGCACCGTAGCGGGCGGCCAGGCGCATGGAGCGTGGTCCGGTGGCGGCCACGACGAACGGGACGCGTGGCGTTTGCACGCAGCCCGGCGTGCCGCGAGCATCGACCACGGTGTAGTACTCGCCGTGCCGGGTGACCGGCTCGCCGCGCAGGATGGCGTCGAGCAACTCCACGAACTCGGTGAATCGGTCGACCCTGCCGCGGCGGGTGAGCGGCCGCTGGCCCAGAACGTGGTTGTCGTAGCCTGCGATACCGCCGGCGCCGACGCCCAACACGAGTCGGCCGCCGGAGATGTCGTCCAGCGCGGTGACTTCGCGGGCAAAGTGGGCAGGGTGCCGGAAGTGTGGCGAGGCGACCATCGTGCCCAACCTGATCCGCGACGTGGCCAGAGCCGCCGCGGTCAGCGTGGGTATCGCGTCGAACCAAGGCCCGTCGATCAGGTCACGCCAGCCGATGTGATCGTACGTCCAGACGTGCGCGAAGCCGTAAGACTCGGCACGCCGCCACCGATCAGCGGCAACCGACCACCGCTGATCCGGGAGGATCAAAATCCCTACCCGCATGCCCCGAGACGCTACCGGGAGAGTTGGTCTCACTGTTTGGCCCGTTTGGCTCCGATGCCGGTACCGGCGCACTGATACTGACCCCGAAGGGGATCGGCACCGCGGCGGCGAGGTGGTTCCACTGGCCAGGACAGCTTGCTCGGTACCGCCGCCGATCGGCGCTGCCAGCGGCCGCGGTCGGGTGCGCTGACATGTCGGCCTGGGCTGCCGCGGGGTGGGGAGCGCTGGCGTCGTCGTCGTTGCTGCTGGGTGCGTGGTTTGCCATCCGTGCCCGGCCCGGTGATCGCTTGGTCGGCTGGGTGATGGCCGTTGGCGCCGGCGCGCTCCTGGGCGCGGTCGCCTACGAACTGGTACCCAAGGGCCTGCATCTTGACGGGTGGGTGTTCGCGGCGCTGGGTGCCGGTGCGGCGGCCTTTTACCTGGCCGACCGGGCGGTGACCGGCCGCACCCAGGCCGGCGCCACCGCCGGGAGGTCGATCGCGCTCGGGGCGCTGCTGGACGCGGTGCCCGAATCGGTGGTGCTGGGTATGGGGATCGCCGCTGGTGGAGGCGTCAGCATCGCGTTCTTGGCCGCGGTGTTCCTGTCGAACCTGCCGGAGGCCCTGGGCGCTTCGGCGGGCATGGCCCGCAATGGCCAGGCGTCGGGCCGGATCTACCGAATGTGGGCCGTCATCGTGGCCGTGTCCGGCCTGTGTGCCGCCGCCGGGTACGGCGTGCTGCGGCTGGTACCGGCGGCGGGCGGCCGCTATGTACAGGCGTTCGCCGCGGGCGCGGTGCTGACCATGCTGGCGGACTTGATGATGGCCGAGGGCTTCACGGAAGGCGGCCGGCTGGGCGGGCCCTTGACCGTGGCCGGTTTTGCCATCGCCGGCGCGCTGACCACACTGGAGTGAACCCTTTTTGTGCGCCGGTCCGTGTCCGTGGCGGACCGCTCGCTCCCGCGGGCACCGCGCTGGCCGGCGAGGCGGACCCGTGACTGGACGCGCAGGGTGAGGCCGCGGGAGCAGCGGGCATGGACCGCGACGGACGCCGCGGTAGCTCGAAATCAATGAATCTTGGCGAGCTGTCTGCCCGGACCTATGGACGGACGGACCTCGACGTGGGCTTCAGGCGGCGGTGGGGTGCCGTTGGGGTAGCCGGGCGAGGACCTCGACCGCGGCTACCGTGACGGCGACGCCGGCGGCGGGCCATCCCGCGGGCGCCACCCCCGGGCTGGTCTCGCGGGGCGCGGGCCGGCGGAGGGCCCGGGGGAGTTCGGCGGTTCGCCGGTAGCGCAGCGCGAGGTCATGCGTCCTGGTCAGGGGTAGGTCGACCCGGCCAAGCCCGGCGGCGGCCAGGTCGAGACCGCCGCTGACGCCCCGGCGCAGCAGCACGGGTATCCGGCCGGGGCCGGCGAGCCAGGCGATGGCGGCGATGAGGAAGCCGGAGGCGATGAGCAGGGTGACGGCGTCCCGGACTCTGCGGGTGACGGTGTCGAGAATCCGAGCGACCGCGTCCGGGGACTGCACCGCAGCGGGGAGCCGGTCGAGGTAGAAGTCCCGGCCGATGGCGAAGCCGCCGCGCGCCAGCAGTAGTCCGAACGCGATGAACAGCCCGGCGGCCAGCAGGCCGCGGCGCCGATTGGGCGCGACCAGCGCTGCGGCGGCCAGCACGAGCAGGGTGATCCAGGGCAGCCAGGTAGCGGCACGGTCCAGCCATCGCACGTAGGTGCGGATGGTTGGCAGGTCCGGTGAGGAGTAGACGGTGAACGGCACGGACACCTCGGGTATCCGCGCGGCGAGCCCGAAGCCCGCGTCGACCAGCCGTTGTTTGACCGTGTCGAGGAAGACGCCGAGGTTGATGGTGATGTCGGTGCCGCTGCTGCTGACCGCGCCGCTGGAACCGCCGGTGGGGACGGCGACCAGGTCGTCGTGCGCGACCCGGTTCGCGGCGTCCCATGCGGCGGCGGACTGGTCGGTGCCGACCAGCCGCCGGACTTGGGTGTGCACGGACGAGTCCACGCCGCGGTGGGCCGGGTCGACCGGGGGGTGGGCCCCTGGTGGTGCGCCCTGCGTGGTGAGCCAGGCGGTCGCCTGTTCGGCCAGCCCGGTCAAGTCGACGCGGGTGACGATTTCGGTGGTGAGGCGGCCCGCGATCGCGTCCTGCACGATCGGATCGCGGGCCAGCGGAGCCACGGTTGCCACGTACCGGTTGGTGTCCAGCAGCTGGTTGCGGGCGAAGACGGCGGCGATCGAGGTCACCGCGAGCAGCAGCCCGACCAGCAGGAGGACCACCGCGCCGACCCACCGCCCGGCGCGGGCGGCCCGGCCGGTTCGCGTGGTCTGCAGTTGGGCCACCTGCGCGCGCAGGCGCTGGACTTCATCATCGGGCGTTGTCATCGCAGGCCCCCTGGGTACGGCGCCGGGCGGACCGCCGAGCGGGCGCTCATCGAGACCAGCAGCCCAATGGCCAGTCCGATCGCGAGGTTGACCGCCGCCGTGGCGAGCCTGGCTTCCCACGGCTGGTCGAGGGTGAGCGGCACGATCATGCTGATCGCGGTCGCCAGGGCGACGATCCAGCCGAAGAACGTGCGCGGCCGCGGCGCGGTGAGCAGCAGCAGGTGCATCAGGGCGGTTGCCGCGAGCGCGGCGAGCGCGGCGCACACGGCGTAGGCCGCCATCGACGGCTCGAACACCGCTCCGCCGCGTTCCACGCCGAGGACCTGCAGGTCGAGCAGCCCTCGAACGATGAGGAAGCCGACGATCGCGACCCCGGCGGCGACAACCGCCGCTGCCGCACCGCCCGCCCACAGCGTGGCGGCGCGCACCGGCGGACGGCTCTCGGCTGAGCTGTACATGGCCATCACACCTCGCTCCGTCCTGAATGGCCGTAACTAATGGCTGCCGGGTCCGATGACGGTTGTCCAGTCGTTACGCATGCTGGCCACGGCCCAGCCTTCGCGTCGTGCGACGTCCACGATGGACTCGGTTTCGTCGAGGGTGACCGAGCGCGACTGGTAGGCGTACTCCCGGTCGTGGTCGTCGTGGTTGATCAGCAGCGCCAGCGATGCCGGCCCGGCGTCTGCGGTGTATTCCAGCATCTCGCGGTCGCCGGCGGAGTTGCCGGCGGCGAAGATGGGCCGGCGGCCCAGTTGGGCCTGGATGTGGGACACCTTCGGTTTGCCCTCGTTGAGCTGGCCGTGCACCTTGGCGGTGCGAAGCAGTACCGGTGCGCCGTCGCGCAGCTGGTAGGCATATTCGATGAGGGTGCCGACGACCAGTTCCGGTGGTACGCCGTACAAGTTCGGTGCGACGGCGCGGACGAACTCGGTGCCGCCGCCGGTCACCACGCCGATGGTGAAGCCCTTGGCCCGCAACGCGTCCATCAGTTCCAGCATGGGCTGGTACACAATCTGTCCATAGGGGACGTTGTAGTCGGGATGCCGACCCGTCTTCATGAAATGGGTCACCCGGTGGGCGAACTCCTCCGGGGTCAAGCCGGCGGACAGTTCGATGAGCGCCGCCGCGACGCGTTGCAGGCCCAGTTCGGCGAGGGCGGCCTGGTCGCCGTGCAGGAGCGCCCGGTACTCGGGCCGTTGCGCGAGCTCTGGCCGCGCCTTGGCGGCGGTGCTCAGCTCGTGCAGCAGGAAGTCCTCCTGGACGTATCGGGGCTTCTCGCACCAGAGGGTGCCGTCGTTGTCAAACACGGCGACGCGGCGCTCTGCGGGGACCGTCGACGCGGCCTCGAGGAAGCCCTCGACGGCGTCCCGGGTCGCCCCGGTCCGCCAGGAGGGCAGCACGTCATCGGCTGCCAATGCCGGCCTCCAGCTTCTGCATGGCTTGATCGACGGTGAAGCTGGCCGCCTTCTGCCGAGGTGGGTACTTCAGGAACGTGGTCAGGAACTCACCGACCAGCTTCTGCGCGGCTCCGAGCATGTACGCGTGGTCGATCAGCCAGTCGTAGTAAGTGTTGGACGTGATGTCGGCCCGCTCGAACGGATCGGTGCGCAGGTTGAAGATCTTCGGCACGCGCAGCGCGGTGAACGGCTCGGCCCAGATCCGCAGGGTGCCGGCGGCCCGCTGCTCCATGAACACGATCTTCCAGTTGTCGAACCGGAAGGCGGTCAGGTCGCCGTCGTCGGAGAAGTAGAAGAAACCCTGTCGGGGGCTGTGCTCCTGCGCGCCGGTCAGGTAGGGCAGCAGGTTGTACCCGTCGAGGTGCACGGTGAAGCTCTTGCCGCCGGCCTTGTGGCCAGTGAGCAGCTTATCTTTGATGTCCGGTTCGCCGGCGGCGGCGAGGAAGGTCGGCAACCAGTCGAGATGGCTGACGATCTCGTTGGAGACGGCGCCGGCCTTGATCTTGCCGGGCCAGCGGATCATCGCCGGGGTGCGGAAGGCACCCTCCCAGTTGGTGTTCTTCTCGCTGCGGAACCACGTCATTCCCGCGTCCGGCCAGGAGTTCATGTGCGGCCCGTTGTCGGTGCCGTAGATGACGATCGTGTCATCGGCCAGTCCCAGCCCGTCCAGCTCGTCCAGCAACCTGCCGACGGTTCGGTCATGGTCGATCATCGTGTCGTGGTACTCCGACTGCCAGCGGCCGGCCTGCCCGATGCTCTGCGGCTTGGCGTGGGTGCGGAAGTGCATGTGGGTGGCGTTGAACCACACGAAGAACGGGGTGCCGGCGGCGTGCTGGCGTCTGATGAAATCGATGGCGGCGTCGGTGAACTCGTCGTCGACGGTCTCCATCCGCTTCCTGGTCAACGGCCCGGTGTCCTCGATCTCTTGCTTGCCGCCGGGCCGCGCCCAACTGTGCAGCACCCCGCGGGGTCCCTGGTTCCTGCGGAAGTCCGGGAAGTCCTCCGGCGGCGGGTAGTCCGCCAGTTCGGGTTCCTCTTCGGCGTTGAGGTGGTACAGGTTGCCGAGGAACTCGTCGAACCCGTGCACGGTCGGCAGGAACTCGTCGCGGTCGCCGAGGTGGTTCTTGCCGAACTGGCCGGTGGCGTAGCCGAGCGGCTTGAGCAGCTCGGCGATGGTCGGGTCTTCCGCGGAGAGGCCGACCGGCGCGTGCGGCATGCCCACCTTCGACAGCCCGGTGCGAAACACGCTCTGCCCGGTGATGAACGCCGACCGCCCCGCGGTGCAGCTCTGCTCGCCGTAGTAGTCCGTGAACCGCATCCCCTCCGCCGCAAGCCTGTCGATGTTCGGGGTGCGGTAGCCCATCAACCCGTCGCTGTAGCACGACAGGTTTGCCACACCGATGTCGTCACCCCAGATCACCAGGATATTGGGCTTGCCTCGCGAGGCGGCCGGCTTTGCCGAGGCCGCCTTGGTCGCTGCGGTCGCCTTCTTCTTCGTGGCCACGGACGTCCCCCTCATGAGAATCGTGTGTGTTATTGCCGAGTCGAACTACGGATGATGCAGCGAAACCCGAGATGGCACGTCGAGGTGTCCACCGGCTGCGGCATCCGGGCCGCCGGGCGGTAACGACGGCAGTAGTTCGGCGCGCACAGGAAGGAGCCGCCCTTCATCACCCGTCGCGGGATGCCGGAGCCCGGCTCGACGCTAGCGGCCTCGTCGCCACCGCCGGGGTTGACAGCCCCACAGCAGGCGTACTCCACCCGGCCGTGCGGGACGTACCAGTCGCTGGTCCACTCCCAGACGTTGCCGATCATGTCGAATAGCCCGTATCCGTTAGGTGGGAACGAGCCGACCGGCGCGGTCCACGCGAAGCCGTCGGAGGCGAGGTTGCGCACCGGGAACTCGCCCTGCCACACGTTGGCCATGTGCCGCCCGCCCGGAGCCAGCTCATCACCCCACGCGTACTCGGTCACGCGGGAACCGCCGCGGGCGGCGTACTCCCACTCCGCCTCGGTGGGCAGCACCTTGCCGGCCCAAGCCGCGTACGCCTCGACGTCGGCCCACGCCACGTGCACCGCCGGATGATCGTCGAGGCCGTCGAGGTCGGAGCCTGGACCGCGGGGATGCCGCCAATCCGCCCCGGGAACAAAGGCCCACCAGTTGAGGTGGTCGGTCAGGTCGACGCGATGCCGGGGTGCGACGAAGACCACCGAGGCGGCGCGGAGCTTGGCCGGATCGGCCCCGGGGTAGTCGGCGGCCGTCGGCACCCGCTCGGCCACCGTGACGTGCCCGGTGTCCGCTACGAACGCCGCGAACTGGGCGTTGGTCACCGCACACCGGTCGATCCAGAACCCGTCCACGCTGACCCGGTGCGCCGGCGCCTCCTCCGGATAATGACTGTTGGATCCCATCAGGAACCGGCCCGGCGGCACCCACACCATGTCCGCGTGCACGGACAGGATCGCGTCCGGTGCGGTCGCTGCTTCCTTCATCGCAATCCACCTAGACCGCCGACTCGTCAGCGCAGGATCTTCTGCTTCGCGCGCTGGAACTCCTCGTCCGTGATATCGCCCCGCGCCCGAATCTCCGAGAGCCGCTCAAGCTCCGCGAGTTCACTGTGGCCAGTCGTGCCGGCGGTTTCCCGGATGTACTTGTCGAACGCGGCTTTCTGTGACTCGGCCTGCCGTACCTCACGCTCGCCCATGCCTCGGCCCCGCGCGATCAGGTAGATGAGGACGCCCAGGTAGGGAAGCACCAGTACACAGAGCAGCCAGGCGGCCTTGACCCAGCCGCTGAGGCGGTCATCCCGGAAGAGATCGACGACGACCCGGAATATCAGGAAGATCCACGCCACCCACAAGAAGACCCACATCACCGTCCAGAACGCGCCTAGCACCGGGTAGTCATACGCCAGATAGTCGCGACCAGCCATCGATTCCTCCAACCCGCATCCGTCTGTGCCACTCCCAATGTCGGTTGGGCCCGTCCAACTGGTCCTCACCCACAGCGGGTGATTTCCGTCGACCACCCGCCGATTTCACCCCCTCCGGGTAGTGCCCAGGCCACGCCGACGTGGCGTGATGGAACACGGACACAACGACCGGAGGCAGCCCATGACAAGCGGCGACACGCTCACCCCTACCGCCCGCATGAGCGCCGACGAGCTCGAACTCGGCCCGATCGACTATGTCGTCATCGAGTTCCCCGATGGCCGGGTACCCAGTGGCGCGATGCCGTTGCTGGTGGAGCTCGTCGAGCGGGACACCATTCGCATCCTGGACCTGGTCTTCGTCCGGAAGGATAAGGACGGCACGCTGGCCCGCCTGGCCCTTGCCGACGTTGACGGCGACGGCCGGCTGGGCCTCGCTGTCTTCGACGGCGCCTCCTCGGGGCTACTCGATCAGGACGACATCGACGAGGCCGGCAACGCCATCGAGCCGGGCAGCGCAGCCGCGGTTCTGGTCTACGAGAACCACTGGGCAGGTCCATTCGCCACCGCGCTGCGCCGTTCGGGAGCGCAGCTCGTATCAAGCGGCCGCATCCCGATCACCGAACTCGTGGCCGCGTTGGACTCGGCTGACGAGACGACCACCTGACAGGCTTCGAGGAGGAAGGCGACCACCATGCCAGGTCTCATTCGCGCGGCGGCCCGCACCGCGGTAGTCGCGGGCACGGCGACCGCGGTTTCCAACCGCGTGGCGCGGCGTCAGGCCGGCCGCTGGGCGCAGCAGGATCAGCACGAGTACCAACAGCAGCAGCCCCAGCAGCAGCCGCAGCCCCAACAGCCTCCCCCGCCGGCCTCCGCGACAACGCAGGGCGGCTCGATGGACGAGAAGATCGCTCTGCTCAAGCAGCTGGGAGAGCTCAAGACACAAGGAGTCCTCACCGAAGCGGAGTTCGAGGAGCAGAAGACGCGGATTCTCGCTGGATAGCGCCCGGCCGCGAACTCGGCAGGTCACGCAATACGGGGTGGCTGGTAGGTCTCCTGCCTGGAGCGTGACTCATACTGGTTTGTGCCGAAAGCGTCGCTGTCGTAGGCGAGTTCTTCCCGTGTTCCCGCCCAGCGTGCGGTGAGCGCGAACAGGACTATCGTGTCCAGCGCGATCATCATCAGCGCCCAGATCGGGTACGCACCGATCGACGCGACCTGCATGATGGCGTGCAGCATAACGATGATGATCGCGAGAAACCGGGCCCAGCTCTGCCCGAGGAGCAAGCCGACGCTGGTGAGGATCAGCAGCGCTCCGGAGATCAGCAACGTCCAGGCCCACGAGGTCAGGTCCACCACGACGAAGTTGTCTGCCGCGACGGCCACGCGATCGTCTTGGACCAGTGCCACGATTCCTTCGAAGATATTCATCGCGCCAACAAAGATCATCATAACTGCGGCGAAGGCGACCCAGCCGGCCCAACTCCTGCTCGTAGCCATATCCGACACCTTTCTCCAGTCGATGGCTTCAGTACAGGCGGCGGAGGATGCTGGGCGCCTCGCCCGCAGCGGGTGATTCGCCGCAGACGGTCAGGGCCGCGAACCCGGCTGTTCATTGAGGTCGGTGGGCCCAGAAGAGCTGGTGGCCGCTGCTCCCTTCGGGCACGAAGTGCTCGGCGTCGATGTCCAGGCCGGCCTGGATGATCCACTTACGGTAGGTGGCCGCGTCGGCGTGACTCCACCACATGGCGGCGGTGCCGCCGAGCCAGCGGTCCTCGGTTCCGGTCCACGCCTGGGCTCCGGTGGTCGCCAGAAGGAGGCCGCCGGGCCGTAGCCAGGCGGCGACGCGGCGCAGCACGTGCGGCTGCGCGTCAAGTGGCATGTGGATGAGCGCGTAGAGGCAGATGACCGCGTCGAACGTCCGGTCGGGGAACGCAACCCCGGTAGCGTCGGCGTGCAGGAACGTCGCTTTGGGAACGAGTCGACGGGCGCGGTTTATCTGGACCTCGCTGAGGTCGACGCCGACTACCTGGTGGCCGTTGTCGGCGAGTGCCCTGGCGACCGGGACGCCGCAGCCGCAGCCGAGATCCAGGACATCGGCGTTGGCCGGGAGCCGTAGTCGCAGCTCTGCGAGCCAGGATGCGTGCCCGGCCGGATTGTCGTGGTCACCGCGGTAGCGCAGGGAGAGGCTGTCGTACCCGCGTCGGACCAGTTCGGTGGGATCGGGGACGTTCACGACGGCATCCTCGTTCAGCCAGCCAACCGTTGACGACCGGATTTCACCGACCTGGCCACAGGTCCCGAATCAAAGATTACACAGCCGGGAGCGTGCTTGCCGCGGTGATCCAACCAATCGTAGGCCGTCGCCAAGGACACGAGCCTCCTCCCAGGTCGTAACGCCGGCTTGGGAGGAGGCTCGATGAGGCGTACCGAGACCGCGAATGGCTAGACGCGGTCGGCAGCGAACTCCGCCGCGTCATCGGCGTCGTCGCGGTAGCTCAGGTGTGCCAGGACGCTCGTGCCGGTGGGGTCGCAGACGACGTCGTTGTTCGCGCAGATGTCCAGGGTCCGCTCGGCGAACTCGCCCTCGATGCCGCGGCCCAGCTTCCGCAGCGGGTACCCGAACACCAGCACCGCCACGATCCGGGGCTGGACCGCATCGGGGATGGTGGCCACCACCGGGGCGCCCACAGCGGCGCCGGCGGAGCTGACGCCAAGAGAGTTGCCGACCACATCCGCGCCCTGGGAGTAGCCGACCAGGATGAACCGTTGGTCAGGACAGGCCTGCGCCTGGCTCGACACACGCTGGACCAAGGCGCGGTTGCCCTGGGCCGGCGAGGTGGGGCTCACGCTCGCCGGGTAGTCAACGGGGTGGCTGGTCACTGTCGTGCCGGTCAGTCGGTCCTCGATCGCGTCGAACACCGGATCACCCACGATGATCCCGAGCCGGCCCGGCTCGCCCGTACCGCGCGCTACCACGACCTCAACGTCCGAACACGCTGCGGCGTACGCCGCCGGAGCGTTGACCACCGCCGCGCCGCTGGCGACGAGCAGTGCGCCGGCGAGCAAGAGACGGATACGCATGACAGATCACCTCTGCTCCTGCCTGGTGGATGGGACGGCACGAAGCTAACGAACGGCCCAATCCGGGCGGTACTCAGTGAAATGCCAGTATTGGTGGCCAAGAAATGTCACTCGCGTGCGCCTGCGGCAAAGCGAATGGGGTGAGGTTGATGAGGATCACGGCGCAGACCGCGGCGCTGCTACGCGCCGATATTCTGGCGTCGGCTGGCGAGATGGTGTGCGAGATCGAGGCGCACGTTCCCGAGTACGCGGACCGGGACGGCGAACCCCCGGCTCGCGCGTTGCGGCGCGGCGTCGAGCTCGCCCTGAGCCGCTACGTCGACCTCCTCGACCAGCACGTCCCGTCGAACGACTCCACGGCTCCCGGTACGTCTGGCGGTCGGGCCGTCGACTGGCGTGCCGTCTACCGCGAGGCCGGCGCGGCCGAGATGCGCGCCGGTCGCAGCCTGGACAGCTTGCACGCGGCAGTGCGTATCTGCGCGCGCGTGGCCAACCGCCGCTTGCACCTCTTCGCCGAGCGCCACGCGCTCCCAGCGCAGGCCCTTGCGTGGCTCGGCGAGATGATCTTTGACAACATCGACGACATCTCGGCGGCGTCGGCCGAAGGATACGCGGCCGCGCGGGCAGCCGAGGCCGGTGAACTCGACCGGCGCCGGCGTCGCCTGCTTGACGTGCTCGTCGCGGAGCCGCCGCCGTCGAAGCGCGCGCTCGCGACAGCGGCCGCCGCGGCTCGCTGGGCGCTGCCACGCCGGCTGGGCGCCGTGGCGATCGCCACGCCCGGGCCGATCATCCCGCCACCAGTCCTGCCGCCGCAGATACTGACCGGACTCGACCACACCCGGCCCTACCTCATCGTGCCGGATCCGGACAGCCCCGCCCAGGCACGGACACTCGTCAACGGCCTGGCCGGCCACCGGGCGGCGGTCGGGCTCGCGGTGTCCCCTGTGGACGCCAGCAGGTCGCTGCGCTGGGCCCGCCTCGCGCTCGACCTGGCCGCGAAGGGGCACATCCCGAGCCGGGACATCATCTGGTGCGCCGACCACCTGACCGAACTCGCGATCCTCCAGGACCAGGCGCTGACCGCCGCGCTCGTCGAGCGGCGGCTGGCGCCGCTCGCCCGCTTGCCGCAGGACAAGCGCGAACGCCTCGCCGACACCCTGCTGGCTTGGCTGAAGCTCAACATGAACGCCAACGAGGTGGCCAATCACCTCCACCTACACCCGCAGACCGTGCGCCAGCGCCTCCGCCAGCTCACACCGTTGTTCCGCGACCAGATCCGCGATCCCGAAGAGCGCTTCGACCTGGCGATCGCGCTGTGGGCCCGCCAGTCGGGAGGCGCCTGGCCGGTGATAGCCGTTCGTTCATCCAACTCGTCGCGTCGGCGGTAGCGTCGTTTCTGGCTAGTCGCGCTCTCCTTGAGGAGGAGGACATGGCACGCGTAGCGGTGGGCGAGGAGAACGGCGCCCCGATTGAGCTGTACTACGAGGACTTCGGCGCCGGGCGGCCGGTGGTGTTGATACATGGGTGGCCGCTGAGCGGGCGCTCCTGGGAGAAGCAGGTGCCCACGCTGGTCGACGACGGGTACCGCGTCATCGCGTACGACCGGCGCGGGTTCGGCGCCTCCTCCCGGCCGTGGGAGGGGTACGACTATGACACCTTCGCCGCCGACCTGCGCACACTGCTGGAACACCTGGATCTGACCGACGTCGCGCTGGTCGGCTTCTCGATGGGCGGCGGTGAAGTGGCCCGCTACGTCGGCCGCTACGGCACCGACCGGGTCACCAGGGCAGTGTTCGCGGGGGCGGTCCCGCCGTACCTGTACAAGACCGGCGACAACCCCGACGGCGGTATCGACGACGCCACACTCACCGCCTTCCACGACGGCATCCGAGCGGACCGGTTCGCCTTCGTGGACCAGTTCGTCACGAACTTCTTCGCTGTGCGTGGCCGCACCGACCTGGTCAGCGAGCCGCTGCGGCTGGCCAACGTCGCCATCGCCGCCGGCGCCTCGCCCAAGGGCACGCTGGACTGCACGACCGCGTTCAGCAAGACCGACTTTCGGCAGGACCTGCAGGCGTTCACGATCCCGACGCTGGTGATCCACGGCGACTCGGACGCGATCGTGCCGTTCGAGGTCAGCGGCCGGCGTACCGCCGAGGCCATCAAGGAGAGCAAGCTGGTGGTCGTACCCGACGCGCCGCACGGCCTCAACGTCACCCATGCCGACGTCTTCAACACCGAACTGCTGACCTTCCTACGCACCTAGCGAAGCTACGAATGCGGGCAGCCTGGCTCGATGGTCACGGCCGTCGTTGCTCCTCGTTGGCGACCGCCGCGAGCAGGTCCCGCAGGTGACGGCGATCCGCGTCCGGCACGGCGAAGAGCGCGGCGGCCCGGATGTGCGCCTTGGTGCCCAGCAGATCGCGACGGCGCTGCCCCTCATCGGTCAAGACGAGGTGCTTGACCCGCCTGTCGGTCGGGTCGGTACGGCGAGTGACCAGGCCACGGCGCTCCAGCCCGTCGACGATCCCGGTCACGTTGGAAGCGTCGCAGCCGAGTAGGTCGGCGAGGTCGCGCATCGGCGCGGGGCCGCGCAGGTTGACCAGGGCGAGGGCCTGGGCGGGCGGCAGGTCCAGCTCCGCCGCGATCGCATTGAACCCCTGCCGGAGCCGGCCCGCCACCTGGAACACCAGATCGGCCAGTTCGGTGATCACCTGGTCCGGGGCGGCAGGTGAGTGGGCGCCGTCCGCAGTCATGACTCGATGATACGTGTCCTCGATAGTTGAGGTTTCCAAGTATCTGCTACGCTCCGAAAGGTTGACGTCCTCAACAATTGACTTCCTCAAGGAGGAGCCGTGGCGGTAGTTACGAGTGTGGAGCAGACCGGGCGCAAGGGACGGTTCGGCAGGGCGGGCAGGCGGATACTCGTGGTCGCGGGTGCGGTGCTCGCAACCACCCTGGTCTGGGTGATCGGTGAGCCGCTACTTGGCCATGACCTCGTGGTGACCTCACCCGGACAGCCCGCCATGGACCTCGGCCTGGCCGAGATCATCTTCATGGCTCTGGCTTCCAGCCTGCTCGGCTGGGCGGCACTTGCCATCCTGGAGCGGATCACCGCTCGCGCCATGGTCATCTGGACGATCGCGGCATTCGTGGTCCTAGCGGCGTCGTTCCTGCCGTTCGCCGGCGTGGAGACGTCCGGCGGTAGCAAGGTTGTGCTGGCCCTCACGCACGTCGCGGTCGCGGCCGTGCTCATTCCGGGCCTTCGGCGCACGAGTGCAGGCCGCACGCCGGGACGGTCAGCCAGCTGACGGCGCCCCGGACATACCGCTGTCAGCCCGCGGGGCAGGCGCATTAGCCGACCAGCGCAGTTCATCGATCGTGTCGACGCCGCGCCGGCGACCCGCGGCGCGCCAGCGGCCCTCTACCGTCCTACTTCGACGGTGGGTCGGAAGCGCATGGCGGACCAACGGTCGTCCACGGAGATCAGGGTGACGCCCGCGAAGTTCTGTGCCTCCAGATACTGACGCAAGATGTCCCGGTTCAGATCCGTACCGGCTTTCTTGCCGCCCTTCGGGTACGCGATCCACAGCAGGCCGCCAGGCTTCGTCGCCCGCACGGCGCTTTCAAGCGAGTCGTCCAGGGCGGCCGAGTCCTGGGCGAAAAACAACACGGCGTCGCTGGACTCGGCCCGCGTGGTGCCCTGCAACCGAGCCCCCTCAAGCAGCGCCAGCAGAGTTTCCTTTACATCATCCGGGGCGCTGATCAGCGCAACGGTCATGCCATTCTTAATGCCAAGCTTCTTGGACAGTGAACTACTCATCCCGCATCCTCACCACATGTCAACGTGCGTTTTGCAACACGTTAGCGCTGGCTGACGTCACCACATCGCGGCGGACGGTGTGCTGATTGGCGTCAGCCCGGCATGCCGGGGGCTGGGCCGGGCCGGTCGCCGCAGCCGGCCGTCTTGAGGCGGGCGAGGTAGTGGCGCCGCCCTGCCGTAACTGGGGCGACCGCTGTTCGGCGGCCGAGTTAACGCTGTCTGCCGGGCGTGTGGGAGCCCCAGGACGGAAAGTTCAACGGGTCCGGCGTGGCGTTGACGGCGATTTTGAGATGCCGTCCGTTGGCGTTCATCGTGCAGAGCTTGTCGATCTCAGCTGGTACCGTCCGGATTGGCCGTCCAGATGCTGTAGTCACCTAACGCGCGATCGAATCTGCCGAAAGCGATCCGGCCGTTCTCCGGCTGGCCGAGGGCGTGCGCAGGCTCGGCGATGCCAACGGTCAGCAGGGCAATGACGAGGAGCGCCACAGCCGATCTGACCCGCAACATGCTGCCAGTGTGGACGCCGTCGGCTGCGACTGTGGTCGATTCTCCAGATGTTCCACGTCGAGATCGCCGATCCGCAAACCGACGAGCACGGCCGGCGCGATCCACGCACCAAAATGATCAACTGAAGGCTGTGGGTCCGCGGCGGTTGATCCTGCCGCGGACCCCGGTCAGCCGACCAACGCAGCGCTGCCGCCGACGCCGGTTCAGGGGCTGGTGCAGGCTACGCCGGTGGGAGCGGCCGCGCCGTTGCCGTTGGCGACGTAGCCGAAGGTGGTCGTGGCGTTGGCGGCGAGGCTGCCGTTGTACGGCGCGTTCCGCACGCTGACCGCGCCGCTGGTGCCGGTGTTGGCGCCGTTCCACAGGTTGGTGATGCTCTGTCCACTCGGGAGCGTCATCCGCACTGTCCAGCCGTTCACGGCCGCGGTGCCGGCGCGCACCGTCACCTCACCCTGGAAGCCGCCACCCCACGAGTTCACCGTCCGGTACGAGGCGGTGCAGGCCCCCGTCGGGGGCGCCGACGTCGGTGGTGTGCTTGTGGGCGGGGTGACCGCCGGCGATGTAGGCGTGGTGCCGTCGGTGATGCTGCGTGGGACCGCACGCAGCGCGTTGAACCAGACGGTGGCCATCTTGGCGTAGCCGCCCGCGTTGGGATGTACGCCGTCGGCCAGGTCGGCGGCGGTCAGGACGGGGTACATGTCGACGAAGTGCACCCGCTTGCCGGCGTTGACCTTGCTTTGCACGATCTCGGGTATCGCCGCGTTGTATGTGCGTACCTGCGAATCGGCTCCGTTCAATCGGATGATCGAGGCGACGAAGACCTCGGCGTCCGGTGCCGTGTCGGTGATCTTGTCGATCAATGTGGACAGTCGCTGGGGCGCGCCGGCCGATTGGCTGAACATGTCGTTGGTGCCGATGTGCAGCAGCACGGTGCGCGGGGTGGTGGCGCGCAGCCAGTTCACCACGTTGGCGTCGATCTGTGCGATGGTCCACCCCGAGTGACCCTGGTGGTCGTGGTCGCCGAGGCTGGGTGGGCCGTTGAACTGGGAGCCGACGAAGTCAATCTTGTATCCGCCGGCGACGAATTTCTGCCACAGCTCTATCCGGTAGCCGCCGGGCACGTTCAGGCCGTCGGTGATCGAGTCGCCCAGTGGCATGACGCGCACGCCGCCGTTCGACTCGGCGCTGGCGGGGCCGATGGCCAGCAGCGTTCCGGCGACTGCGATCGCGGCGGCCGATGCCGCTGCGAGCAGGCCGCTCATCTTCCGCATGGTGGTTCCTCCTTCGGTTAGGGGCTGGTGCGGGTGAGTGCGGGCGTCGCTGGGCGGCCGCCCGCGAGGAACCCGAACGGAGCGTTTGACGTCGAGCGCCGAAGGACGCCGTTACCGGTCGATCGAGGGCCGGCCCGCCGCGTGAGCATGTGGTACCGGTGCGCTGAGGCGTCGTAGCGACGTCAGCGAGGCGGTCGTGGACTGCCACTCCGTCCGACCACATCCGGCTCGAAACAGTTAGAAGTATCGATGGAAACGGTTCGGTTGGCAACCCTCGAGGTGCGATGTGCCGTGATCGTCATCGATCTGATCAGGGCGGCCTCATACACTGCCGCCGTGGCGGAACGGATTGTAGAAGGCCAGCGGCGAGGCCGTCGGCGCGGAGAGTTGACCATCGCGACGATCGCGCGCCTGGCCGGCGTGTCGAAGCCGACCGTGTCCAAGGTGCTCAACGGCAGGGCCGGCGTCGCGTTGGAGACCCGGCAGCGGGTCGAGGCGCTCCTGCGCGAACACAACTACCGGCGGCCCGACGCGGTGCTTCCCACGGCCACCCTCGAGGTGGTGTTCCACGGGCTGGAGAGCAACCAGGCAATCAAGATCATGCGTGGGGTCGAGCGGGTGGCCCGCCAGCACGAGCTTGCCGTCGGCTTCACCGAGGTGAACGACGAGGGCACCTCACAGGGCCGGCCCTGGACCGAATGGGTCCTGGCGCGGCGCCCGATCGGCGTGATCGCCGTGTACCCGAACACCACCCCGTCGCAGCACGCGCAACTGGCCGCCAGCGCGATACCGCTGGTCACCCTTGACCCGACGGGAGAGCCGGTGCACCCGACCCCCTCGGTCGGCGCGACCAACTGGAGCGGCGCGATCGCCGCCACCCGGCACCTGCTCGACCTCGGCCACCGCCGGATCGCCGTGATCAGCGGACCGGCCGA
Organism: Micromonospora sp. CPCC 205371; assembly: GCF_026130045.1. GTDB lineage: Bacteria > Actinomycetota > Actinomycetes > Mycobacteriales > Micromonosporaceae > Phytohabitans. Next base: position 120,633 of record NZ_JAIBNX010000003.1, read on the forward strand.
GTACCTCGGCGCGCGAGCCCGGCTGGAGGGCTGCCGCGCGGCGCTAGACGCCGCCGGCATCCCGCTGAATCCTCAGCTGGTGCGCACCGGGCCCTTCGGCTTCGGTGTCGGCCGCGAGTTCGGCCGCGAGCTCTTGCGCCTGCCCGACCCGCCGACCGCCGTGCTGTGCGGCAACGACCTGCAGGCCCTCGGCGTGTACACGGCCGCCGCCGAGCTCGGCATACACATCCCACAGCAGCTGAGCGTTGTCGGCTTCGACGACATCGACACCACGAACTGGTGCTGGCCACCGATGACCACCGTGCGACAGCCGTTCACCGAGATGGGCGCGACGGCCGCCCGGATGGTCGTCGCCCTCGCCGCCGGCGAGGCCCTGAGCCAGCCACGGACCGAGCTGGCCACCACGCTCGTCGTTCGCGACAGCACAGCGCCGCCGGGCCGGCTCTGACCACGTCAACGCGGCCGCGAGAAGCGCCCCGACCTATCGCCCTATGCTCGATTCGGCCGTGCCGTTCGAGCGGTCGACAGGCACGTCGCCGCCGAGTCGAGTGGCGAAACGGCACTGTCCGGTCCGGCATTCCTGGATCGTGGTGGTGATCAGCCGCCGGGTGCGGCGCAGTTCGGCGATCTTGGTGTCGATGCGGTCGAGGGCGCCTTCGAGTCGCCACTGTTCGCTGTCGCAGGTGGCGGTGCCGGCGTCGTGGGCGTGCAGCATCTCGATGATCTCGTCGAGGGTGAAGCCGAGGTTCTGGAGCATGCGGGCCATCCGGATTCGCTCCACAGTCGACGGTGGGTATTCCCTGAAGCCCGAGGGCCGGCGGCCCGGCTCGGGCAGGAGGCCGCGGCGTTCATAGAACCGGACGGTATCGATGGTCACGTCGGCTTCGGACGCCACCTGGCCAATCTTCATGCCTGTCACCTCTTGACTCTGGACCTAAGTCCAGAGTTTACGGTCGTGGTCAGACCTGGCGCAACGCCAGCCAAATCACAGGAGTGACGAGATGCCGAGTGATCCGACCGTCGCACCGACTCCGATCGTGTGCGACTTGACCAACGCGCGGGACACCGCCGAGGAGCGGATGGCCGAGTACGCCCGGCTGTTCGCGCAGTCGCTGGTGGGGCGGGAGCGGGCCGAGCAGGGGGTCCGGTTGCGGTTCCGCGCCGACGACGGTGTCGAGGCGTGGGTGCGTGACCTGGCCGCCCGGGAAAAGGCGTGCTGCCCGTTCTACGACTTCGCGGTCAACGCCATCGGCGGCGAGGTGTGGTGGGACATCGCCCTGGTCGACCGTGTCGCTGCCGACGACAACGACATGGCTCGCATGATGCTCGATGAGTTCTACGATGCGCCGGACAACGTCGCCGGCGGGGTGGCCGGCATGAAGGAGCGGTTCGCTGAGGGCGGGATCGCGGTCATCGCGAACGAGTCTGGGACCGTGATGCAGTTCGGCCGCACTGGCGTCACCACCTGAGCGTGGCCGTGGCGCAGAACTCGGCGGCCCCGGGAACCTGACTGCCGGGGAATGTTAAGAAGCCATCAAGTAGGGCTGACGCGCCTCGGGGGCGCTTGCGACAGTGCGTAGATGACCCTCAGTCCGAGAGCGGGGGTCGCCGCGGTGCTGGCGGCGGTGACCGTGGTCGCCGCCGGCTGCGACGGCCGCTCCACAGCGCCCACCGACATCACCTCCACCGGTGCCACCCTGCACGCTCAGGCCCGTTGCCTGGCCGAGAGCACCACCAACCCGTGCACCTTCTGGTTCCAGTACTGGCGGAACGGGGACAGCACGGTGCAACGCACCGATCCGGTGGTGGCCAACGTCAACACCAACGGCTACGTCGACGTCCAGCAGGCGGTAACCGGGCTGACCCCGGACACCCTGTACCACTCGCAGCTCTGCGGCTACGGCGACAGCAACGTCGCCCCGCCCGGTGTCTGCGTCGGCCTGCCCGGCGGCGCGGGGTCGACGCCGGGCAGCCAGCCCGACGCCGGCGACCACAACCCGCCCCAGCGGGTCCGTTCCGCCCGGCCCGGGACCATCGGCACCGCCGAGCTCGGCCGTCCACTGTCGACGGCCGACACGGCAGCCAACCCGATCTCCCGGGACGCGGGCCTGAGCGCAGCCTATTCGGACACCCGGAGCCTGTGGCTGTTCGGTGACACCGTACAGCGCAACGGGCCCGCGTTCCTGGCCGGCACGACCGCGGCCGCGGGCCCGTACACCCGGGGTGAGCCACCGAACGCGCTGGAGGAACTACCCACGCCGCCGGCGCCGCCCGCCCCCGGCCGCACCTCGCCCGCCCCGTTCCTGCCCCGGCCCGAGGGCCTGCTGACCCCGGACAACCCGCCGGTCGAGTGCGGTACCAACCGCAGCTACCCGGCCTCCTGGCCGGGCGGCCTCGCGCGCATCCCGGGCACCTCGCGGATGGTCATCGTGTACGCGCAAGTGTGCGTCGCGGTCGACCGCGACTGGCCCACCGAGCGGCTCACCCTGGTCGAGTACGACCCGGCGACGAACAGGTTCCTCTCCAGCGCGACGCCGTTCGTGGCCACGCCACTGCACGCCGGTGTCCCGGTGACGCAGCGGCTCGGATCTCCGGTGTTCGGCGGCGACGGCTTCCTCTACCTGTTCGGCCACGACACGGCCACCGACCGGGTCTTCGTCGCCAGGGTCGCCGCCAACCAGAGTGCCTGGGCAAACCCTGCCAACTACCGCTGGTGGGGGCGGCCCGGTGGCGGGCCAGCCCAGTGGACCACGGACCAGGCATCGGCCATCTCGATCGCCCCCGTCACCGACCCGTGGTCGGTCCATGTAGCCGACTACACCGGCGTGGGCGGCCACCGCCTGGCGATGATCGTCCAGACGGAGTACGGGACCGGCGGCTTCCAGCTCTTCGAGGCGGCCGCACCGAACGGCGCGTGGTCGGCCGGACCCTCGGCGCGGGCACCCGACACGTGTCAGGGCACCTTCGGCTGCTACGCGCTCGCCGGGCACGCCGAGTTGAGCACCGCCGAGGCGTTCGTCTACTCCTGGTACTCGGCCGGCGATCGCGGCGGTTTCGGGCACATTCGGCTGGCGACCGTCCCGTGGTGACCCGGATCGTCCCTGGCCGCCGAGCGCCGCTTGGGCATGGCGCGTTGGGCCGGTCAGCGATACCCGCTACATCGACGATATTCCGGCCATCATCCTCGAGATGGATTCGAGCTCATGCACTGATGGTCAACGGGCGTGCGTGCGCTGGTAAGGACGCCGGCCCGGCGGAGAGCAAGCCTTGACGGATGCGAGTAGCGATCTCAGCGCACGGCACCCGGGGTGACGTCGAGCCGGCGGTCGCGGTCGGTGACCGTCTGGCCCAGCGTGGGCACGAGGTGGCGGTGGCCGGTTCGCGACCCTGGTCCGGGAAGTGACCGCCGATGAGCGACGGGTCAACGACTCCAGCCGACTTTCAGGGATCGGGCCTCGTCGCAGGCGTGGCAGTAGGAGTCCGCGGTGGATCTGGTCGCCGGTCGTGGAGGGCTGATCGGGGCAAGCCAAATGTGAAGCCGGGTCACACGTCGAGCAGGAGTTGGCGTTGGCTGGCCGGTAGGCGGCCCCGGAAGGTCTTGAGGTGGCGGACCTGTGCCTGCAGGCCGATGTCGAGGCGCAGCTGCTGCCCGACGGGTGCGCGGCCCACGAGGGTCAGGGCGTGCTGCCCGGAGAGGTCGACGGCGGCGGTGCGGGTGAAGTACCACTCGGCCGTCGGCTCGCCGACGCCAGCGGCGGTCAGGTACGGCTCGCTGGCCTCGAACTCGCGGGTGCGTGCGACCTGCACGGCTTCCAGCGAGGAGCCCAGCAGGTTGACGGTGGGGCCGAGGCTGACGGTGCGGGAGTGCTTGACCGGTGTCGCGAGCCGCTTTGGGGACATCGACCACACCACCGCCTCGCCGCCCGCGCTCGACAGGCGCACCGCTAGCGTCGCCTTGGTGATGGGTGCGCCGCCGGGCCGGAAGCTGCACACCAGTCTCAGCAGGAGGTAGCCGGTGGCGGCCTCCTGTGCGAGGCGGCGCGCCAGGTCCGGCTCGACGCCGGGGCTGTCCGGCCGGAGCATGACCACCTCCGAGTGGCCGATCGAGGCCCGCGCGGGCGCGTCACCGTCGAGCGGGTACGTGCCGAGGACGGTGCGCTCGTCCCAGTCGACGTCTTCGAGCAGGGTGGCCGGGATCGTCAGCTGCGATGTCACGTCTACTCCCTGGAATCCGCCTGCTGCCAGTCTCCGACGAAGACAAATGCGCCCCAGTCGCTGTAGTGGGGGTGGTGGCGCCGGGTCTCGCGTTGCGCCGTACCGAACGCGTCGAGCTTCGGCCGGCCTTCGGCGAGTTCCCGGTACAGCGTGGTGAAGAAGGTACCGGCGGGGTCGGGCTCGACGGGCCAGAGGGTGGCGACGATCGACGCGCAGCCGGCGGCGAACATCGAGGCGGGCAGGCCACGCAGGTTGTCCCCGAGGTCGAACCGGCCGAGCGCGGTGTCGCAGGCGCTGAAGGTCGCCAGGTCGACGCGGGTGAGGTCGGTGCGGACGAAGTCGTGGGCGAAGACCCGCCCGTCCCGGGCCGGTGGCTCGGGATGCAGGTAGAGCGTCTGGAAGGCCGGTGCGACCGCGTCTCCGGTGCCGTGTGCGGCGATATGCAGGTACCGGACGTCTTCGATGTCGCGCAGCACCCGCTCGCGGGTCGCGAGCGCGCCGGTGTACGCGGACGCGCCGAACACCGATGCGACCGCTTCGGCTTGTGCGTCGAGGGACGGGGTGGCGGCCAGCCCGTACGCCGAACCGCCGTCGGTGGCCGCGACGGACAGGACCGTCGCGCCCGTGGCCGACCGGGGCCGGGTGTGTGCCAGCAGCGCGGTAAGCGACGGCAGGCTGGTGACGATCCAGTGCTCGGCCAGCGGTGCGCCGTCGGCGTGCAGGAGGTGGAACGGGAGGTAGTGCGTCGCGCCGTGGGCCCAGACGCAGAGATGGTCCTTGCCCTGCGCGCGCCACTGGGGCAGGCGCGCGGCGAGGTGGCCCAGATAGCGCGGCAGGTGCCTCGTGACGATCTTCTCCGCGTCCCGGCTCAGCAGCCGGAAGTCGGGTTTGTCGGCGAGGGTCCGGCGTAGGTGGGTCACCTCGAACGCGAGCGGGTTCAGGTGGAGCTGTTGCTCGCCTGGCGACCCAACCACGACGCTGCGGATCGGCAGTTCGCCTCTAGACCAGACCGCGCTGCCGACGACCTCCTGCCGGGTGATGGCCAGGGCGGTGATCGCCTCGGCGCCGTTGGGTCCCGTGGTCTGCATCAGGCTGATCAGGACGGTGCGGTCGTCGAGCAGCTCCCGCACCTGCTCGACGGTGAACACGACGGCGTCGCGGCGCCGGTCGTGCAGCAGCTCGGTGATGCCCCGGTCGTACTCGCGCCGCAGGTTGCGGAGTTGGTCCTCGTCCGTGGCTCCGGTGCCGTACTCGCGCTCGTCGAGGTACGCGGTCAGCATCTCCTCCGACGTGGCGAACGGCCCGTCGTGTGCGATTGCTCTCGGCATGCCGAGAGCGGCCTCCTCGCTGGCGATGGCGGCGAGGAAGATGTCGCCCCGCTCGGGCGGCAGCGCGCCCGGTTCGACCAGTGCCTGGCTGAACTCGTGGCCCTTCGCCAGCTGATGCAGGGTCAGCATGACCGACGGCTGGACCGGCCGGTCGAACAGCCCTGCGGCCACGTCACGGTAGACCTCCCGCAGCTGCTCCACCGCGCGCGGACCGACGTGGCGCCGCAGGTCCGCCGCGAGCGGCTGGAGCAGCATGACCAGTTCCTGCAGCAACGTCGGATCACCGTGGGCGCTGCGCGACATCCGATCGACACACTCGGTCGCCTTGTCGGTCATGCCCAGCGCCAGGAAGCGCGGGACGCAGTCGGCGTACCAGGTGTTCGAGGCGCTGAGCCGGCCACGGTTGCCGAGGTTGTTCGCCTCGCCCCAGATGAGCTGCGCACGGAGCGCTTCGAAGGCTTCCAGGTGCCGGCTGGTGAGGTCGGGAGCCAATGCAGCGGCCTGCGCCAGCATCAGCAGTCCATCGTGCTCGGCATCGCGGCTCGGCGCGCTGCCAGCGAGCTGGATCAGGCCGGCGGCCAGACGCCGCGCGGGCCACCCGTTGCGGCGGGCATGCATTTTGAGCCGTTTGGCGCGCAGCCGCAGCGGTTCCGGCCAGCGTCCCGGCCCGCGCAGCCCGCTGGTGCCCGCCAGAGCCTGCGCGCCGACCGCGTGAGCCTCCCTGAGCAGCAGGTGGTAGTAGGTCTCGGCGTCACCAGTGCGGAGCAGGTCGCGGTGCTGCTCGATGAGGGCGATCGCGCGTTCGGGATCGCCTTCGGGGTCCACCGTCCGCAGGACGATCCGCTGGGCGGTCGTCGGATCGTAGCCAGCGAGCGAGTCCACTATGGACTCGATCGGCGGTCCGGGTACGCCGGCCTTCGGGTCGCAGTGGGCGAGAACAGCGCGCACGAAGCTGTACAGGTCGGCTTCGGCTGCGGGGTCGAGGCGCGCGAGGACGGCACGCGCCTCCGCGGCGACCAGCCCGGCCGTGACGCGCGGCAGCCGCCCGTCACCCAGCCGCGGACCTGCCGACCCGTCACCCGGGCGGGGGCCGGCGTTGCGACCGACGGCGCGGATCACCCGCCGCGGCGGTCGTCCGACGGTGTGCTGCCAGAACAGTGCCTGAACGAGGGCCTTGGCGGTCATCGGGCGGATCGCCTCGACGTCGAGGGCAAGCGCCTCCCGCAGGTTCGCCACGGACTGCGCCACCGTCGTCACGGGGTCCGGTGGGTCGGTCGGACCGCCGTACATGAGCGCCGCCTGCTGATGCCGCAACATCCGGACGGCGTAGGTGTGCCAGAACTCGGGCCCGGACTGACCGGCGGTGGCGGCGTCGAGCCGGAACCGGCCCAGCAGCGACAGGGCCGACGCGAGCTCCTCGACGTCACCGGCGGCACGCGCCGCCGCGACCCGCTCGGCCGCGGCGGCCACGGCGGTCCGGAAGACGGCGATATTCGGCTCGTCGGCGAGCCACACCATGGCGACTTCCACCAGCGCCCTCGTCGCGGTCGCGATGCAGGAGGACCGCCCCTCGTCAGGCGTCGCCCGGCAGGCCGCGAGCAGCGCCCGGGCGCCATCGAACGCCCCCTCCACGCCGCCGGACCGCGCCGCACCGAAGCAGGCCATCCGCAGCGCCTCCGCGTACGGCGGCCACAGGTGCTCGGCGAAGGCCGGCTGCGCGGCCAGCCGTTCGGCCTCGGAACCGTTGACGACGCGCTGATCGAGGAGGGTCCACAGTCGCTCGACCGGTCCGATCGCGATCTCCCACCGGCCGGGCACCGCGTCGAACGCCCGGGACTGGGCGCGCCACAGCTCGACGATGGGGCGCTGCCCGCGGTTGAGGCCCGGGCGTTCGAGCTCGTCCAGTACGGCCGGACGCAGCAGCTTGGGGTGGGCCAGCGCCAGCCCGCGCCACTGGTCCTCGTCGAGAGCAACCGCTATCGCCAGCAACTCGACCGGAGTACTGGACACCGCACCGAACTCCGCCGACAGCACACGATCGACTGGATCCTCACCCGCCACCGGCACATTGTGCCTAGAGGAGCCGCTCGAACGAACCCCACGGACGGCTGCCGTCCCTCGTCATGATGACTTCGCTGGAATGCATTTGACGGTGGCCGCGGGCGGTACTGCCGGCGCGTCACCGGTATCGGGGTGGACGACTCGCATCGCGGTCACGACCTTCGACAGCATGCGGGGGGTACAACCACGGAGTGCCCGCGCTCAGCGTGGACGGACGGTTCGTCGCCTTCGCCTCGGAGGACTCCACTGTGGTGCCCGGCGACACGAACGGACAGTTCGACGGCAACGGCAAGGTATTCCTGTACGACCGGGTCACCGGCATGACCGAGAGGATATCGCCACCCGTCGCCGGCCTTCTCCCCGACCATCTCGGCTGACGGGCGGACGGTGGCGTGGATCAACAGGGAGGTGCTCCACATGCCCGAAGAGGACTTACTGGTCGACGCGGTGTATGTGCGGCGCCTCCAGCGTTAGGGGTACCCGATTCCGGCCCAGGTCGGCATGGAGATCTGCCAGGGAGATCTCGGGATCGAGCCTCGGTACCATGTGGACGGTGAGCGGCCGCGACCCGAACACCTCCGCGCCGCGTCGCCGTCCACCGGTACCTCGCAATTGCCCCGCCGTGGAGTTCTTCCTGGGCGGCGGTCGCAAGGATGACCCAGCTGTCACACCCGAGTCGCCGTTCTGCATCAAATAGGCAAACTGGTATCCGAGCGGCCGCGACTGTCAGGTCTCGGCTGGGTATCGACCTCCCAGCCGGGCGTTGTGCGACGCTCGCGGCACGTGTCATGGTCACCGGATGACACGGGGTGTGCATCTTCTGTTGGTGCTTTCTCTGTTGGCTGGATGCTCGGCCACGCCTCCTGAACCGTCCACGTCGTCCTCTGCGTCGCCCTTCACGCCCACCGCCGGTGATCATCAATTGACGCTGTCCTCGGGCGGTACGGAGCGCAGCTACCGGGTGCACGCGCCGCCCGGGTACGACGCCAGCGAGCCCATTCCGGTGGTGATCGGGCTGCACTTCTATCCCGGCGACGGCCGAGGACTACAGCAGATGATCGGGCTGGACGCACACGCTGACCAGAAGGGCTTCCTCACCGTCTACCCTGATGGCGTCAACGGCGGCTTCAACGCGCTGGTGTGCTGCGGCCAGCAGGATGACGTGGGATTCATCAAAGCCCTGGTCGACCAGCTGAAGAGCGTCTGGAAGGCCGACCCGGACCGGATCTACCTGGCCGGCATCTCCAACGGCGGCGACATGAGTTTCAAGCTCGCTGTCGAACTGCCTGACACGTTCGCGGCCATCGCGCCGGTCAGCGGCGGGTTCATCGGCACCAAAACGTCGGACGCGAGCTACGCCCCGAAGAGCCCGGTGTCGGTGTTGACCTTCATCGGCGGTCAGGACCGGTACGCCGACCGGTTCGACAGCGGCATCCAGGCATGGCAGGACCGGCTTGGCTGCACGCCGTCCCAGCCGGCCGCCGTCCCCGGCCCGGGGAAGATCACGCGTACCACCGCACCGTGCGAGGACGGCAGCGAGGTGGTCGTGTACCGCCTGCCCGACATGGGGCACAACTGGCCGGGTGCCACGCAGGGACAGCTCGCCGACTCCGATGCGGGCGTGGTGGCGACCGACCTGATCTGGGAGTTCTTCGCCGCCCACCCCCGGCGTCATTGACAAGTCCGTGGTGCTTCAGAGCCTCACCGTATGAACCCCGCCCAGCCGTCCGAGCGCCATCTCCTTGGAACCGGGGCATGACGATTCCCGCTACTCGTCGATAACAATGAGCCGCATGGGTGGGCGCGTCGAGGTCGGGCTGCTCGGCCCCGTCGAGGTACAGGTCGGCGGCGCGCCGATGGCGCTGACCAGCCTGCCGCAGCGCGTGGTGCTCGCCCGGCTCGCCCTTTCCAACGGCCGCGTCGTGCCGGTCGGCGACCTGCTCGCGGCGCTTTGGGCCGGCGAGCCACCTGCCAACGCGACCGGCAACCTGCACACCTACGTCTCCCGCCTGCGCCGCGCGGTCGGCGCCGAGGCCATCGCCCGCGAGGCCGGCGGCTACCGGCTGGCGTCGATGTCGACATCGCCCGGGTGCGGCGGCTGGCCGGCGAGGCGGGCACCGCGGGCGACCCGGCCCGCGCGGCGGCGCTGCTCGGCGAGGCGCTGTCCGTGTGGCGCGGCGAGGCGCTGGCCGACATCAGCGACACGCTGCCGTTCGCGCCCGAGCTGGCCCGCCTCGCCGAGTGGCGGCGGCAGCTGCGCGACGAGTGGCTCGGGCAGCAGCTACGTGCCGGCGACGCGGCCCGCGCCCTGCCCGACCTGGAGGAGGCGGGCGCCGCCGGCCCCCTGCGCGAGCCGGGGGACCTGCTCTGGAGGGGGGCGCGGCACGCCCCCCGCCGCACCGCCGAGGCCCTGGCGGTAGCCGCGGCGTTTCGCCGCCGCCTCGCCGGCGAGGCCGGCCTCGACCCCAGCCCCGCGCTCGAGGAGCTCCAGCGCCACCTGCTCACCGCGCCGCCTGCGGCACCGGTCCAGGTCCGCGCGACCCGGCCGCCGCCGCCCGGTGACCGGTTCGTCGGGCGGGAGGCTGAGCTGGCCCAGCTGTCCGCGGCGCTCACCCACCACCGGCTCGTCACGGTCGTCGGTCCAGGCGGCGTCGGCAAGACCCGTCTGGTACGGGAGGTCGTGCACCGCCGCGCGGACCGATTGACCGCTCACCTCGTGGAGCTGGCGGAGACCTCGGTGCCGGACGAGGTGCCCGCCGCGGTGGCCGCGGTGCTCGGGCTCCGCACCGCGCCGGACGGCAGCCGCGCGGCGATCGTGGACCGGCGTCTTCGGGCTGACTCACCTGCGGGAGCGGCTCGCCACCGGCCTCGACGTGCTCGAACCGGCCCGCGACGGCGACCGCGCCACCGCTGTGACCGCGATGGTCGAATGGTCGTACCGGCTGCTCGACCCGGAGAGGGGTACGGCCACGAGCACGCCGAAGCGGCCGGCCGCGTCCCGGCTGACCAACCGGATGTTCGCCGGGGACCGGCCCGGCGCCGAGGCGGACGCGGCCGCCATGCTCGAGGACGGCGACGCGCCACTGTGGACCCGCGGGTTCTCGCGCCGCTGCTGGTGTCCCCGCCCCGGAGGGTGGACGGGCCGGGGCGGTCCGGGCCGCCTCGCTCGCGCTGACAGCCGCCAGCAAGCGGCGGCCCGCACCGTGGAACGCATGAACCTTGATGAAACCCTCGTGAAGGCGTTCGCCGAGCGCGTGCACGGCGACTTCGCCGGCGCCGCCACCACCGCGATGACCGTGGTCGGCGACCGTCTCGGCCTGTACCGGGCGATGACCGGCGCCGGCCCGCTCACCCCGGCGAAGCTCGCCGCCGCCACCGGCCTCCACCCGCGCCTGGTCGCCGAGTGGCTGGCCGCGCAGGCCGCCTCCGGCTACGTGACCTACGCCCAGGCGGCCAGCACGTTCGAGCTGCCCACCGAGCACGCCGCCGTGCTGTCCATCGTGGACTTCCCGGCGTACATCGTGGGCGCGGCCGAGGTGATCGCCGGCCAGTACGTGAGCCTCGGCGCGCTGGCGGAAGCCTTCCGCGGCGACGGCGGCCTGGCGTACGCGGCGATGCCGGCGCACATGTTCCACGGCATCGAGCGCTTCTTCCGCACCGCGTATACGCACCAGCTCGCCACCACCTGGTTTCCCTCCGTGCCGGGCCTGGTGGAGCGCCTGGCCGCAGGTGCCCGGGTGGCCGACATCGGCTGCGGGCGCGGTGTGGCGACGCTGCTGATGGCCGAGCGCTGGCCGGGCTCCACGTTCGTCGGCTACGACCTCCACGACGCCTCGGTGGCCGTCGTGCGGGCGCGGCGGTGGACGCGGGCAGCCCGTCGAACGTGTCGTTCCGGGTCGCGGACGCGACGTCATTCGGCCCCGGACCGTACGACGTGGTGGTGTACTTCGACGCCCTGCACGACCTCGGCGACCCGCCCGCGGCGCTGCGGCACGCGTACGCGTCGCTGGCCGAGGGTGGCATCCTGGTCGCGGTCGAGCCGTGGTCGGTGGACCGCCTGGAAGACGGCATCGGCCACCCCTCGGTGCGCATCAACTACGCCGTCTCGACCTCGATGTGCACACCGTGCTCCCTGGCCCAGCCCGGCGGCTACGCGCTGGGCACCCAGGGCGGCCCGGCGAAGCGCCTCCGGCTGCTGGAGGAGGCCGGCTTCCGCGACGCGGTGCTGGCCGCGGACACCGGGTTCAACCTGGTGCTGACCGCACGCAGGTGACGCGCATCCCGGGGTGGGCGTCGCCCGTTGAGCATCCGTGAAGCCTTCCACCTGGGTGGCGCTGGTCGCTGCGACGGCGTCGCTCGGTGCCGGAACGCCGGCCCGGGCGACGCCACCGACCGGCGTCAGCGCCACGCTGACCTTCGAGAAGACCGTCGGCGACACCCGCGTCGCCGTCCGCCGGATCACCATCGCGCCCGGCGGCGACACCGGCTATCACTACCACGACGGGCCCGTCTCCGCCGTGGTAGTGGCCGGCACGCTCACCCACTACGGCGCGGACTGCCGGGTGGACCACGTCTACGGCCCTGGCGAGGTCGTGGTCGAGCAGGCGGGGCCCGGCAACGTCCACATCGGACGCAACGAGGACCGGACTCCGCTCGTGCTGGAGGTGGTCTACGTCCTCCCTGCCGGCGCGCCGTTCGCGACGGACGCGCCCGCGCCGGCCTGCGAAGGCTGACCGTCCCCGACGAGATGTACGCCAAGGCAACCGCCCACTACGACGATTCTTCGCCGCTCAGTTCGCCATGGTGGTGAACATGCCGGGCTCATAGGAGCCGCCCGGGTTGCGTGCGATCACGTTGAGCCGGTTGTTCGCGTTGATCATGGCGATCAGGGAGACCACGACGATCTGGTCATCCACGCGACGGTCGACCTGCTGGGCACCCCACCGTGGGGCCCGCTCTACCGAGCCCTGGTGGGCGAGGCGCAGCATGATCCCGCGGTCGCCGCCTGCCTCAACGAACGCTTCATCCGCCCGCAAACGGACAAGACCATTACCCGCCTCGAGGCCGCCAAAAAGCAGGGCCAGATCTCGCCCGACCTCGATCTCGAACTGGCCATGGCGATCCTGTCCGGCCCCCTGTACTTCAGATTCCTGATCAACCAGGAGCCTGTGACCCACGATTACGTCGATCACATGCTCCAAGCCCTCTTCGCCGGGCTCGGGGCGAGGCTTTGAGGCGGAAGCGGCCGCCCGTCCCGCGACAGACACGGCAGTGCGAGGCCGGCCAGAGCCGTCGACCGCCGTGCAGAGGCCATAGACCCGGGCGTAGCTGGTCCAGCCGTTAACCCGCCCGCGATTGTTGCTGATCTGGACCCGACCGGCGGTCGCGTCGATGGCCGACACCAAATGCAGATAAACCGTGCCGGCGACCTTGGCCAACACGATGTCGCCAACCTGAACCTTCGCGGCATCTACCGGCGCCACCGTTACCAACTGGCGACTACGTATCAGCGGAACCATCGACGATCCGCTCGGACGAAACTGGACGGTCGCGCCCTGCGCGACCCGACTCGCCATGCGGCAGGTGCGTGAATATCCAGCCGCGTTTCGTGCAGTACGGGTCGCTGGGAGGATGTGGCGGTGGTGCGAGAGCAGCCTCTGCCTGGGGGCAATACCGGCGGTGCGGTTCTGGTTGGTGGCACCGTTCGTCGGGTTCCGGGGCGGTGGACGGCGTCCGTGCACGCGCTGCTGCGGCATCTGGAGGCCGTCGGGTTCCGCGGGGCGCCGCGGGCGTTGGGCTTCGACGAGCAGGGCCGGGAGGTGTTGTCGTACCTGCCGGGAGAGGTGGTCGGGACGCGCCGGCCATGGCCAAGCTGGGTGCACAGCGACGACGCGCTGCGGCAGGTCGCCGCCTGGCTGCGGGACTTCCACACCGCCATCGCCGAGTTCGTGCCGCCATCGGACGCGACATGGCGTGAGGCAGGCCGGTGGCGTCCGGGTTTGATCGTCGGCCACAACGACGCCGCCCCGTACAACGCGGCCTGGGCCGACGGGCGCCTGGTCGGGTTCTTCGACTGGGACTTCGCCGCGCCGGTGACCCGCGAATGGGATCTGGCCTTCACCGCGTTCGCCTGGGTGCCGCTGCACGCCCGGCACGTCGTGGCCGCCGAGGGCTTCACCGCATTCGCGGATCGGCCGCGACGGCTACGGCTGTTCCTGGACACATACGGCTGGACCGGCCCGATCCCGCCGTTCCTGGAGATAGTCCGGCAACGCGTCAGGGCCTCGGCCGAAGGCATCCGACGCACCGCGGCCTCCGGCGACCCCGCGTACCAGAAGATGATCGACCAAGGCGTGGACAAGAACCTCGACACCGCGGCATCCGAACTCGCCACTTTTTCGCAGGATGCTGGTCCCTAACCCGGCCGTTCCGACCGGGGCGAGGCTCTGGATCGGCTACGTTGGGCCCTGTTCTTGGCGAGACGGCCCTGGTGCGGTAGAGCAGCTCTTACGTTGAACAGTCCAATGTGGCTGAAGGGACCATTCCCGCCGGTCGGAAGGTCAGCAAGGATGAACGGTCACGCGGCGTGCGATGCCGCTGATTCAAGGAGGCCCACATGCGTACCGTCAAACGACTCCTCGTCGTCGTAGCCGCCGCTGCGGCCACGTTGCTGGCCTGGCAAGCCGCTGCCGCGGCGGCGTCGATGGTCGAGTACGCGCTGCTCTGACCCCGCCGCTGCACGCCAACCCAGGGCCTGCACCGCTGGGGCCTTTTACGTGGGGCTGACCGGCCGGTAGGTGAGGAGGATGTTGCCTGCGGGGAAGGGACGGCTGCCAACGAGGTGTAGCCCGGTGCGCCGCACGGCGTCGAACGCCCGTTGGCCACTGCCGAGCAGTACCGGGTTCACCATGATCCGTAGCTCGTCGAGGAGGCGGCGGTCGAGTAGTGAGGTGGTCAATGTGGCGCTGCCGAAGATAGCGATGCCGGCACCGGCACCGGCTTTGAGGTCGGCCAGCTCGGCGTCGAGGTCGATGCGGCGGCTGTTCGCCCACTCGACGGCGAGCGGATGTCGCGACGCAACTACCTTCTCGACTGAATTCATGCGTTCAGCGATCCGTGCGTCGAAACCGGATCCGATAGCGGTTGGCCAGTAGGCGGCCATCGACTCGTAGGTGACCCGCCCCAGGAGTAGCGTCCCGATCTCGTCGAGCTGATCCAGCGAGAACTGGCGGAAGTCGTCGTCGAGTGTCTGCCAGGCCAGTCCGCCGTCAACATCGGCGTGGAATCCGTCGAGGCTAATGGCCAGAAACGAGATGATCGAGCGCATGGTGTCAGCTTCGCCATCGGAGCCCGCTGAGGGGAAGGTCCGATCCCGCATCACACCGATGAGCGGACCGCATAGATCCATCCCGGCACCGGAGGCGCTCGAACTGCGGCACCTACGTGCGCTCGCCGCCGTCGCCGAGGATCTCAACTTCAGCCGTGCCGCCGAGCGCCTGTACCTGTCCCAGCCGGCGCTCAGCCGCCAGATCAGCGCGCTGGAGCGGCTCGTCGGGTGCGAACTGTTCCGCCGCTCCACCCGCCGGGTAGAGCTGACGGCGGCCGGCGAGGCGCTGCTGGAGGGCACGCAGCGGTTACTCGCCGACCTCGATGCGACGGTGCGCCGAACCCGGGCGATCGGCGGGGAACTGGCCGCCCGCATCTCCCGATATTGGGAGCCGTTCTCCCACCTGACCGTGGCCGATCTCGACCGGGTTCGGGACGCGATCGAGGACGTGTACGCCCAATTGCCGGAGGTGCCGGACATGACTATGCGTCCGGTCAACGCCGGCGGGGTACCCGCTCTGCGGCTGAGCACGGTTCCAGGCCAGCAGGCCACGCTGCTGTACCTGCACGGCGGCGGATACATATCCGGCTCGGCGTACGGGTTCCGCGGGCTGGCCGGCGCCATCGCGGCCGCAGCCGGCACCGCGGTCGTCGTTCCCGACTATCGGCTGGCGCCCGAGCATCCGTACCCGGCCGCTGTGGACGACGCCGAACGCGCATACCACTGGCTGCGCTCCACAAATCCGACGCACGTGCTCGTCGCCGGAGACTCATCCGGCGCCGGCCTGGTGATGTCGCTGCTCGTGCGCCTACGTGACGCTGGCGCTCCGCTGCCGGATGGTGCCGCCCTGCTATGCCCGTGGGTGGACCTGACAGCGGCCGGACAGATCACCGAGGCCGCCAGTCCGCCGCCGATCCGCACCGTCGAAGGCGCCGCCCACGCCCACGCGCTTTATCTGGCCAACCACTCGCCGGAAGACCCCACGGTCAACCCGCTGCGTGCCGACCTCTCCGGGCTGCCGCCACTGCTGGTCCAGGCGGCCGTCGGCGACGATCACGTGCGCGATGCCGAGGCCCTGGTCGACCGCGCGCAGGCGCACGGTGTCGACGCGACGCTGGAACTTCATCCAGCAACCGACGCGCACCCGTTCCAGCTCTTCTGGTCGTTCCTACCCGAAGCGGCTGACGCAGTGGAGCGGCTAGGCGCATTCGTGCGCCAGCCGACGGAAGCCTGAGTAGCTCTACGGCAGCATCCCAACCTTGCCCGCCGCCCAGATCAACGTCGCCGTTCGGGATCGGTCGGGGGCGGCCGCAGCGGCCGCACCGCTGTTTCGGATGCGTCTAGCCGGCAGCCGAAGGTCGGTGCGGCGCGAGGCTACCGTCATCAGCCATGAGCCTGCTGCTCGACTCTGCAACGACGTCGACAAGCCTCCGGAGATCAGGCTTCCGCTCAGCGGCAGATCAGTGGGGTTTGTGGCCACGCGCCCTCGATCCCTGAGGCCATGAGGCGTAGGGCCGGTAGGAGCAGGGCGGCGCCGGCGATTCCGATGGCCGTGCGCACCCCGACGGTTTGGCTGAGCGGTCCGCTCGCGGCGGCGGCGAACGGTGTCGCCGCCCATGCGGCCCAGCGGAAGGTGGCGGTGACTCTGCCGAGTAGGTGGTCGGGGGTGATTGCCTGGCGGGCGGCGACGAGGGTGACGTTGTAGACCTGTACGCCGAAGCCGACGACCAGCGCGCTGCCGGCGAGGGTCGTGAAGGAGCCCGGACCGCGGCCGGTGACGAGTGGTACGAGAAGGACGGGCGCCCCGGCGAGGAAGGCGGAGCCGACGATCGTACGGCCGAAGCCGAGCCGGGCACCGACCTTCGCCGCGGTGAGCGAGCCGAGCAGCGCGCCGGGTCCTGCGGCGGCGAGGATGGCGCCGAGCGCGGCGGGTGGCATGCCGAGGTCGCGGACGACGTACACGGTGACAAGTGGCGTGCGCAGTGCGTAGAAGGCGTTCAGGAGCGCGGATGAGGTGGCCATCGGGCGCAGCAGCGGGTGGTGGCGTACCGCTGCGATGCCGTCGCGCATCTCGCGGAGGACGCCCGCGCGCGGTGCGCGGGTGTGCGGCGTCACCGGTCCCGGTGGGCGGATCGTGACGACAAGCAGGGCGGCGGTCAGGTAGGCGGCGGCGTCCAGGGCGATCACGGCGCTGGGTCTGATCACGCCAGCGAGCGCACCAGCCAGTGCCGGTCCGGCGACCATCGCCAGTGAACGGGTCGCCTCCAGCCGGCTGTTGGCGGCGAGGAGGCCGCTGCGATTCACCAGTGCCGGCAGTAGGGCCGGCGCGGCGACGTCGAAGCCCACCTTGAGAAGGCTGGCGAGAAAGTAGGCGACCACGAGCTGGGTCATGGTCAGCACGCCGGTTGCGCCGGCCAGCGGCACCCACATGCACAGCAGGGCCCGGCCGCCGTAGGTGACGATCAGGATGCGCCAGCGGTCGACCCGGTCGGCGAGCACGCCGAACAGCGGCCACGCGAACGCCAGCGGGGCCGTGCCCGCGCCGACGAGCAACCCCAACTCGGTGGCGGACGCGTCGAGCTCGACGACGGCGATGAGGGGCAGCGCCACGAACGATATGTACGTTCCGAGGTCGGACGCTGATTGGGCGGTCCACATGCGGGCGAAGGCGGATGGCATGGCTCCACGGTCGGCGAGCGGCCACGCACTGGTCCAACACCTGTTCGCGGCGGATCAACGCGTTTTCGTTGTCACCAAACGCGCTTCGGGCTCGGGCTGCCAGGCGCCGGCGGGTACCTCCAGCCACCGCTCGTCGCGTGCGGCCCGCCGGGCGGCCGCCAGCAGCGCGTCCAGTCCCGGGTGGCGCAGGTCCTGGCGCCAGATCATGCTCCACGGGTACAGCGGGACCGGATCGACGATCGGACGCAGGACGGCGCCAGGGATCGCTGGCTGCGAGCTGAGCGCCAGAACGGGTGTGCCGTGGCGGCGCATGCGGTGGGCGATCTCGTCAACGCCGTATGCCGGTGGGTGTTCGGGCTCGATCAGCGCCCCGCCCGCGGCGGCGAGTTGGGCGCCGGCGTCTGTCCACTCGGGCGAGGCCTGGTTGCCCGCGTGCAGGCAGAGCGTCAGCCCGCTCAGCTCGCTGAGCGCAATCGCGTCCCGGGTCGAGAGCGGGTCGCCCTCGGGCAGCAGGAGGGCAAGGGGCTCCCAGCGCACCAGCTTGTGCGCGAGGTCCGCGGTGAGGTTGCCGGGCGACCGCCCGAACGCCACGTGGAGCTGGTGCGAGAGCAGCAGCGGTACCGCCGTCTGCAGCCGGGCATGGAACGTCGCCGCGAACTCCACCGCCGGTGCCGCCTGCCGAGCGGCGGCCAGCACGAGCGCGGGCGTCAGCTTCTGCCCCACCACGTTGACGAACAACGGTGCTGTGCCCGCGCGCACCTCGCGCACGGTCTCGTCGTGCAGGGCGAGCAACTGGCGGGCGCGGGCCAGGAGCCGGACGCCGGCCGGGGTGAGCGTCACCTGCCTGGTGTCCCGGTCGAGCAGCCTCACGCCGAGCCGCTCCTCCAACCGCCGGATGTCGCGGCTGACTGCCTGCTGCGCGACGAACAGCCGCCGTGCCGCCCGGCTGAAGTGCAACTCCTCCGCGACGACGACGAAGTACCGCAGCAGCCGGAACTCCAGCTCGTCCGCCATGGCCAAGATCCTGCCAGACCCGGCAGGCACCCACGGCCCACAACCAGACTGCGTGGATCTTCATGTTTCAGATGTTGGACCAGGTCCGGCACGCCGGGAGAGAGTGAAGCCGCCAAGAAGCTTGACCCTGTTAGAACAGCAAAGATCACATCGCCCGAGGAGGAGGACGAGTTGTCGTCATCAGTGCTTGCCATGTCAATGTCGGTCGACGGATACATCGCCGCCCCCAACGACAACCCGAGCAATCCCGGCGGCGACGGTTTCAGCCGCCTGCATGAGTGGGGCTTCGACCCGGACAGGCAGACCTTCCGGACGTCCGGACCGGGCGGGGAGGTGATGGCCGAGATTCTCGCCACTGGCGCGGTCGTGTCCGGACGGCGTACCGCCGAGCAAGCCAACCATTGGGGCGGCGACCACCACGGCGACGGGAAGACGCCCGCCTTTGTGCTCAGCCACCGCCCACCGGACCCGTCGGTCGCGAACTACCCGCTGGTGAAATACGTGACCGACGGCATCGAAAGCGCGATGGCCCAAGCCAAGGCGGCCGCCGGCGACCGCAACGTGCACGTGATCGGCGCGTACACCGCGCAGCGCGCGATCGAGGCCGGCGTGCTGGACGAAGTGCTGATCCACCAGATCCCGGTGCTACTCGGCGGCGGCCGGCGTCTGTTCGAGGTGCTGCCCTCGCGCGTCGAGCTGGAAATCATCCGAGTGATCGACACCCCGGACGCCACCCACATCCGCTACCGCATCCTCCGCTGACTCAGCCGCCGGCTCTGCGCGCGGTCAGGCAGCCTGCCGGGGCGCCTGCCCCGGTTGACGCGCGCGTTCCGGCGACCTTCGTGATCTTCGCCCTTCTGCAGGACTCGGCCGGCGATGATCCTGGCGCGGCGACCGCGGAGCCCGCGGGCGAGGACATGTCGCTTCGATAAGCTCCGTGCCCGACCGTTGAGCTATGCCCGACCATGACGGGGCAGGGCGAGGTTGGCTGTTCCGATCAACACCGTCCACCCATATAATTCGATCGACATCGATCTGAGGTGGGTGGCGTGAAACGGTTCTTCATCGTTCTGGCTACGGCCGCCACATTGACGGTGGCTCCGGTGTCCGTGGCGCGCGCCGATACCACCCTACCGGCGCCCGGCAAACCCGTGGTCAGCAACCTCACCGCCACCGGTGCGACGCTGACCTGGGCGCCGTCGGCCGGCCCGGTGTTCCGGTACTCCATGCAGCGCCTCGTCGACGGCGCCTGGCAGGGCTTCGTCTCGATGCCGTCCACGACGGTCACGTTGACCGACCTCGCCGCCGGTGAATACACCGTCGCCGTGCAAAGCCACGCGCTGGTGGGCAGCGGCTACACCTCCAGCCCGCTGTCGGAACCGGTCACGTTCACCGTCGGTGCCGCCCCACCGAGCTGCCGGCTGAACTTCTGGACCTGGCAGGGCGGATACACCGCGGATGGGTCGTACACCGGTCGGCTGACGTTCACGCTGCCCACCGGGATGGCCGTCACGTACGGCTGGAATGTGCAGCTCACCACCAGCGGCAGCCATGTCACGCTCAACGCGAACGGCCGGTTCGGCTTTGGCGGCACAACGACAGGCCCATTCGTCCTACCCACAGGGCTTCCGCCCACCTGCGTCATCACCATCAACGGCCGGCCCGCCCCGACGGTCATCGCGCAGACCAGTTAGCCATCCGCTACGTGTTCGGCAAAACCCGTCGAGGATCAAGGCGTCCTTCACGTAGCTAGAACGACGTGAAGGACGCCCTGTTCGCCCAGGGCACCGGGGCGCCCGCCCCCAGAGGAACCCGGCAGCGCGCTGCCAGGACGGCACGCGCCACAATCCGGGACCAACGGCGCACTCCCGACTGAGCGGCCGCGCTGCTGACCGGGCTGACCGCGTTCGTCGGATCATGCGGGCCGGACCGGTCCAGTGGACCGAGGGAACCAGAAGCGGGAACCAAGACTCGGCTCAGGCGTGAGACGCATCACGGCAGCGGCCGCGGTCCTACTCCTCGCAGCCTGCGATGCCGGGAAACCCGCGACACAGACCACCGCGGCCGCTTCGGCGGCGGCCAGATCCCTTCCCACCTGTGCGGCCGCCGTGCCGACACGGGTGCTGCCGGAGTGGGCGCGGGCCGGGTTCAGTGACGCCACGCCGCGCATGCCGCACGTCCTCGGCGACCGCGGCGACATCGCGGCGATCATCTTCGGCAATCCGCTGAAACAGCCCCCGCTGCCGGACCGGAGCAACAAGATCCTGTGGGTCTCCCGCGCGCCGCTGGAGCCCGGCAGCCCGCTGGAGATCGAGGCCCGGCTGGACGGTGCAGGCGAGCCCGTCAGCCGCAAGGTCACCGGCGGCCCGGGTCCGTCGATCATCGACCTGCCCGAGGCCGGCTGCTGGCACCTGACCCTCTCCTGGTCCGGCCACACCGACACAATGCGCCTCGCCTACACGTCGTAGGAAGAGACCAGCCTCGGGGCGGTTGAAAGATCTTGTGATCGACATAGACCGATGCCCGACCAGAACTACGCCTGTACGGCATGATCGCCCTTAGTCTAATAAGGACACTACCAAGCCAAGCGCACGATCGCCGGGTGACAACGGCCATCGGGCTCGCGGCTCGATCAAATGGGGAAGACGACCGGCGGCCTTCGTCGGGCGACAAACTCGCGCGTGCCAACCAGAACGGCTCCAACTGTGGTCGGCCAGCTCCGTTGGCTCGCCCGCGCCGAGTTCGGCCCGACCAAGCGCTATCCACCACAGAAGCGCAAACGTGGTCAAGCGGTCAAGGGACGCAGGGACGTTCGCTGTAACCGTTACCATCGGCGAACGCCCACCGAGCTGAGACGAGCAGGCCAGATCCGCGATGCGCTGAGCTTGGTCGCCGAGCACGGTGACGAGTACCTCGACGGCGAGGATGCGGTAGAGGCCATCGCGGCCGCGGCCATCGTCGACTCCCAGTTGCCGGGCGGGACGGTGCCAGTCCACCGCCGCGCGCGCTTGATCCATCTCAGCTGACAGATGCGCCTCCACAGGCGCCCACGAGCCGGCTCCTGCCACCGACACCAGCGAGCCGGGGTCGCCGCCAAGGGTCGACACCAACCCGCAACGCGCGATATCCGGGCAGAACATCGCGCTGGCTCAATCCGCCCGACCCCCTGGCCGAGTTGCTGACTAGCTGGCAAGGATGGCGCCTTTCAGCACGGCACCTTGGAGAGCGCAACGTGGTCCTGGCGGATTTCGCCGACCATGGCGAATTCGGACCGATCGACATCACAGCAGTACGGAAGATCCCTGGAAAGATCAACGCGTTCGTGGGCGGGTTGCCCTGCATACCTACGGGTATGCTCGGCGGCGCCATCCATGATGCCCGCGATCAGGTCTACCCGTCTCGGCTCTGATCCGTGGAGAAGGTCATTCAGGTAGCTCGCGCACGCCCAGTCCTCAGCGGTCAGCCCGGTGCAGACAAGAGTGCAAGGGGTCTCGGCGTGGTTTTTCCGGATCCATCGCACGGTGGCACCGACATTCAGCGCTGACGCCGCGAGCAGCGCCACCGGGTCCGGATACCGGACGAGCCCGCGCGTGCCGTTCGATGTCGCCTGGATCAACCGTCGACCGTCAAGGTGCGCGGTCGACATCTCAAGCGGCGAGTTCCCGAAGTCGAAGTCGACCGGCTTGAGCCCTCCGGTCTCGCCGACCAGGAGGCGATCCGGGTGCAGCCGCCGGAGATCTCTGCCGACCTCGACCGTGGACGCGCAGACTATTTCCGTCGCGCCACGCTCGAAGGCAACCGCTGCCGTCGTGAAGGCGCGAATGACGTCGATGACGATCACGACGGTCCCAGCCGGTACCTCGGCATCCATACCTACGATCGACACGGCACGGGATTCTTCACGGTAGAAAGTCTGCCCTGCAATGACATTTCGGGGCGCGGACCGCTGCACCACGTCGCTGGCTCATCAACATACCGTCGTCGACGCCGGATCGAGGAGACGAACCTGCAGCCAGCACGCGGCTAGGACTACCGCGCCTACGCCGCTCGGGTCGGCCCGTTTCTCCCTGGCGTCGGCAGACCGTCGACTCACACCGATCACGCCGCGTCGGGCTGACCGCATTAGGGTTCGCGGTCGTGGCAGATGTGCTGGGAACCATCGGGGCTGCGGTTGGTGTGTTCGCCGGCACCAACGTCGACGACCTGATCATCCTGACCGTGTTGTTCCTGTCGGCGAGGGCGTCCGGCAAGCCTCGGCCCTGGCAGATCTGGACCGGGCAGTACGCGGGCGTCGGCGTGCTGGTTGCCGTCTCCGCTGTGGCTGCACTTGGCCTGGCCATCGTGCCGGACCGGTGGGTGGGGCTGCTCGGCCTGGTCCCGTTCGTCCTCGGCGTGAAGGGCGTTATCGCGGCGATCCGAAGCCGAAGCGACGACGAGCCGCCAGCCCCGACGATCGCCACCGGGCTGCTGTCGGTGGCCGGCGTGACCGTCGCCAACGGAGCGGACAACATCTCCGTCTACACCCCGATTTTCCGCACCATCGGCCTGACCAACAGCCTGATCACGGTCGGTGTGTTCGTGGTCGGGATCGCGGTGTGGTGCGCGGTCGGATCCTGGCTCGGCTCCCACAAGAAGGTCATCGGGGTCGTCGAACGGTTCGGGCACTGGATCGTGCCGGCCGTCTTCATGCTCATCGGCGCCGTCATTCTTATCCAGTCCGGCAGCCTCCCGGGCACCGGCGGGCACTGACCCACGCTGCGGACGGTTGTGACGGCTACCGTGCGGAGCCGGCGAGGGGCAGGATCGGCGGTGTGCAGGTGATGTTGGTGGTACTTCGCGGATTGCCCGAACTGGCGGCAAGCCGCCCAGCGGCTCCTTCACCCGCGACTTTGCATTCAGCCGGAGCTATATCGACGGCCTGGTGGAGGTCCGAGCGCCGGCCGAATGCTTACGATGCCCGGCGTGGCGTTCGTCGAGGCGGCCCGGTGTCGACCTGGTCGGCCGCGGCGTGCAGCAACGCGTAGTAGGTGGCCACTGCCAGCCGGTTGGTAGATCGATGCGGATGTCGCCGCCTTCCTGGCGCGCACGATTACCTGCCGCACGCGATGCATCACCCGGTCGTGGTGGGCGCGCAGCCGTTCCGGGCCATGGTGGCGGTGCCCGGCGACCATGAGCTGCCGGTGCTGGTTGAGGGCCGCGAACGGGGTCAGGGCTGGCCTGGCACGCCAGCACCCGGACCTGTCAGCAGGGGTTCGAAGATGTCGCGGCCCAGTGTGACCGCCTGACCCAGGTCCAGGACAGTCGCGGTAAGAGCCGGATGGGCGGCGATCCACGCTTGGGCGCTGCCGGCTGAGGTGAAGAAGTTGATGGTGGAGCAGCAGCTGTCCACCGACCGACCACCGGCCGCGTTCGCCGCGTAAACCACCACCGCCTCGGCCGGGCGCCAGGCAGCGCTGCGATCGGTGACGGTCACGTGAACGGGTTGGCCGGTGTGCGGGTCGGTGGAGGTGATGACCGCGTCGGTGTCGAGCATGTACGGCATGCCCAGAGCGTCGATGGCGCACATCGCGTACACCCGCACCACGCCCAGCACGACCATGTGCGAAGTCGGGGTCGGCGAGAACGGATACGCGGCCACCAGCCGCCCGCCGGCGTCCACGGCGACGAGATCCTCGGCAGCCAGAGCATCGATAGCGGCGGCCGGGTCCACACCGACGGCGGCCGCGAAGGTGCTGATGGCGGTGCCGTCGGGGGCGATCCCGGTGGTGGCGAAGTGCATCAGGATCGCCCGGTGTACTTCTCGCAGGCCGTCCGGCAGTCGCGCGGCGCGGCGGGGTCGATCGGTCCGGATCGCGTCACCGGAGGACGGCGCACAACAGTCCGTGACCGGCAACGCCGTACCGGCCGGTTGATCATCCGGCTCGGCGGCGATGGCTCGTTGCAGGGCTGCCCGCAGGTGCTCGGCGGTCGGCAGGTCGAGCCGGCAGGCCGGCGAACCGCGTTCGGCGATGCCGCCCATCACATCGACGCCGTTGACCACCACCGAGGGCGACGGATAGTCACCCAGCACCTCGGACACCACTCTGGTCGCAATACCCAACTCCCCCAACGACTGATACAGCAGGTCGCGGGCCGCGGCCAGGTTCGGGCAGTCCGGTATCGAACGCAGTTCGACAATCACCGCACCAGTGTCGACCCTGTACCCGGCTACACAGTCAAGCCCAACCCGCTCGCCCCATGTGAATGAAGCGGCTGTTGACCCTGTACCCGGGTACCGGGTCTAGCGTCAAGGTATGAGGACAGGACAGGTCGCCGACCTGGCCGGCGTGAACATCCAGACCCTGCGCTACTACGAACGCCGAGGGCTACTGCCCACGCCGTCCCGTCGCGCCTCCGGATACCGCGTCTACGGACCCGACGCTGTTCGGACCGTCCGATTCGTGAAACGGGCCCAGCAACTGGGGTTCAGCCTGGCCGAGGTCGAATCCCTGCTGGAGCTGGCACAGGGCGGACCGAGTAGCTGCGAGGGCGCCCGCCGGCTCGCCGTCGACAAGATCAGCGATCTGGACCAGCGGATCACCCATCTGCACGCGATGCGGGACTCCCTACAGCACCTGGTCGCTACCTGCGAACGCCCGCGACGCCAGCGAGAATGCCCGTTGCTGGATACGATCCAGGACGCTGACCGCGGCGTTTAGCCGCGTGCGCGTACCTGATGACGGCGACCCCAGCCAGGCAAAGGACGGCGCCGGCTAGGTCGTAGCGGTCGGGCCGGAACTTGTCCACGACGATGCCCCAGACCAAGGAGCCGGCACCGATCCAGAGCAGGCCGCGGTGTTCGCGGACGCCTTGCCAGACCAACCATGCGCCGCCGATCTCGGCGATGGCGGCGGCGAGGAACAGGGCGATGGACCGGAGTGATCGTGGCGGGTGGCGGTTCAGCCCACAGGGACTGACGCGTCGACCGTGAGCAGGCTTGCCAGCTGGGCCATGAGACCTGGCTGGGCTCGGTAGTAGACCCACGTGCCGCGACGCTCGGCGGTGACGAGGCCGGCTTCGCGCAGGGTCTTGAGGTGATGGGAGATCGTCGGTCCGGACAGGGTGAACGCCGGAGTGAGGTCGCAGACGCAGATCTCGCCGCCGGACGCGGACGCGATCATCGACATCAGTTGCAGCCGGACCGGATCGCCCAGTGCCTTGAAAGCGGGGGCGAGTAGGGCCGCGGTCTCGGCGGGGATGCGGTCCTCGGCAATCGGTGCGCAGCACGGCTGGCCGGCGCTCAGGTCGGTGAGGGTCAGCGCCGCCGTTTGTTTCGACATGCCTCTAGGTTGACAGATCTCGAAACAGCGTGCAACTCTCTGATTAGAAGAACGTCAAGACAGCGTCGAGACTAGTACGAGGAGGCCACCATGTGGCGGATCAACCGACGGAGGCCGGCGGACGCGCAGGTTCGGTTCTGCGACAGCTGCGCGGAGGTCACGACGGGTGAGCAGCGGGCACGCCGCTACGACGACCGGGTCCGCACGCAGGTGCACGCCTGGACCGTGCCCCACTAAGCCGAACCCTTGTCCATCCAGATCAACGACGAGCAGGCCACCTGTTGAAGGAGCACGAGATGAACGACACCCAGACCCCAGACCGCACGCAGGGCGGCTTCGTAGGCGACCCGGCTGCGGCCCTGGCGGTAACCGGCTCGGGCGGCTGTTGCGGCAACCCGCCGCAGACCACCAACATCACCCTGCCCGACCCGGCCGTCGCGGAAGCTTCCCCGTGTTGCGGCACCCAGGCCGACGCGCAGTCGTCGGGTGGCTGCTGCGGCACGGCGGCCAAGGCGGAAGCGGTCGCCTCCGGCGCGGGCTGTTGCGGATGACCACCCGCGAGCTCGCCACGCCGGCGAACCTGCACGACCGAACAACTACTAGCTACTGACAGCGCATTACGACGGAGTCGGCGACCACCCGGGGCTGCGCCAACCGGCGGCGGCGGACAACGCCAGTGGTGTCGCCGTCGTCCTGGAAGCCGCCCGCATCCTGTCCCCCGTCCTGCCGGCGGGCGCAAACCCCTTTGTGGTCAACGTCGACAGCGCCGGCCACCTGCACCAAGCCGCGGCCGTCGAGGCCGGCGGTCCCGCCGAAACACCCGGCTTGCCCGCCTCGTCGTGGCCGCCATCTTGTTCACCATCAACACCTTGGAGACTCAGTCATGACCAACCGCCTGGACGACCTGCCGGTCGTCGTCATCGGCGCCGGCCCGGTCGGTCTGGCCGCCGCCGCCCACCTGACCGAACGCGGCCTGCCGTTCACCATCCTGGAAGCCGGCGACGGGCCGGCAGCGGCGGTACGGCAGTGGGGACACATGCGGCTGTTCTCCCCCTGGCGGTACAACATCGACCCCGCCGCCCGCCGCCTGCTCGCCGACGCCGGCTGGGTCGTACCAGACCTGGACGTGCTGCCCACCGGCGGACAGCTGGCCGCCGACTACCTGCAGCCCCTGGCCGACCTGCCCGCCCTCAAACCACACATCCGGTACAGCGCCCGGGTGGCGGCGGTGACCCGGCTCGGCGTCGACCGCGTCCGCACCGCCGGCCGCGAATCGGCGCCGTTCCTGGTCCGCCTCGCCAGCGGCGAAGACCTGCACGCCCGCGCGGTGCTCGACGCGTCCGGTACCTGGACCGCACCGAACGTGCTCGGCGCCTCCGGCATCCCGGCGCACGGCGAAACCGCCGCCGCCGCGTTCATCGAACACGCCCTGCCCGACGTACTCGGCACCGACCGGGACCGGTTCGCCGGCAAGCGCACCCTCGTGGTCGGCGCCGGCCACTCCGCCGCCAACACGCTGCTGTTCCTGGCCGAACTCGCCGACCAGGAACCGGGTACCTCGGTGGTATGGGCGATCCGGTCCGCCAGCCCGGCCCGCACCTACGGCGGGGAGAGCGCCGACGCGCTCCCTGCCCGCGGCGCCATCGGCACCCGGCTACGCGCATACGTCGAAGCCGGCACCATCGAACTCGTCACCGGATTCTCCGTACACACCGTGGCGTCCACATCGGACGGACGTGTGGAGGTCTCCGACGGCACCCGCACGATCGTCGCGGACCGGATCGTTTCGGCGACCGGTTTCCGGCCGGACCACACCCTTACCACCGAGCTCCGGCTGGACCTCGACCCGATCCTGGGCTCGACTCGGGCGCTGGCTCCGCTGATCGACCCCAACCAGCACTCCTGCGGCACCGTTCCGCCGCACGGCGTCGACGAGCTGGCCCACCCCGAGCCCGGCTTCTACGCCATCGGCATGAAAAGCTACGGCCGGGCGCCGACGTTCCTGATGGCCACCGGCTACGAGCAGGCCCGCTCCGTGGTCGCCGCACTCGCCGGTGACTGGACCACGGCCCGAGACGTACGGCTAGACCTGCCCGAGACCGGAGTGTGCAGCAGCAACGCCTCACCGGACGCCGACCGGATCGACGGCGCCAGCGACGGCGGATGCTGCGGCACCACCGCATCCGACACGGCCGTGCCGGCGGGTCGTGGCCTGGCGACCGGCATCAGCGGCGGGTTGCTGTCGGCGCCGCTGACCCTGCTGCCCGTCACCACACCAGCGGGCGGGGAGCAGGCCGGCGGCTGCTGCGGATGAGCCGCACAGGCTCGGGTCGACCCCAAGCCGCGACGGTGGCCGCCGACGACCGTGTCGGCGGGCACCCGCCCCGCTCTGGCGCGGGGCGGGTCGCCGCCGCCCTCGCGGGCACCCAGGCCGCCGGCTACGGCGGGGGGTACTACGCGTTCGCGGTCCTTCTGCAGCCTATGGCCACCACCCTGCACGCCTCCCCCGCCACCGTCACCGGCGCGCTGACCGCATCAGTACTGGCCGGCGCGGCGATGGCGGTGCCGGTCGGGCGGTGGCTGGACCGGCACGGCGGCCGGGCCCTGATGACCGCAGGCTCTCTTGCCGCCACCGCACTGGTCGCGGTGTGGTCGCAGGTGCGTACCGTCGCCCAGCTGTACGCCGTGCTCATCGGCATCGGGATCACCGCCGCGATGGTGCTTTACGAGCCCGCGTTCGCGGTGGTGATCTCCTGGTTCGACCCGGCCCGACGGGCCAAGGCGGTGCTCGCCGTCATCGTCGTCGCGGGGTTCGCCAGCACCATCTTCATGCCGTTGACGGGCGTCCTGGTCGACCGGTACGGCTGGCGCACGGCCCTGCTCGTCCTGGCCGTACTGCACGGCGCGGTCACCGTGCCACTACACGCCTGGGCGGTCCGGCGCCCACCACGACCAGCGACGGCAACGGCGGCGCCCTCGCCATCTGACCGCACCCTGGTCGTACGGGCGGCGTTGCGCGACCGCCGGTTCTGGTGGCTGGCGGTCGCGTTCGTCGGGCACGGCGCGGCCATGTCAGCGATGGCCGTACACCTGGTCGGGTTCCTCATCCACAAGGGACACCCGGCCACATTCGCCGCGAGCGTGGCCGGATTGCTCGGCGTGCTGTCCGTCGCTGGGCGGCTGTTGCTAACGGGTATGCAGCGGCGGCTGCGACTGACCACTGTGGTGGCGGTCGTTTACACTATCCAAGCCGCTGCCGCCTTCAGTCTGCCGTTCGTCGGCGGCAACCGGAGCGCCGCCGTCGCTGCGGTGGTGGCGTTCGGAATCGGCTTCGGTGTTGCCAGTCTCATCGCGCCGATCATGCTCGCCGACCGATACGGCACCACCGCCTACGCCACCATCGCCGGCCTGCTCACCACACCCGTCATGCTCGCCAGAGCCACCGCACCGCTCGGCGCCGCCGGTCTGATCGCCGCCGGCGGCTACCTGCCCGTCCTGGTCGCGGCCGGCGGAGCCTGCCTAGTCGCCGGAATCGGCATCCTCGCGCGGGCATCATCACCATCGCCGGTACCCCTCAGCTCGTGATGCCTGCCGCTGCGACTGTCCAGGCGTCGGCCGCCTGCTGGACGGCGTCGTACGGTGATCCCAACGGCGGGGTGTAAGACAGGTCGAGGGTGCCGATGTCGGTAACCAGAGCACGGTAGGTAAGCGCGGTGGCGAGGATGTCGATGCGTTTGGCTATTTGCGCGTCGAGGCTCCCGACAAGCTGGGCGCCGAGCAGCCAGCCGCTCGCCACGTCGCCGGTGGCGGCCGCGACCAGGTCGAAGACCCGCACCACCTGGGTGCCCAACGACCCAGCGAATCGCGCGTTGCCGCCGACCGCGTTCTCGCCGGCGACTCGGCCCTGCTTGTGGGCCGTGGTTCCCAGTGGCAGGTAGGTCGGCTCGGTCCGCAGCCGGTGGTGGGTGTGCACGCAGTCCCCGGCGGCGTACACGTCGGGCAGCGTGGTCCGCATCGCTTCGTCTACGGCAATAGCATCCGCCGCACCGGGCTGGGCGCCAGCGTTGGCCGACCCCGGTGGGTCAAGGCTTCGGCCATCTCCACGCCGATGTACCCGGCACCGACGATCAGACGGTCGTACCGCAAGTCGCCGCCCGCTCCCCGGCAGTCGGCCTTGTCCGGAGGCGATGGCCGGCGACGTCGACCCGAGTGGCCCGAGTGTTCGTCATCAGGTCGATGCCGGCGGCGGCGAGCAGGACGGTCACGTCGGTGTTGGGGCCAGTTGACGCGCTCGCAGCGCGGCGCTGATGCCCACGATCACCAACCGCATGCGCTTCCTTCGCCGCGAGGCCAGCCTCTATAGGTAGCTTGCCACGGCGGACTTCGACGCGCCGGTGGAACCGGAGGACGGCCTATAGCGCAGGTTTCCGTCATCCGGCTCAGGCGCTTCAAGGCCGGCTGGGATCACCGGCTACCCCTGTTTTCTGACTGAGCGCGCAGCGCCAGCATCCATCCGTGCGTACATAGACCTCGCTGATCCACTCGTCGGCCGTGTACGGCACGCCGTCCCAGGCCCCCGAACTCGCCTTGCGGGCCGTGACTAGAACGGCGCCACCGGCACGCACTACACGATCGGTGCCCACCACGGCCATGCTGTGATGGATCAGTCGGCCCGACGCGATCCAACCGATTATGTCGGCCTTGGGCGTGGCGCCGTTCGGGCCGACATAGACCCAGTCGTCGGTCATGAAGCTAGCGACGCGAGGCGCGTCGTTGCCGATCAGCGCCTCATCCCACGCCGCCGAAACGGCGCGAACCTCGTCTTCGAGTGTCATCTTCCCTCCGCTGGCCGACCCTTGGCGGGCTGCCACGCCATGTGCCGCTTTCGAACCCTGTACGTCTACCCACCCATAACGCCGATAGGCGTGCGGCCGGTGTCCGAGAACGGAAACTGGCAGCTTCGGGGTCGTCGGCGTCAGGGAACGGCGCGCAGCCGCACGGCAACGAAAGGTCGCGCGGGGAGCTCGACGGTGAACGTTCCCTTGAAGCGGCCCCGGGCCTCGGTCACCGTCATCTGCCAGGTGTCGATGACATCGACCCGGTAACGGATGCCGGCCGGCATCGTGAACGTGCGCAACCGCGGCCGGGTGAAGCCGAAGTACGCCAGTTGCCAACTCTGCCCGACACCGCCGATCGGAAGGTCCCGCCCCTCGCCGGACGAGAGCCTCCACGCCCCACTCCTCTCCCTCTCCCCCGAACACATACGCCCTCCGAGGACCTCTCGGCTGGCACGCTACCGGCCATCCCGGCCGCGCCAACCAGTCGGGGAACGGTGAACTGGTACTCGTGGCCGCGCACAAGCTCCCCGAAGTCGACCGCCGAGGCGATGAGCCGGTGGCGGCAAGCATCGCTCGCAACCACGCCCAACAAGTCCACAATGGATTCGGGGTCCAGCCGGTCGGCTGCGAGCCGCTGGGCTGCACCGCAGTTCCACCAGCTCCCGGCCTTAAGGGCGTGTCAGCTGGCACAGCGCCGACGGTCCCCACCCGGTCGGGTCGTCACCGGGTGGCACCATCGTCAGGCCCTGCCAAAGCAGCAGGATGTCCAACCAGCCCGCCTCGGCGGGGGTCAGCGGGCGCACGGATTCGTAGCCGGCAAGGAACGCCGCGCGAACCTCGGCCGACACCGGTCCCCAATCGTGGTAGCGGGTGCCGAGCAGGACCGCCGCGCGGGCCAACTCGACGAGTCGGTGGTCATGCCGGACCTCCTCGAAATCGAGGATCGCGGCGACGTCGCCGCGGGCGCACAAGATGTTGGCGGAGCGGAAATCGAAATGGACGAGCTGCCGCGGAATTCGGTCGGGTGGCGCGGTGGCGACCAGCCCGCGCAGCTTGTCACGAGCGGACACCGGCAGATGGTCGGCGCGGGAGTCGAGCCAATCGGTAACCCGAGCCGTCAACGGCCTGGACGAAACGGCGAGCGCCGGAATCTGATCGGCGTCCGGGTATGCCGCCAGAGCGTCCTGCAATCGGGCCAGCACGGCTCCGGCCGCCCGCACCTGGTTGAGATCGGCGGTGTCAAGGAGCTCGCCCACCATCTCGCGCTGCACGCCCATCGAAACACGGTCGACCTCGACCTGAAGACGGCCGTCTCGGGCAGGAACCGGCGCCGAAACCGGCAGCCCCCGGCCGTAAAGCCAGTTCGTGAGACGCGCCGCCTCCGCCAAGCGCGGAAAACGCTCGGTCACCACCGACCACTTCGCCAGCAGCCGGCCGGACGGCGTGCCGACCCACGCCAGCGCGTTGCCGCCGCTCATCACGATCCGCTCGCACGAGTCGATGCGAAAGCCCCAGTGCGCGTCCAGCGTGTCGGCAACCCAGCGGCTGGCCGCCTGCCCCTCGCTGAAGCCGAACCTTCCGTCGAGCGCGTGGTGGGGGTCCTGGGCCTCCCACAGCATCTCCAACACCGGCGCATGCGATTCGACCATGCGGCGTATCCCATCACACGACGGGCGCCGTCCTATTCCTTGGCGGACCCGCGGGTTGTCGGATTTTGGCTCGCCGATCGGACGCGCTGTTCTCCGCTACTTCAGCGTGTTCGCTCGCGTGGTGCGCGCCAATGATGCTCTCGCCACACCCTCTGGCCTCAACGTGCCGACGTCCTGATCAACGCAAGTCCTGCTTCCGACAGCCGGGGTGGGTGTCGCACCGGTACCCTCGGCGCATGGCCCAGGGCGCGAGGTTGGCCGCGACCGTGCGGGCGTGGTGGTGAGCGGGCCACCCGAACGGGAGAGTCCGGCGTCCGTCGCAGCGACTCCGGGGCGGCAGCCGCCTGCCCTCCGGCAGGACGATCAGCGCGGCCCGCCACAGCCGACGCTGGGCCCCCTCGCCGCGGCGGGTAACGCGGCGATCTCCCGGCTGCTGGGCGGTGCCCCGCCGGCCGGCGGCGGCGCGGCCCTGCCCGCTGGCTTCCGTGCCGAGGCTGAGGCCAGCTTCGGGGCTGGGTTGTCCGGCGTCCGGGTGCACACCGACGCGGCCGCCGACGGCGCCGCTCGCCGGGTCTCCGCGAACGCCTTCACGGTGGGCAGCGACATCTACTTCGGCGCCGGCCGGTACGACCCGGACGGCTCCACCGGCAGGCACCTGCTGGCGCACGAGCTGACCCATGTGGTGCAGCAGGCACCCGGGCCGGTCGCCGCGCAGGCGAGTCCGGCGCGGCTCAGCGATCCGGGCGACGCCGCCGAGCGGGC
>NZ_JAIBNX010000030.1:0-19751 GCF_026130045.1 Micromonospora sp. CPCC 205371
GGGCCGGGCGGGCCGGGCGGGCCGGGCGGGCCGGGCGGGCCGGGCGGGCCGGGCGGGCCGGTGCCGGACCCGGCCCGGTGGGGCATCTACGCCGACGCGGTCGCCCGCTGGGAGGCCCTGCTCGGCCGGCCCGTCCCGGACCCGACCCAGCCCGGCACCCACGGCAAGCCCGTCCGTCCTCGCACCGCCGTTCGTCGAGTGGCTGATGGGCTTGGACGACGGCTGGGTCACCGACCTCGGGCTGCCGCGCACCCTCGCCCTGAAGGTGCTCGGCAACGGCGTCGTCCCGCAACAGGCGGCGGTCGCGTTGCGGCTGCTGCTATGCCCGCACCGGTGGGCGGTGCACCGATGACCGCCCAAACGCGATTTATTGCATTCGATGCAACACATAGCGCACGTCCGAGATGTTGGCATTCGCCCTGGTCGCGTTACGTCGCGATGCTTGAGTCATCTCTACGGCGCGCTCGGCCCGAGCTGCAACAATAGCTTCCG
This sequence comes from Micromonospora sp. CPCC 205371, assembly GCF_026130045.1. Lineage (GTDB taxonomy): Bacteria > Actinomycetota > Actinomycetes > Mycobacteriales > Micromonosporaceae > Phytohabitans. The sequence continues at coordinate 493 of NZ_JAIBNX010000030.1, forward strand.
ACTGGACACGGCGCAATGATGTTGTGTTAGATGCAACGTCATGGTGTCGAGAGTGGATCTTTCGGGGGCGGCGCATCTGACCCTCGCCGCCGGTGTCGTCCATCTCGATCCGGCTGCCGCGGTGTACCAGGCGATGCTCGACGGCTGGGCCCGGCAGCAGCGAGTGCGGTTCCTGAAGGTGGCGACGGTCGAACGGCGTTTGGCGTTGGTGCGTCGGCTGGTCGACTTCTCCAATCTGTACCCGTGGCAGTGGAGCACTTCGGAGGTGGAGGCGTTCTTCGACGCGATGCGCTGCCGGGAACGCCCGATCGCCGTCTCCACGGCGCGGGCCTACCAGGTCGAGTTGCGGATGTTCCTGGAATTCGTCACCGACGCCCGGTACGGGTGGGTGCAGGAGTGCGCCCAGCGCTTCGGCGAGGTTCCGCAGCAGGTGCTGGACGAGTCGAACACGGTCGTTCATGTCGGCGATTACGAGGGGCGTCCCGGGCGTCGGCCACTGTCCTACGACGAGGTCCAGGCGTTGTTCGACGCGGCCGACGCCCGGGTGGAGACGATCCGCATCCGAGGCCGCAAGGGCTCGCTGGCCGCGCTGCGCGACGCGGCGATGCTCAAGACCGTGTACGCGTTCGGGTTGCGCCGACGCGAAGCCTGGGGCCTGGATCTGACGGACCTGCGGCACAACCCGAAAGCGCGTCAGTTCGGCGAGTTCGGGGCGCTGTTCGTGCGCTGGGGCAAGGCGTCCCGGGGCAGCCCTCCGAAACGCCGGACCGTGCTGTTGGTGCCGCAGATGGACTGGATCGTCGAGATCCTGACGCAGTGGTTGCAGGAGGGCCGGCCGCTGTTCCACCCGGGCAAACACCCGGCCCTGTGGGTCACCGAGCGGCGCGGCCGGATCAGCACCCGGGCGTTGAACGAGGCGTTCATCCAGGCCCGCGACGACGCCGGCCTGGATCCCGAGCTCGATTTGCACTGCTTGCGCCATTCCTACATCACGCATCTGGTCGAGTTCGACTATCCCGAGCGCTTCGTGCAGGAGCAGGCCGGCCACGACTACGCGAGCACGACCGCCATCTACACGGGGGTGTCGGACGAGTACCGCAACCGTCTGCTACAACGCGCCTTGAGGCAGCGCCACGCCGACTTGTGGGAGGACGAACAGTGATCCGGAAGATGGGCATCACCTGGCACCTGCGGCTGCGAATGGCTGAGAAGGGTATGTTCCAGACCTCTGACCTGGTACCGGTGCTGGCCGAACGCGGCATCCAGTTGTCGCGTGAACAAGTCTTCCGCCTGGTGACCCAGCCTCCGCAGCGCTTGTCGATGGACACCCTGGCCGCGCTGTGTGACATCCTGCAGTGCCAGCCGAACGACTTGATCGAAGTCCGGGTGGTCAACGCGCAGATTCCGAAGGCCGCATCGGGTGACGGGCCGGCTGGGGCGGCCCCGACGCCACGTCGCAGCACCATCCAGCGGCCAGGCTCCTCGTGACGAGGCCGGAACCGCTCGAGCACGTCCGGCAGCGGGTCATCGACCACCTCGCCGAGGTGATCCGTGGTGCCGACCGTCAACGGCTGCTGGAGGTCGCCGGAGACGTGGTGGCGCGTGGCGAGGACTGGCGGGCGATCGGCAGACACCTGCGGGAGTTCCCCGACGCTGTGGCGAGGCCGGGACATCCGGTGCCGCTGGCGTTCGTCCGTCTGGCGCGCGCCCTGACAGCGGCGGGGTTTCCCGACGTCACGCCGCCAGCCTGTGCCCGGTGCGGGCGCACGACCGTCGCGCTGCGCGCCGTCACTCCCGAGGGCCGTGTCTGTGGCCGCTGCTACATGCAGCACCATGCCCGCGCGTGCGCCGGCTGCGGACGCACCGCGCCGATCGTCGCGCGCGGGCTCTGCGGACCGTGCTACAACGCCGACCCGGCAACCACGAAGATCTGCGCCGCCTGCGGGCGCCGCCGCCGCGCCGCGGCCAAGCTCCCCGACGGCAGCTACCACTGTCAGCACTGCTACGCCCGCCCTCACCATGTCTGCGTCACCTGCGGCGACAACGCGCCTGCCCACGCGCAGACCGACGACGGCCCGGTCTGCCGCGGCTGCTACCGGAGCCCGAAGCGCCCCTGCGGACGCTGCGGTCGAATCGTCCGAATCAGCAAGCGGGCCGCCGACGGACATCCTGATCTCTGCAACAGCTGCCACCAGTCACCCCTCGCGCAGTGCGCCAGCTGCGGCCGAGTCCGCCCATGCCGGTACGCCAACACCCGCAAACCGATCTGCAAGACCTGCGCCCCGGTCGCCCGAGCCGTCTGCGCCGGCTGCTCACGCACCAAGCAAGTCCATGCCCGCTGGCCGATGGGCCCGGTCTGCGTCACGTGCTACTCACGGATCCGAGCCACGCCGGTGCCCTGTACCGCGTGCGGCACCCCTCGGCCGCTAATCGCCGTCTGCAACGGCAATCGGATCTGCGGTCCATGCGTCGGCGTCGACCTCGTCTACGCCTGCCAGCAGTGCGGGCGCAGCGGCGACTTGGTGGAAGCCGGTCGTTGCGCCCGATGCGTCCTGAGCGAACGGCTGACCGATCTCCTCACCGGTCCGCGCGGGGCGGTGTCCCCTCACCTTGAACCGGTCCGGATCGCGTTGATCACCTCAGACCGGCCTCGCAGCCTGCTTCCGTGGCTACGCCACAGCGCCACCGCCCGCCTCATGGCCAGCCTTGCCCAGGCCAACCAGCCCATCACCCACGATGCTCTCGACGCCCTGCCACCAAGGCCCGCCGTCCACAACCTCCGAGAGCTGCTCATCGTCGCGGGAGTCCTTCCCGCGCGCAACGAAGACCTCGACCGCATACCGGCCTGGCTCACTCAGCTGCTCGCAGACGCACCCCACCATCATCGAAACCTCGTCTCGCCCTTCGCACACTGGCACCTCCTACGGCGGGCGCGGCGCCGAGCCCGCCCCGATGGCGCGGCTCCATTCGTCCGCTCACGCATCCGCCGCAGCCTCGACATACTCAGCTGGCTCGACGGCCACGGCCTCTCCCTAGACCAACTCACCCAAGAGATGCTCGAGCGATGGCTCGCCGAAGGGACCACCACCCGCTACAACGCGGACGCCTTCATCGCCTGGGCACGATCGCGACGCCTCATCGGTGACCTCCGCATGCCGAACCGCATCACCACCGGACCTGAGCGATTCGTCAAGGAAGACGACCGCGTCGCCGACCTCCGGCGATGCCTGGCCGAGGCCGCTATCCCGCTCGAATTGCGGGTCGCCGGCATCCTCGTGCTGCTCTTCGGGCTTCTTGCCAGCCGCGTCAGACAGCTGAGGAAGTCCGACGTCATCGATCGCGCCGGCACCACCATGCTGATCATCGACGGTCACGAACTACATCTGCCCCCACGGGTCGCAGAACTCGTGCGGCAACAGCGCGACAGTGACGAGCCGTTGTACCGGCTCAACCGCCTCGCGAGAACTGCGAACCCGTGGCTCTTTCCCGGCCGCTCCACGACGCGACCGATCGCCCGCTCCTACCTGGACCACTCGCTCGCCACACACGGCATCCGAATCCTCGACAACCGCAACACCGCACGACTCGCCCTCGCCGCTGAACTCCCCGCCTCCGTGCTCGCCGCCCTCACCGGCACCAGCATCGGGAACGCCACCCAGTGGACCAACTGGGCCAAACGCGACTGGACCAAGTACATCGCCGAACACGCCGCAGCCGGCGGGCAGCGGCGCGCCGAAAGAAGCACATGGCGAGGCTAGAGGTGGCGACGCGGTTCGCTCTCCTGCAAGAGGTCCGCGAGCCGCATCTCCTAGTGGGCTTACCATCGGCGCCGCCGTGAACATTCGTCAGGACCGCAATGAAGCACAGCGAAGCAAGGGCTAAGAAGATCGCTAGGTTGCCCGGCCCGTACAGGCCCGCCGCAGTCAAATGGCGCTGATCGCCGTCGCGAAGCTCCCGCCAGCTACAAGCACATGCTTCACAGCGCACTAGCGGGCCTCTAACCGCCCAGATGAACGGGGTTGGACCTAGCTTCGCTCGGCTGGCAGGACTGAGAGCAACAGGGAACACGCCAGCTCACGCTCCTTATTCCGCCTGCCGAGCCGCCCAGATGCCGCCGCTCGTGCGGCGTTGCCGGCCGCTCCGCCGGCTGATCTGGCTGCCAGCCCGACGGGACCTCCGAGCAGCGTGGCCAAGGCATTGATACCCAAGGAGACCACGCCGCTGGCAAGGTACGACCCCACCACGCTCGTGAGCCTGGCTCGGCGTCGTTCCCGATCCAATCGGGCGTGGACCGGACCCACGATGTCGTCGGCAATAGCGGCGGCGACCTCCTGAAAGTTGGTGTATGACCGCGGCGTCGTCGTGTCGGCGATCGACCCGGCGAGGGCGGTGAAGGCTGCCCGGACATCGGAGAACAGCTCCTCCTGCAGCCGCAGGCCGACTAGATCAGACAGGGAGACCGCCGACATCGCCGGAAACCGGAACTTGATCGCCGAGCGGGCCGCATCGAAACTGTCGACGGCGGGGGCCTGGCAACCCTCCGTCGCGATCAATGAGCAGCGCGCGAGATGGTTCTGCACCACACGGGAGGAGGTGAACGGCGTGAGTCCGGAGCATGCGGATAGGCGGTTCATGATCACCCCGTCATAAACCTCGGTCGTCGAGGCGTGCGCGCCGTGCGCGACGCCGACAATGTCCTCGAGGTCGCCTACGATTTTCGGTTCGTACCGAGCCCGCTCCATGATCATTGAGGCCGCTTCGTGGAATTCGCTCGCCGGATCGATCCCCCAGGCGTCGAACTGCCATCTCGGCACGGCCGCGAGCTTGTTGACGAACACCCACGACAGATATGGATCCTCCACGTTCGGGTTCGCCACCACTGGATCGCGCGCGCCGATGCGGCTCGATTCGAACGGCGTGGACAGCCACCCCCGTTCGAGGGGATCGGCTTCGACCCGGACGTGCTCCGGCGAGGGCAGGAGAATTGCCGCACCGGAACGGACGAGCGGGAGGAACGGCATGAGCGAGGCGAGGCCGTTCGCCAGTTTCGGCCTCGAATCTCCGATCGGCTCCAGCATAAACGGGGCATATTCGAGCATCTGAAGCTCGGACTCCGCCCAGTCGACGATCGGATCCGGCAGCACCATCCGGTCCGAGTAGAGCAGCATGTGCCTCAGGCCGGAGATCTCCTCCAACGGTATGGCACGCCCGCCGCGGAGGTAGGTCTCGTCGTGCACCACGATCGGACGGTCCGCTCGTCGCGCCCGGAAGGCGCCGGAGTCGCCGGGCAGACGGTCCTCCAGCCGCGCCGCCGAGTAGTTCAGCTCGAAGAGCCGGTTTGCGAGTTCCTGCAGTTGGTCCTGCGGCGTGCGCCGGACCAGGGAAATTAGCTCGCGGGACAGCGGCTCGCCGTAGAAGTCCTCGACGACACCGACCGACGTCAGAATCTGCTTTTCCGGCTCCATCTTGGTCACCCGCCCCTCAAGACGAATGCCGCACACACTGCGTGCCGGCGATAGGAACCGATTGTCCCGCATCCTCACCACCGCCTAACTGAACGAGGCCGCCTGGTGCAGCCAGTCTTGGTCCAGGCTCCCGGTGCCGGCGGGAGTCTCATCGGGGAATAGCGCACATCTGGAATACCAACGCCCCACCGGTCACCAGCAGCCACCCGAACCGTCCACCCTGGACGGCTACCGGTACCGGCAGTGCGATCCGGTCTAGCTGTACCTGGGCGACGCCGCCGCCCAGGTCCTGGCCGCGATGCCCGACGACAGCGTCGATTGCCTGGTCACCTCACCGCCGTTTTGGGGCCTGCGGGACTACGGCACCGGCAATTGGGCGGGCGGCGACCCGGCGTGCCCACACCAGCTGGGCCCCACCCGCCGCGTCGACGGCGTGCGTTGTCCCCATTGCCAGGCACGGTGGGTCGACCCCCAGTACGGGCTGGAAGCCAGCCTGGACGACTACCTCGACCACCTGGTCGCGGTGTTCGACCAGGCAAGGCGGGTACTTGCCCCGACCGGCACCTGTTGGGTGAATCTCGGCGACAGCTACAGCGCCGGCACCCGGCTCGCCTACGACACCACCGGCGGGATCGCCGGCAGCCGCCACCTGCCGGCCGGCCGCAGACCCGCGCCGTTGCCGCCGAAGAACCTGCTCGGCGTGCCGTGGCGGGCCGCGTTCGCCATCCAAGCCTCTGGATGGATTTTGCGGAATGCGGTGGTGTGGGCCAAGTCGAACCCGATGCCGGAGTCGGTGCGTGACCGCCTGTCGGCGACCTACGAACTGCTGTTTCTGTTCACCAAGCAACAACGGTACTTCCTCACCCTCGACCCATCCGCATCCCGCTCGCCCGGCCAGACGCCGCCGACGGCACCCGGATCATCGGCGGCATCCACAAAGGACGCACCGGCGGGGTCGACGCCACCCGGCGCCGCCAGGGAACCAGCAGGTACGGCGCGAACAAACACACCGGGGAACTGGCGGCCGGTGCCGGGGCGGGCAACCTGCGTCCGGTTGGGCACGCGCACACCGCCGCTCACCCGGCCGGCCGTAACCCCGGGGGGACGTGTGGCGCCTAGCCACCCGTCCCTGGCGGGGCTCCCATGTGGCCCCGTTCCCGGTCGACCTGCCGCTGCGGGCGATCGCCGCCGGCTGCCCCGAAGGCGGCCTCGTCGTGGACCCGTTCTGCGGCGCCGGCACCACCTGGCTGGCGGCGCTGCAACTCGGGCGCCGGTTCGCCGGCATCGACATCAGCGCCGCGTTCCTGGACGAGACGCTGACCCGGCTCGCCCCGCACCTGCCCGACCCGGGGCAGGTGACGGGGTGAGCCTGCGGACCGTGCCGGTGACCTTCAAGCAGGCTGGGCAGTTCGTGGCCAACTGGCACCGCCACCACCGGCCACCGCGCGGACTGGCAGGAGCGCGTATTCATCTGGGGGCGAGTGCTCATCTTGCTGGGCTGAGCGCGGCTACTGTGAGTTGCCGGCCTGCGGGGGCGACGGCGTGTTCAGTCGGGGACGTGTTCGATGAGCATGCAGCGCACGCCGGCGTCGATCAGTGCCTGGGCCCGGTGCTGGCCGTTGTTGTAGCCCTTGCGGCGTGGCCAACGCGCGTATGGGCGAATCGTGTCGGCCATGAGCGAGAACAGCGCCTCCCGCTCCCACTCGGTGAGGCCCCGCGTCCGGGTGGTCGACCACATACGAGGGAGTGTCATCGAAGCCAACGCCGGCGGCTCTAGCCTGCGCGGCGAGGCGTATCGCGAGGCGGGCCACAGTGTGCCAGTCGCCGCCATGGTACCAGCAGCAATCCCGCCCGCCGCGGCGCGGCGCGAGCTGGCGGCCGAGACGGCGCCACCATGGCACCCCGGTCGCCATACAACCGCTTTCGCGGAACGGCGCCGGGCGCGGCAGCAGCACCACCAGCCGGGCCACGTACGCCGATTCCGGGAACGGCTTGACCTCGGGCGGGGTGAAGCCGCTTCCGCGTTCCAGGTCGACGGGCGGTCCGACAAGGGCGTCAACGGCGGCGGGGAGCACATGCTGCCACTGGGGCGCGTGCAGTGCCTGCTCGACCGGGTTCGCGGTGAACGTCACTACGCTCAGGTGCCGCCGCCGCGGCTCCGGGTCGTTGGGGAAGTACTGCTGCCACACCGTTTCAGCGCAAGTCTCGGCCGCATTGGACAGCGAGGTGCCATCGCCAGCCCCGGGCACCTGCGTGGCGATCGCGACGGGGCGCAGCCCGGGGGCCGTGAACAGTTGCAGGCGGAACGTCACCGGAACACCTGCCTGCGGCAGCCGATACATGTGCTCATCGAGGGCCCGCTCCCGGACTCCGACGAGATCGGCCAGCGACGCGGGCAGGGGCGGCACGTCAGCGGTCATGCCGCGCACGGCACTCATGCCTGGGGGACAGAGGGTCCTCTGGCCGCCGGTCCGGACCGAACTTGGCCTAATCGTCGGTTGGCTTCGTGGGCGATAGCGGGTACCAGATGCGCGGAATGTTGGCGAGAACCAGCGCAAATTGTTGATCATAAGCCGGTGCCGTATCGACGACACGTTGGCCTTAGGTCACTCTCCGTGGACACCGGCAGGCGTAGAGCTCGCCGCCCGGTGGACTGATCTGAGCCGATGACCGGATGCAGGGGACAACCAGACGGAAGTGCCGAGCAGCGATGGATCTACGGGCCGCTCGGCGATGCGGTTGTCCGTGCTTCGTCGCGACGAGGCAGCCGGTCAGGCTCAGCGAGGGAACGAAGCAAGGCCGGCAGGGCGCCAAACACGAGGGGAAGGCCGCCAAGCTCGCTGATCCCGACCCATGCGATGTCGTCATGCTCCTCAGGTGCACGGTTGGTGGGAGAGCCGACCCAGTCTCTGATTTGCCAGACGCCCACGTGGACGGCGTCCTCGCCACTGCCGGCATGCAGGTCGCCCAACCGTGACGAGGACTCCGCCACAATGTGAACCCCCAGCTCCTCGTGCATCTCACGCGCGAGAGCCTGTAGTTCCGACTCACCCGCTTCGACGTGCCCCCCGGGCAGATCCCAGAGATCCGAGTATGCCCGGCGGGTCGGGCTGCGGTGTACCAGCAGGACCGCGCCGTTCTCCACGAGTGCGCCGCAGACGACGACATGCATGACGGGATTAGAGCACAGGGATAGGACAAGCTCGCTCCAGCCGGAGGGCACGCGCAGACATCGGGCTCTGCCGCGATCCGATCGCTACTCACCGTTACGGCGCGTGGATCGCGTCGGCGCCAGTCGTGGCTACTGGCGGATGGCCGGCTAACCGACTCCAACCCATTCGAGAAGGTCGAGGTGCACGGCTCATCGGCCACGTTTACCAACAACCGGCAGCTCGGTGACGATCGACCTCAACCATCCTGACTTCGCGTGAGCCTCGGGCGCGCCGGCACGAGGCGAAGCGGACCCCGGGTGGTCAGTGCGATTTTGTGCCTACTGGGGACACCGGTTGGACGGCGTCCTGCTCTGCTCGAAGCGCCCGTTTGAGCAGCGTCTCGTAGGGTGTCGCGTGCGCTATCCGTACGCGTTCGTGGTCGGCGTCAACCCGGATGTTGACAGCGGTAGGTTCATGAGCCAGCGACCTGGCGGCCGCCCGCAAACACGGCCACGTCGCCCGCAGCCGCCGTTCCCTCGCCCGGGAGCCGATCCGAGTGTCGACGTAGGACACCGAATGCTCCCCGCCACGACGGCGACCACTTTGGTCATCGCTTCCTCGCCATACCGGGCCGGTACGCCGGACAGGTGGAGGTCCAAGCCGAACTGGCCTACCCCGGTCCGTCCAACCCAGCCATTCTCCGCCGCCCGCGTCGCAGCACCGTGCGCTGGTAGGCATCCACATAGAGCGATCAAACGGGCCGGCGCATCGGGTGGTCAGGCCTCAACGAGGAACCACGCTGCCGGAACGGAATAGAGCGGCCAAGTGCTGCACGCAAGAGTGGCAAACACGCCCAACGCTATCAAATGCGCTCTAAAGTGGTACTTGTGAGCTATCCAAACCAACCGCCGGGCCCACCACCGGGCCCACCACCGAACCAGCCGCCGGGCCCCTATCAACCTCCCTTCGCCGCGGCGCCAAAAAAGAGCAACGCCTGGAAGTGGATTCTCGGGACTCTTGGTGTTCTCGTGCTTCTGTGCGGCGGCGGACTTGTAACGTGCACCGTCCTCGTTGGCCAGGGAGTAAACGAGGCTGTCGAGGAAGATCAGGATCGCGCTGCCGCGAACAAAAAGAGCTGCGAGGGCAAATCGTATCCTGATCAGCAACCGGATAACGACAGGTGCGCGGATGCCGTAGGCTCTGTGACGATTGATGAGGTTAAGGTAGTCGCAACCCCGCTTGCGCGACGACAAGATACATTGTGCACGGATGTTAGTTACGCAAACAACAGTGATAAGACCATTAGCTTCAACGTCTTCGATTGGAAGTTGCAGGTTCCGACCGGCGAAGTCAAGGATGCATTCGACAGCACCGACAACCCTAACTGGCTCGGATCCGGCGACCTCGTGAAGGGCGGCACCAAGAGCGGCACAGTGTGCTATGAGGCGCCCGGCAGCGGTCAGTTCATACTGATCTACAAGCCGAGCTTCTGGAGCGACGCACGCGGAATCTGGGTTCATACCATTTAAAGCTCGCGGTTGGCTGTCCCCGCGTTCGAGACTCCTGACTCTCAGCCAACGGCGCTGTACGTCGACCTGATCACTGGTCTCGCGCCTTCGTTAAGGATGGCTGCAGGCGGCGCGTCGGGAACCTGAAGGGTCGTCGGCGCGCGCATCCGGCGTAACAGGCGGATGATCCCACCAGGGGCTGCCGACCACGCGATAATCGAGTTATCCCCCGGGTGAACAGGGCAGGCACACGATCTGCAGGAATCGCGATCCACGGCCAGAGGCGGAGCCATGACAGCACCACGCCCTCCAGGTCCCGGCGCCCAGCCCTCATACCCACTGCCGCCACCGGGCAAGAAGGGCCTTGGCACCGGCGCGATCGTCGCTATCGTCATCGGAGGCGTCATCGTCCTGCTTTGCGTCATCGTCATGGCCGGCAGCATCCTCACCGCCGTCCTCGACGCCGACGAGCCCACCACTAGAGTCTCGGAGGTTGCACCTCTTCAACCGGCGACCTCGCAACCGGCCGCACCTACAACGAACGCTCCACCCGCTCCGCAGACCGCAACGGCGACGCCCACGACCAGAGCAGGGCCAGCCACATCCTTCGGCGACGGAACATGGATCGTCGGTGAGGACATCGCCGCCGGGCAGTACCGCGCGGCGGTGCCACAGGACTCATTCGGCTGCTACTGGGCGCGGCTCAAGGACACCAGCGGGTCGTTCGACGCCATCATCGCGAACCACAACGCTGAACCCGGAACCCAAACGGTCGTCACCATCGCGCCAACGGACAAAGCTTTCCAGAGCCGTGGCTGCGGCTCATGGCGTCGCGACTGATTTTCAACGGGAAAGCGGCGGTGCTCCGCCTGGAGAGCACGATCAATACGGTCGTCCATGACCGCGACACCGCGCCGCCATCCGGCTCCCAAGATCAGGTGCGCGGATCTAGCCGCACACAACGCGCGCGACCCTCCGCGCCTCGTCACGATCCGTGAGTCGAAGGACGGTCCGGCGCTACGTGCTATGCCGGCGAGGGCTGCTGTGGCGCCCGGTTGACGGTGACGTAACGGTTCCACGTGCCGCCAGCGGCTTCGACGTGGTGGTGTGCGGTGAAGTGGGCGAAGCCGAACGCCGTCGCTGCGACGGGTGGCGGCACGTCGAGCACGAATTGGCGCAGCGCCGAGACGCGGGCGCGGCCAACGTGTAGGCCGACACTCGTTACCCACTGCCGCAACGCTGTATAACCAACCGGCTGGCCCGGGCCCCGTCCCGGGAAGAGCCACCGGCAGGACGCGTTTGCTGGCACGGTCAGGTTCTCTCGCTTCGCGCACAGCTCGAGCAACAGTGTGGCGAACGGCTGCGGCACCGGGCTGGGTGGATCTCCGAGCCGAATCGCAAGGTCATCGTCGCCGACGATGATGTCGTCGAGGGTGAGTACGCGGATTCGGGTTAGCGGTTGGGCGAACAGTAGGACCAGCACCGCCGCGACACGGGCGGCCAATGGTGAGCTGGTGTCCATGGCGCAGTTGCGGAGCAGGCCCAGCCGTTCGGTTTGTGTCATGCCCGGACCGACGGTGCCCGTCAACGACGGTAGCCGCCCGATGGGCATGTGGCCGGCGGTCATGGCCCAGGCGAGGAATCCGCGGCAGCGGTCGCGGTCGCTGCGCCTGGCAGTGGTGAACCATCGTTCGAGGTCCGCCTGACCGAGGGTGGCGAGGCTCCGGCCGGGTGCCGACGAGCCAGGTCAGGAATGACTGTGCTCCCTTGAACTGGTGGCGGGCGTAGAGGTCGGCGCCGGTCGGGAGCCTGCGGCGGGTGGCCTTGGCGCGCATTCGTGGCAGCTGGTGCCAGAGTCCGAACTGGCGTAGCACCTGCTGATGGGGATGGTCCTCAAGCGTGGCCAGGCGGCGTCGTAGCCAGCGTTCAAAGTCGACGAGGACTTGGTCCTCCTCCGGTAGCAGGCCGGCGGCGACGAGCAGCCCGCGTACGTATGTCGTGGTCTGGCCGGCGGCCCGGGCGTTGAGCCCGGCGTGGCTGAGCGCGAGCTCGCCGGTGGCGAGTTCCCGCAGTAGCGTAGAGCCGTTGGGTCGTCGCAGCCATCGCAGCGTGGTCTCGGCGTTGCCAGCGTTGGCCAGCAGCGTCGCGAGCGGCTGGAGCTCGGGTCGGATTTGGCCGGTGCCGCTATGGAGTAACTCGTGCAGGCGGTCGTTCACAGCGCACGCCGCGCAAAGGCCGTTCTGATGGGGCAGTGCCTCGATACCGCATCGGGCGCACGCGAAGTCGCGGGCGATGCCGGCGCAGTCGCGGCAGATTGCGGCCTCACCCTGCTGGCCCGGTAGCAGCCGGTCGGCTCCGCAACCGGGGCAGATTCCACGACGGCGTAGCGCCTTGCGCTGGCAGGTGCGGCAGATCAACCTGTCCGGCCACCTGGTCAGGCGGTGCTGACAGACCGCTGCACATCGGACGCACACCCACGAGCGCCCTGGGTCGACGCTGTTCATGATTGCGGCCGACGGCGTTCTCTCGCCGGTACGAGCTGTTGACGCCGGGTATGTGGTAGGCGAGGTGCATATCGCTGTCCGCCCGCACTCAGAGCCGCAGGTAAGTGCGTATGATCTTCGTTGGTGAATGAGGGCCAGCAGCGAGAATTTCTTTGAAGAGCAGCGCCAGAGCTCCGCCTGCCCGTTCTGTCAACGTCCAGTGGCGACGTCGATCGGCTCGCGCAGGATGTCCATATGGCCCGCGTGCCGGACCGTCTCCTCGATCATTTGCACGAGCACCCAGCGCACGGTCGGCGCAGCGAACTATGCCAGGCGTTAGCGTGTTGTGCTGTCAATACGCCGGCGGCGAGATGACCCGCCGCCGGCGTTGATCAGGAGATTCCGAGCGACGCAGCGAACAGCACAGCCATGTTCAGCATCCCAACGAAGATCGTGCCCGACCAGTACCACGCGCTCCTCACCGTTGCTCTGTCGGCCTCGCGGGCGCTGAGCACGAGCGACACGAGCAGCCAAGCCGCCGCGAGCAGCAACGGCGTCAGCCGAGACCCGAACGTGGACTCGTCCAATGCCTGCAGGGCCTTCCACGCCACGGCGATGGCCCCCGTGATGGCTGGAAAGTTTGCCAGCGACTGGATGGTCAAGAAATTGCTGATCATCGTTTGATCGCCGTGCCGCCCTTGTACGGTATTCGAGTTCGTCGGATTGTTGGGGTCCGCAGACGTGAGGACGAGTGCCGAGGCGCCCATCGCGCACTCACCCCCTCAGCCATCGAAACTCGGCGCGGTCGCCGGGCTGCAGCGCCTGCAGGCCCGCGATATCCAGAACCCAGAACATCAGGCCGAACTCCTTGGCCTTCCACAGTGAACACACTTGACCGTTGTCCACCTGGTGCGCCCAAAGACCGTTCGTCGCCGACAACGTGCCCTGTGACGGATCGATGGCGACGTCCCACTGGCTGCCGAGGCCATCCCTGATGACGAGGACCTTCCGCCACATGAACGAATCGTCTGCGCTCAGCCGGAACTCGACCGCGTCCGCGCCGACCGCGCCCTTGACGATCTGCCAGGCCAGTAGATCCGCGCGGTCCTCCGTGGTGAACAGCCCGGCGCCTTGGCTCACCCAATCCGCAGGCAGCCCGATGTCTGGAGGTCGAGTAGTGGGGATCACCAGGCCGGGCGTCGCCCACGGCATGGTGAGGTAGACACCGTTTCCCTTGTCCATGTGCTTGATCAGAGCCGCCTCGATGGTCAGGTAGCCGGCGACGACGGCGGCCACCGGCGCGAGCGGCGGAACCCTGGCGACCAGCCCGGCCACGCCCTGTCCGGCCGCGAGGATCACCAGGGCGTCGTCGACATCGGCGTGCGAGAGGATCGCCACCGGACCGTAGAAGTTGTAGCGCAGCTCAGCCATGACGGACCCCGCCTCCGTACAGGGCCCGCAGGTCACCGGGGTCGGAGAGCGCACAGCACGCGCCGCCGACCATCGGCCTCGACGGCGGCTCCACCGAGTAGGCCTTCACCGGCGACGCGACGAGGCCGGCCGGTTCGGTAGTGCTGATCATCGGCGGCATGATGACCATCCGCCCACGGTCGTCGAGCTCGCGGACGACGACATCGACATCGTCCACTGGCAGTCCCATCTCGCGGACCGCTTCCTGGGGTGAGGTCAACAGCCGGTTCCGGAAATCGGCGTCCAAGACCGCGCGCTGGACGACGAGATCCCACAGCTGCATCTCGAGGTGTTGCTTGTGGTAAGTCATGGCTCGATGCTGGAGCCGCCTCGACCATGTTCCACCGGAGAAAACCCTCTGCGTATGCGCCGACGGCGACGGAGTCGCGACGCCCGCCTGGTCGGTCTGGGTTCAGGTGGCTGCGCGGCGGGCCAGATCTATACGACTGCGTACGCCGAGTTTGCGGTAGATGCGGGTCAGGGTTCCTTCGACGGTCTTGACGCTGATCAGAAGCGTTGCGGCGATCTCGGCGTTGGTGTGTCCGAGCCTGACGAGTTCGACGATCCGCTGTTCGGCTGGGGTGAGGACGTCAGCGGCGGCATGGGCCAGGTGGGCGCGTTGAGTCCGGGCCATTGCGGCCCAGCATTGGGCGCCGAGTTTGTCGAACACACCGATCGATTGATCGAGTGCGGCGGTGGCGGCGCGGCGGCTGCGGACGCGACGCTGGGCGGTGCCCAGGACCAAGAGACAGCGGCCGAGTTCGAGCGGTAATCCGAGTTCGTGGGCCCAGGCCACGGCAGGGCTAACCGCCTCAACGGCGGCGGCCGGATCACCGCGGGCTAGATACAGCACCGCCTCGGCGCGGCTACTGGTCAGGCGTGCCCAGCCGTTGTCCAGGTGAGCGGCGATATCTTGCAGCCATTGCAGGTACTGAGCGGCGTCGTCGATGCGGCCCACCCGGGCATATGCCTCGATCAGGTCCGGTGGGGCCGTGATCAGACTGGGCTCGCTGAATGCATGCTCGCGAAGCAGCCCGGCGATGGGCTCCAGCCAGGCGACCGCAGCTGCCGGATCGTCCACGGACAGCTCGAGCTGTCCGAGCACGCTGCGGCAGACAGCGGCACCGATGGGGTCAGGTTCGCGTTCTGCTGCCTGAATGGCCGCGTCAAGCGCGGCGCGGGCTTCGTCGACTCGCCCACGGCTGCCGCCGACGAGGTGGACAGCCCATGTGGAAGCACCAGTGATGTCGTGGTCGCTCTCCCGCACGTAGCGGTCGACGGCGGCAGCGTGCAGCTCCGCCTTGTCCCAGTGCCCGGCCGCCCACTCCACACCGGTCAGAAACAGGTGGGTGACAGCCGTGCTCCATTCGCTGCTGCCATGTTCACTGGTGGTCAGTGCCGTGTGCAGGAGCCGCCGTGCAGCGTCGAGTTCTCCGCGCCGCAGATGCCACCAAGCCAGCCGCGTTTCCGGGGAGTTGAAGCTCACCCGTGTGTACTGCCCGCCGGGCATGGCCACCGCAGCGCGTAACAGCGCCTCGGCTTCGGGATCGCCGGCCCGCGCGGCAAGATCCGCCTGGACCGCGAAGGCAAAGCGCACGACCTCCGGGTCGCCCTGCACACGTCGGGTCATCCAGACCGCCCGGTCGGCATGGGCACGCCCTTCGGGGACCCGCCCCAGCAGGACGCCGACCACGTTGGCCAGCAGCGCGCCAGCCTGGGCGGCGAGCACCGGGATTTGATCGAGTTGGTCAACGGCCTGGGCCAACAGCCGGGCCCCCGTTTCAAGGTCGTCCTCTAGCACACCTTGAAGGAAGACCAACTCGCCACGGAACTGCTCCGGGACAGATTCGGTCGCCCACTTTGTCGCCAACGCGCGCCCACGCTCACGCTCGCCAGCCATCTCCAGGCAGCCCAGCTGCACGATGCGCCGACGCCACGCGGACAGCCCGTCCGGATCGGGAGTGAGCGCGACCGAGGACTCGGCCAAAGCGGCGCCGTGCGCCACGGCGCCGCGAAGCCACGCCTGCCGGGCGGCCTGCTCGACTGCAGCGGCGACATTCTCGTCGGGTTCCTCGGCACCCGCCGCCAGGTGGCCGGCTGCCTCACCAGGATCATCGACCGCGGCCGCCAGGCTGCGGTGCAGACGACGCAGCTGCGGCCCGGTCAGCGACCTAAGCACGACTTCACGCAGCAGTGGGTGCGTGAACCGCAGCACCGGATCGGGCGGAGCGGCCTCCAGTACGTCGGCTTCCAGCGCGTGGTCGATCGCCGGATCAGCCTGGTCGCCGATCACCGCCCGCAACAGGCGCCGGGTTGGTCGCGGTGTCGCCGCGGCGGCCTCCACAACCCCACGAGCGGTTGGAACAAGCCGGCAAAGGCGGGCATCCAGCGACTCGGCCAGGGTGGCAGGCACCCGGGCGGCCGGTGCGTCGCGGCCGGCGGACGCGACGGTCTCCCGCGCCAACTCCAGCGCGGCGTACGGGTTGCCGTCGGCCAGCTGCACCACGTGGCGAAGCAGCCGCGGCGACCACCGGCCGGGAAACCGGTTCAGTATCAGCCGGGCCACCGCATCGTCTCCCAGTACCCCTAGGTCGAGCCGGACCAGTCGCGCAGCGAACTCATGCGCGAGAACACGGCCAAGTCCCGCATCGGCATGCTCGGCGCGGACCGACACCAACCAACCCACCGGCGCATCGGACAACCAGGCGGCCGCCGTAGCCAACAGCCGCCGCGTGTCCGGGTCCAGCCACTGCTCATCATCGACGGCGACCAGTAGCCGTGAACCACCAGCCAAAGCCCGGAGCGCGTTCACGGTCGCACGCGCCATTAGCGGATCGTCAACCCCGGCCGCAGTCGCAGACAGCCCGAGAGCAATACGCAACACATTGGCCTGCACCTCCGGCAACTGGCCCAGCACCTCGCGCGCAGCGGGGTCAAGCAGATCCGCAAGGTTCGCCAGCGGGACACCGATCTCCCCCCGCAGGCCCGTGGTGGTCAACATCCGCCACCCCGACGCCACCGAAAGCTCAACCACCGCCCGGAACACGGTGGTCTTTCCAATTCCAGGTACCCCGCTGATGACCACCCCGGCCGGCATCCGAGAACTCCACAGCGTTGCCTGGCATGCCGCCAGCTCAGATTCCCGGCCGAGCAATCCCACATGACCACGCTACAAGCGAAACATTCCGCTATCACATCCCATTGCTAGGCCTGAGCGAACTCATCCTGCCATTATGTGGGTGAACTTCGTTCACCTGCGCACTGGCGGGCCGCATAACGCCTGATATGCAGAGTGACCGCCGAACGTGGAGGACTCCACTAACCGCGGGTTGGACTCCTCGCTCAGCCGCCATTCCTTGAAGTACTCCGCGTCGTCCTCCGTCGCGCTGTCCCAGCACCGCTCAAGCACCAGCAGGAAGTTCAACCACAGCCCCAGCGCGTGGGCGTACTTCTTCCATGTCAGCGGTGACTTCGCCTGCATACGGCGCGACGCGAAGAACGCGTTGACCCGCACGGCCGGCCGACCGTCCGGCCCGAGCATGAACGGCTGACCATGCCGCCGACCATTCAGCCGTGCCCGCTCGATCAGGCCACCATGTCGCTGCGTCAACTCGTCGCTCGGCGCCCACGGCGTCTCGAGGTCGTACCGGAACACGATCCATCGGCCGGGAACATACGCATCTCGCACAAGGCGCAACCGTATGGCCCGCTACCCGAGCAACAACAGTCGCACGGGTAGAGACACGGCGAAAGCGGCGCCAGCCTCCGCGCGGCCGGGTGGCGCATCGTCGCCACCCGGCCACCCGCACCCGGCTGGAGCCGCCCCAGCCGGCCCCGGCAAGACCACGGCACCGCGCACATCGCCCGGCGTCGGTGGGAGCCGGCCGCGTAACGCCGCCCGCGTGTCGCGGGCGCACAGCCCCACGACCGTCAGTTCTCACTGTCTGGAGGCATCATGACCGTTTCCATCCCTGCCGCGAAGAGCCCCGCCGCCGAGGTGGGGCTCCCCACCACCCTGCTTGAGGCACACGACAAGATCACCACCCTGAACCGGCAGCTGCGCGAGCTCACCGCTACGCATGACGCCTCGCGCACCGGTATCCGCCGCGAGCTGCACCAACTCGTCCGCTTCAACTGGGTCCGGCCACGCGACGCCGACAAGATCCTCACCAAGTTCCGGATCGAGAAGCTGCCCCGCCGCTTCGTCGTCGGCGCGGCCGTTCCCGTCGCCGTGGTCCTCTGCTCCCCCGACGACGACTACGCCACTCGAGGGGCACGGCGGCTGATGCTCGACGAAACTCTCGAGCTGCGCGACGTTGCGCTACACGCCCGGACCGGACGCGCCGTCCTCGGCACGCCCAGTAGCGCGATCGACATCGAGGGCGTCGAACCGGTCGAGCCGGACGGCACGAGCCGCCGCCCTCGGTTCAGGGTCGAGGCGATCGTCCAAGCTGCGGTGGAGGTCACCAGCAGCCGCGTCAACACCACGTGGACTGCCGCGCGGCCACGGCTGCTGGCGGACCTGGCGCGGCTGCGCCTGCTCCACATCGACACCAAGTCCATCAGGAGAGTGTGGACATACGACGTCGCAACCGGCGGCTGGTACGACCCCGACGGGTGAGGCCAAGAACAACCCACCGCGCCAATCCGCCGCGACTGCGCGGCCAAAGACCCTTGACGCGGAGCCGCAGACAAACGCACCACACCTTCCCCGCGCAAGCACGCCGGCCGCCGCCACGATGCCGCATGCAGATGGATTGAGATGCGGACCCCACCGCTGCCACGCCGTGAACACCGCGCCCACGTGACCCGCAGCGGCCGACAGCGGCGGGCCCTTCTCCGTTGTCACCCAGAAGAGGCTCCGCATCAACGGCCCCATCGCGCCCACCTACCTGTCCACCACCCCACCACCACCGACCGTGTGACTGGCCCGCCCGTCCTGCCCGTGCGGGAATCGGCGGCGTACCGCAACGAACCCGGCTCACGGAACTCCACCCGTCCCCGGCCGAGCCGGCCCGGTACCGCGCACATCGCCCGAACGCGCTGGCAAGCACTCCCTGCCCTAACACCCCGGTCGGCCGCCGCGCGGGCACCGGGGGTGTGCGCGCTGGCTACCCGCGCGGCGGGCCGGCGAGCGCCGGCAGCGGACAAGCGGCCAGCGAGCGGAACAGCCCTAGACGC
>NZ_JAIBNX010000030.1:19761-22526 GCF_026130045.1 Micromonospora sp. CPCC 205371
GAGCACACCAGCCTTGGCCGCCAGCCAGACCCGAGCCCCCCCCCCGCGGCCCCGCCGCAACGGGGGCGGGTCCGTCCGTTTCAGGAGACGAGACACCCCTTATGACCAGCCTCACCCCACCACGGACGCAGCCCACCGACCCGGCCGACCACCACCCGGCCGGAACCCACAACCGCACCGGCTCCGCCCTACGCCGCCAGGTGCCGGCCCACCGCGCCCGCCACCGCCGGCCGACCTGGCTGGGCCGACAACGGCACAGTGGCGCGGCGGCCATGGCGACGCTGGCCTTCGCCGGCGGCGTCGTCACCGCGAACTGGCTCACCTCCACTTACGGGCTCGTCCCGGTCGGCTTCGGCATGACCGCCACCGCCGGCACCATCGCCGCCGGGTACACCCTGCTGGCCCGGGACTGGGTCCACAAGATCGCCGGCCGCCGCGTCGTCCTGGCCTGTATCGCCGCCGGGGCGGTGCTCAGCGCCGTCCTCGCCGGACCCACGCTCGCCGGCGCCTCCGCCGCCGCGTTCGCGGTGTCGGAACTGGCCGACCTGCTCGTGTACCAGCCGCTACGCCGCCGCGGGTTCCTGCGCGCGGTACTGGCCTCCAACGCCGTCGGCGCCCCACTGGACACCATCGTGTTCCTCTCCCTGGCCGGCTTCCCGGTCTGGTCGGCGCTGCCCGGCCAGCTCTGGGTCAAAGCCTTGGCCACCCTCATCCCCGTCGCCGCCGTACTGGCCGCCCGTGCGCTACTACGCCACCTGCTCCGGCCCTCTCGTCCGTGACGCGATGCGCGCCGGTCGGCTCGGCATGATCACCACCCCGGCGGCCGGCAACGCCGTGCTCGAAGGCGTGGACTGGTGCGCCGACAACGGCTGCTTCACCCCGGGCCGCTACCCCGGCGATGATCGGTATCTGGCCTGGCTGGCCCGCCACGCCATCCACGCGGCGCGGTGCGCGTTCGCCACCGCCCCCGACGTGGTCGGTGACGCCGCCGCCACCCTCGCCCGCTCGGTGCCGATGCTGCCCCGGATCCGCATGGCCGGATTCCGTGCCGCCCTCGTCGCACAGGACGGTCTCGAACACCTGCCGGTGCCCTGGGACCTGCTGGACGCCATGTTTCTGGGCGGCACAACGGCATGGAAATTGGGCCCGGCCGCCGCCGAGCTGGCCGCCGAGGCCCGCGCCCGCGGTCTGACTGTCCACATGGGACGCGTCAACAGCCTGCGACGATTAAGGCATGCCGCCGCGATCGGATGCCGCTCGGCAGACGGCACCCACCTGGCCTACGGGCCGGACCGCAATCTTCCCACGCTCCTGCGCTGGCTTGCCGCCATCAACGACGTTCCACCGACCGTCGGCCAACGCCGGTAGCTGAAAACCGGTTCGCACTTGACGGCGGGCCGCGACAAGAGGGTGGATCGACCCATGCTCGACAGCGAACAACCGCCCAACGCCCTGGTGGCCGAAGCTGTCGTCGGCGTGAACGATTCCGCGCGGCAGCCACCCTCGGCGGTGCGACCCATCGCTGAGGTCCACGCGGCCGATCCAACCATGGTTGAGCACGACGCCTTCCGCCGCAGCGGAACTGTCGCCGGTCTCAGCTCGTTCCTGGACTGGCTCATCACAACGGGGCAACAGTGCGGTCTGTCGCGGAACACGCTCATGCAGATCCGTTCATGCTGGCGCACCGTACGAAACGAATTGTCGCTACCAGCCGGCCAGCAATTCGATGCCGTGGCGCCCGAGGCGCTGATGGAGCAGGTAACGCGTGCTCGCGGACGACCGATGGTCGGCAGCGCCACCTACACGAGTCGGCTGCGCCGCGCCTTCGAGATCTACCGGGCGTGGCTGCACGGCGACCCGCACTGGGACACCAAGCTGCGCGCCTCGAGGAAGACGGCCTCCGGTACCTACGTGGCGCGTTTCCCATTGCGGCCAGGCATGGATATTGCCATCGAGCTTCCCCACGACCTGACGGTCACCGAACTGCATCTGCTGTCGGCCTGGCTCGGCACACGCACCCGGAGCTGACCCAGGCCCGGCAAGGGCCGCCGTAGCTGCTGGCACTACTGGGCTGGCTAAACGACCTCAGCACCGGCGGACGCGCCGATGCCGAGACCGGTATTCCGATGCAGTAGCCGTTAGGGGATCAGCCCTGCCGTGTCGCGGGATGTCAGGTCCTCCTGCGTCGTGAGGTCGAGCGCAAGGTGATGCCGGGCGTCGCTCAGCGCACGGCGGGCCTGGCTGAGCAGATCGCTGCCCGACCGACGGCCGTGACGCCTTCGCGGGAGTAGTCGCCGACGTACGGCTCCAGGTGCGTGCTGATCCGAGCCAGCGCGGCAGCGGTGTCTTCCACCGCTTCAACGGCCATGATCGCCGGGTAGCAGCCGTTACCGTGCACGGCGCGGTAGGTCGTCCGCGCGGACGTGACCAGGCCCGTCAACGCGGCCGGCACGACCGCTGTGTCCTCTGGGTCGATGCCGGCTGTGCCCGGCGTCAGGTCCAGATCCGGTTCAGTATCGGCCGTGCGTGGACCGGGCGGTGCTGAGGCGCGTTCGGTCACAGATCCTCCTTCGCATGGATCGACGGGTGGCAGTTGCTGCGCCGTCGGCGCCGGACCAGGTCCGACGCGTACACAGGAACCCTCGCCTCGCCGCACAGGTCAAGTGCCCCGGTGGACCTCGCGTCGCAACGATCCCCACCGAGCCACTACCTCGGCGCGTTCCTCGCCTACGGTGGCGGCCCACAACGCATCCGCGACACGACGC
>NZ_JAIBNX010000030.1:22536-55811 GCF_026130045.1 Micromonospora sp. CPCC 205371
CCCCACCACACCCCCGCCCCGACGAGCCCCGGCAATGCCGCCCGCCACCACACGACGCGCCACCTCGCTGCGGCGGCCGCGGCACGCCGCCGCGATCGGCTGCCACTGAGCCGACGGCACCTGCCTCATCCACGCGCCCCGCCACAACCTGCCGCGACTGCTGTCCTGGCTCGACCAGGTCAACCAGCCCGACGACACCCGACCGCCCACGGGCGGGCCCTGACCCCGCGCTGGTCTGCGCCACGTCTGCGCGGCAGCGCGCCGTGCCAAGCCGTCGGCCTCGCCCTGCGGCCCGCGGCCTCCTCTCTCACCTCACCTCCTCTAAAGGACCGCCCTGCCATGACCATCCCCGACCACAACGTCGCCGACCGCCCCAGCCCAGAAAGCGGGCAGCCCGACAGCACCGCCTGGACCGTCGAGCGGATCCGCGCCCTCGGCCTGATCACCGACATCGCCACCGCGGCGCAAATCTTCGGCCTGTCCCGCGCCACCGCCTACGAGCTCGCCAAACACGACCAGTTCCCGGTCGCCGTGCTGCGGTTCGGCAGCCGCTACCGCGTACCGGTCGCGGCGATCCTCCACGCCCTGCACCTGCCCGCCGGCAACGAGCAACCGCCCGACCCACCCCCGCCGCCGGCGACTTGATCTGGTCGCGGAAGGCACGCGTCGATCACCCCGTATGAAATCCGCAGCCACCGGCTGCCCCATGACCCCGAGGAGCCAGAGCACCATGGCGGAAGGATCCATCCGCAAGATCTGCACCTGCCGCGACCCCGACGGTAAGAAACTCGGCAAGAGGTGCCCCCAACTCCGCCGCACCGGCGGGACCTGGAACTCCCACCACGGCAAGTGGGGATACCAACTCGAACTACCGCGAAGGGCCGACGGCTCCCGCCGGTCCCCGCTACGCCGCCACACCTTCGACAGCAAGGACGCCGCCGCCGCAGACCGCAACCAGGCCATCGCGCTGCTGGCGCTAGCCGGCGACGACACCGCCCTCGCGACCGAAATCGCCGACCTACTCCAACAGGTCAAGGCCGGAGCCCCGCTGCCCGACCGCAACACCATCGCCAAACGGGTCAACGCCGGCCTCCCGGCCAGCGTCGACATGACCGTCGGCGAATACCTCCTGCAGTGGCTGGAATCCCGCCGCACCATCGAGCCGGGCACCAAACACGCCTACGGCTGCCACATCCGCGTACACCTCATCCCACACCTAGGCGCGATCCCGCTGGTGAAGCTGCGGGTCGAACACATCTCAGCGATGTTCACCGCGATCACCGACTTCAACACCGCCATCGAGATCGCCCGGCAAAGCGAGGACCCGCAAACCCGCGCCACCGTCCGGGGGATGCGGACCACCGGCCCCGCGACCATGCAGCGCATCCGCGCCACCCTACGCAAGGCACTCAACGACGCGATGGCTCGGACGAACAACCGGCTCATCGACTTCAACCCAGCCAAGCACGTCGAACTTCCCTCGGCGAAACAGCCCAAGCCCCGCGTGTGGACGGACAAGGCCGTCGCCCGGTGGCGCGAAACCGGACAGAAGCCCAGCCCGGTCATGGTGTGGACCCCACAACAGGCCGGAGTCTTCCTCGACTACGCCCAGGACCACGACATCGCCCTCTACCCGGTGTTCGTGGGCATCATGCACCGCGGGATGCGCCGCGGCGAGGCACTCGGCCTGCGGGATACCACCGTCGACCTGGACGACGCCCTCGTGACCGTCGACCTGCAGCGCACCACCGTCGGCTACGAGGCGGTCGACAAGAAGGTCAAATCCGAATCCGGCAACCGCACCTTCGCGCTGGACAGCTTCACCGCCGCCGCGTGGCGCTCCTACCTCGCCCGCCGCGCCCGCTGGCAACTGGTCAGCGGCAGCAACTGGCCGAACACCGGATGGTTCTTCGTCCAGCCCAACGGCGAAAAGTGGCACCCAGACACCGTCAGCAAACGCTTCGACAGCCTCGTCCGCGACGCCGGACTGCCCCCGGTCCGGCTGCACGACCTGCGACACTGCGCCGCGACCTACCTGAAAGCCTCCGGCGCCGACCTCACCGACGTCAAGGAACTACTCGGGCACTCCACCATCACCATTACCAGCAACACGTACACGAGCGTCATCGTCGAGCTCGAAAGCGAACGAGAGAAGGCCGAGGCCGCCGCCGCGCTGATTCCCCGCCGCCGACGCCCACGGGCCGCCTAGCCCGGCGCTATCGGCCGACAGAACCTCCCCGCCCTCCGACCCCGCTTCATCGCACAACTGGCCGCCCGATTGCTCCGCTACACCACGCCACCGGTCCGGTTGCGCCCCATGGCCAGTGCCGGATGCGGCCGACCACCGCATAGCCGACCGCAACCGGCTCGCCACCCCGGGCAGAAGACCCGACGCCACGCCAGCGACCAGACCACGCCTCGCCCGTCCAGCCCGTACGGGTCGCGGTGTGGCCCGTGGCCGCGCGCCGGCTCGGCTGCGGCAGCGACTGCGTCCGGTAACGACGTGCCGCGAGAAAGGCTCAACGCCAGAGCGCCGAGAAAGGCGTCGCCTGCGCCGCTGACGTCGACTACCGTGACCACGGCAGCGGACACGAGGTCGGGGTAACAGTAGGCCGCCCACACGCCGCGTTCGCCTGCGGTGACGACCGCAGCACGCGGACCGAGTCTGCGCAGCCGCACCGCTGCCCCTGGACGGGGTAGCCGCACGCGTCCGTTTGAGGCACGCTGTCGACACCAACCCGGTAGCCCTCGCCCCCAGAAGATCCTGCGCGGCGAGGAGCAGTATGGATCCGGACGACCCGCCGAGCAGGCGACCCGCTTCTGGATCGCGGACATGCTTCCCGAGAGCGTCGAGCGAGCTCGGCAAAACGCCAACCGGCCACTTGCCCGCCACGCCGAATATCCTCGACCTTACCCTGAATAGTCTTCAAACTCCCACTTCCCAATGCGGCCAATCTTCTCCGCTAAGCCCTGCCAGGTATCAGCTTCAAGTGATTCAATGTACTGCCGAAGATAGTTGGCGATCCGCACAATATCGTACCGATCTGTAATCAAGTAGTGTCGCCCAATCAGCGGACCATGTTCTTTGACGGCATGGGCGATCCAAGCCGGCGTGCACACTACGACATCAAAAGACTCCTCGCCAGGCCCATCGGCCGGACCGACGATCAACTGAATCAGCAGGCTGAAGTTCAGAGAATCCTCGACCTGCCCAGAGGTAAGGTCAATATCGGGGCTATGGATGTTCCGAATGATCGCTTTCATAGTCAGTCCAGGATATCCAGGTGGCCGTTGGATTGCCACTGGCCCTGAGGGACGAACCTCTGCTCGAAGTTGGCCTGTGTTATTCCGAGCCTTGGCTTGAAGCTTGGCGGGCGATACTGTCGAAGCCCATCGGCACTGACTAGAGTTTTTCCGTCGCTGGCAACCCTATACCCTTCTCCTACCCAAGCCTTTCCGGCCTCATCTGCCTGGCCGCGTGTGCCGGATCCTAACCCGAAGTTGCCTTTTCCTTTGTAGGCATCGCGAATAATGCCACTGGTGATAGCCCAATCTCCGCAACCACTCGTGTTGTGAACCAATACGGGTGTGTTGCCCGCCAGGACGTAGTAGGTGCTGAGGCCCTGTACGGTGAGATTGTATGCGGTAGCGAGCCACTCGGCGCCGGCAACAATGCCGCCGACATGCACGCGTGCTCCAGTTTTAGTGATAAGAAGGTCGCCCGAATCAAGGCTGCCTGCGGGCTGCCACCGCCCGTCGTCGGCGTTCCAGAAGGGATGGTCCTCGGTGGTTTCTATAACATGGTCATTGACTTGCAGGCCTTTAAGGGTGTCTTCATGGAACCACAGTTGAGTAACCGTTCGGGGCTCCTGCTGTCCTGTTTCCGGGTCGGCCGCGAGGACTTGGTCGCCTACCTTGATCTCGCTGATGGGTTTCGTGGTGCCATCGGCCATCAATACGTGGGTATCGGCGCTGAAGCTGCACGCTGCCCGGACACCGTCTATTAGGACTTCACCGACGGTGCCGAGGGCTTTGACTTTGGCGAAGGGGACGAGTCCGACGACGGTCCAGACGCATCCGCCGGTGCTGCCGCCGACGCAGTCCTTGGCGTCGTTATAGCCGACGACGTCGAGCCAGAACTCGTTCCATTGCCGGTTCTGCTCTTCCGTCATCGCCTTACAAGCGGCCTGGAAGTTGTAGCAGAAGACGTTCCAGCGGGCGTTGTGTAGTTCTACGGAGTTCAGGTTGGATACGTGCGTTCCGAGGACGACTTCGGCCCATATTTCGAGGGTTACCTCGCCGCGTGGTGGCAGGGTCGCACCGCCGCGCTTCCGTTCGCCACCGCGGTCGTCGTCCTTCTTTTTGGTGTCACAGTTCTTGGCGGGCCAGCAGGGGTTGTCTTCCTTTTTGTCGTTGTTGCAGCTTTCGCAGCCGGGGACGTAGTCGCATTCGATCTTGCTGCAGTCGTCTGGTATGAGGCCGCTGGGGTCGGACAGGGTGACGGGGTTGTTATTGGCGTAGCTGTAGCCGTTCATCTGCTGCGGGTCGGCGAGGTCCATGAGCGGGTCGACGGAGATGAACCGGCCGATGGTGGGGTCGTATTCGCGGGCGCCGAGGTTGGTGAGCCCTGTACTGGCGTCCTTGATGCCGCCGACGAAGCCTTTGTCGCCGATCCAACCTGCTGGTTGTGGGCCGCGGGGTTCCCCGAAGGGCATGCTGCGGCGGCGGGTCATAGTGGTGCCGGCGAAAGACAGTTCGCTGGTGCCGTGGTGGTCGGTGACGAGCCGGGTGAGGCCTGTGACGGTGCGGACACCGACCGTGGCGCCGTTGTGGGTGTAGTAACGGGTGCCGTCGGCTTGGGTGGCGCCGGCGGCGAGGCGCAGTTCGGTGCCGCCGGGCAGGTACAGGGTGGTGGCGTCGGGTTCCTTGCGGAGCAGGCGGCTGCCGTTGGCGTCGTAGACGTAGGTGGTGTCTTGGCCGGCCTTGTTGACTGTGGACAGTTTGCCTTCGGGATCCCAGGTGAGGGTTTGTGCGATGCCGCCGATGGTGCGGGTTTCGGTGTTGCCGGCCTGGTCGTAGCTGTAGGTGTCGGTGCTGACGCCGGCCGGGCCGTCGTGTCCGATGCTGGCGACCGCGTGCGGGCGAGGGCTACCGGCGCCGGGATAGGTGTAGGTGGAGGTGGTGGTGCCGGCCGCGCCGTAGTCGGTCTGCTTGGTGCGGTTTCCGATCGTGTCGTAGGTCCACTTACGCCAGTAGGGGTCCGCGCCGGCCCGCTGCGGGGTTTGGCAGCCGGCGGTGGCTTCAGTCCAGGCCTCTTCGAGGCGGCGTAGGTGGTCGTAGCGGAAGCATTCGACCTGGTCGACGGCGCCGCTGGTTTTGCCGGCGATGATGGTGATGTTGCCGGCGTCGTCGTAGCTGTAGTCGCTGGTGGCGCGGTCGTCCCAGGTGTTGGCGGTGGTGGCGTTTTCGCTGTCGACCTGGACGGTGGTGAGTCGCCGGGTGGCCTCGTCGAGGCTGTTGGTGATCCGGATGCGCTGGTTGGCGGTAGCGCCGAGGATGCGCTGGTTGATGGCGCGGTCCCAGTGGTATGACGTGGCCGCCACATAGGTGGCCGACCCGGAGCCCATCTGGGTGGGGAGGCCGGCGTCGCTGTAGTTGTATGTGATGGTCTCGGCGGGTAGGCCGCCGAGACTGGGCAGGACGGTGGTGGCCACGGTGCCGTCGGGTTTGTAGGTGGCCGAGGTGGTGTAGGTGCCGGCGAGCGGGCCCTCGTTGGCCGGGATGGTGATGGTGCTGCCCGAGGGTTGGTATACGTCGTTGTATCCGGTGACGGTCATGGTGTAGGCGGCTGTGCCGACGTGTCGGGTGGCGGAGGTGAGGGTGCCCTTGGCGATGGTGTCGAAGACCCACGAGGCGCGCAGCGCTCCGGTGGCGTTGTCGTCGCGCAGCTCGGTCTGGCGGCCCATGCTGTCGTAGGCCTGGTACAGGGTTTCGCCGCGGGCGTCGGTGGTGGTGACGAGCTGGCCGGCGTTGTCGTAGCTGAAGCCGGTCTGGCCGGTGTCGGGATCGGTCTTGGAGACGAGCCGGCCGCGTAGGTCGTAGGTGTTGGTCCAGGTGTTGCCTGCCGGGTCGGTGACGGAGGTGAGCTGGCCGACCCGGTCGTAGCCGTAGAGGGTCTCGTCGTAGCTGCCGGTGGGCGCACCGCCGTGGTATTGGCGCAGCGCGGTGGTGCGGTCGTGGGCGTCGAAGATTGTCGTGGTGGCGGTCGCGCCGGCGGGTGGGTCGACGTTGACCCGGTCGCCGTCGTAGCTGGTGGTGGTCCGCCACTTCTCGGCGTTCGCGGACCACAGCGCGTCAACGGTTGGGCGTTGCAGACCGTCGTAGGTGTAGCGGCTCTGCGTCGCGATGTCCGCGTCGGCAAAGGTAACCAGTGTGGAGGTGGGGCCGGAGGCGTTGTTGTAGAAGGTGGACAGCTTCACCTTCGACCCGCGTGAGTCGTACCGGGCATCGATGATGGCCCGCTTGCCGTCCGGCGCGGTGTTCTGCGCCTGGCGTAGCCGCAGCAGACCGTCGTAGATCTCGAACGAGGAGATCTGGTTACCGTTGGGCCCGAGCGCCTTGGCTTGGACGTGACTGGCGGCGCTGTTGCTGACTGTGTAGGCGTACTCGCTGTTTGGGGTCTGGTTGGTGGGTCGGCCGGGCATCCAGACCTTGGTGAGCCGGCCCAGTGGGTCGTACTGCGCGGTTGTCGTCTTGCCGTTCGGATCCAGCGCCGTGGTCACCTGACCGCGGATGTCGATGTTCGTGGTGGCGACGTGTCCGGCCGGGTTCGTGGTCTGCATCGCGGTGACCGGCCCACCTGTGGTGGGGGTGTAGGCGGTGCTGCTGGTCCGGCCGAGCGCGTCGGCGGCGGACAAGAGCCGGCCGTGGACGTCGTAGGTGTTCGTGGAGGTGTCCACGAACGTGGGGTTGGTGCCGTCGTGTGAGGCGACCTCACGGGTTTGGGTGGGGTGGCCGTAGTCGGGCCAGCCGGTGTCGTACGCCTTGTTGTCGTAGGCGATCCGCTTGTCCGCCAACAAATCGTTCGGATAGGTGGGCGACACATTGCAGGGCTTGGCCACGGTCTCGGACCGTGACAACGCGTCAGTGATCCACATGGTGCCGATGTTGCGCACGTAGCTGTACCGGGTGCAGGTGTCATCGGCGGTGACGGCTGTGTCCCCGAGGTCGTTGACGGAGACCGGTTGGCCGTAGGTGGTGTCGTAGGTGTACTCCTGCTGGGTCTGCCGCCAGCTGTTGGAGTTCGCGATCCAGGTGTAGGTGGCGGTGGCGCCGGTCTCCACGAACTCCGCGGTCCACAGGGTTGGCTGCGCATGGACCGGGTCCTCGTTGCGGGTGGCGGTGGTGGAACCCCATGGGCTGTTCACTGTCTTGCGTAGTGGCTGCCCACCGGGGGTGGCGTACTGGATCTGCTCGCGCAGGAACCCGACACGCCAGTCGCTGTCCTGCCAGGTCACGCCGTCCGAGCCGGTGATGTTGACCTGCCGCGTGCCTGGGCCGGCGTCGGTGCGGTCGTTATCCATGCCGCGGAAGTACAAATATTTGGTTTGCGTCTGGGTGCCGCCGGCGGCGCCGGTGGTGACGGTTACGGTGGGCCAGCCCCGGAAGTCCGACCATGTTCGTTTGGGTAGCGACGCCGACCACACGTCGGTGTCGTTGTGGTGCCACAGGACGGTGCTGTCCGTGCCGGCGGTGGAGTAGGCGTAGGAGTGCACCACGTCTGGCGAGCCGCCGACCAGGTCCCGCTCGATCACCTGCGTCACCCGGTACTTGTTCCACCACGCCCACCCGGCCGGCGACCCTTCGGGTTGGTGGAACTGCGGGAAGCACCGTTTGGAGTTATGGTCCGGGTCCGCCTGCGAGTTGATGGTGCAGTCCGATCCCTCGTACGTGATCAGAATTTCTCCGCCGGTGCCGTTCTTGATCGACGTGATCCGGAACTTGTACGCCCTCGGAACGGCGGCGGACTCGTTGTAGTCGGTGCGGTTGGCGTACTGCACCCCGTCGAAGTGCACCGCCGGCAGCGCCACGCTGCCCCCGGCCTTGCCGGTGTGCACGATATCGGCCAGCCACAGCGACGGGCTCGACCCGTCCGCGTGCCCGGGGAAGGTGTGCGTCAACGCCCACTCATCCACATCCTGATAGGCCGTACCGACCCGCACCTGGGTGGTCACCTTCGACAGCCGGCGATGCGTCCAATAGTTCGGGCCGACACTGTTCGTGCACGGCGACGCCCAGCACTGCAGATCCCACGGGGTGTCCGGCCAGTTCGCCGCCACCGGCCGGGACGGGCTGCCCGACCAGCACGTCGCCGCCAGGCACCGGTCGGCGGTGGTGAACACCACCCGCATCGGCGGTGTCGTGGTGTCGGCTTCGTTGCCGCGGGTGCCGTACTCGATCCGCTCCAGGAAACCGCCGCGGTCGTAGTCGGCGACCAGGGTGGTGTTGCCAGCCATGGCGGCCTTGTTCCACTCCAGCCCGTACCAGTACGACATCGAGTTGCCGTCCGGATCCACGACCAGATCCAGCTTCCACCGCCACGGCTTCCAACACCGCGATGCTTGGAAACTGGACGAGTTATAGCAGGGCTCCCAGGTGTGGTTGGCGAACATGCCATGCCGCACCACCGAGTTCGTCACCCGGTCCCCGGTGTTCCATCCCGGCAGCCGGTACCGGCCGAAGTAGTACTGGGTGCCATCTGAGGTCACCAGCCGCCAGTACTCACCACCGTCGGTGTAGTCGTGCCCACCGGTCACCAGCTCGATCCGGGAACCGTCGTCGTCGATCAGCTTCCACTTGCCGGTCGCGTCGTCCTGCACAATCTCCGACGACTTCCCGTTGAACACCAGCGTCGCGTTGTTCTCCCGCCAGCACGGGTCTGGCGTCGCGTTCGTGTAATGCGGCGGGAACCCCTCCAGGTCGTCCGCGCAGGTACGGTACTGCCGCTCGACATAGCCAGGGTTGTAGTCCCAGCCCTCCCCCACCCACGACGGCTGCCCATGCTCCGCGTTCGTGCGCGAGTCCACCCCAGACGACGAGTACGCGAACTCAACCGTCGGCTCGATCCCACCCGGCGCCGGCGGCACCTTCAGCGGATACGACCAGGAGAATCCTCCGCTGGAGGTACCAGCCTGCCAGGAGTACGCCTGCGACAGCGACGTCTTCTTGAAGGTGCCGGTCTCGGAGTCCGTGCCGGCCACCAGTGCGACCACACCCGCACTCGCCGTACTGACCTGCAGATCGCCGGAGATGACGCCGGTGGCCGGATTGTTGGACCGCCCACCCAACGAGCGAGCCGCTGGACACGACGGGTCCGCCGTGCTTTTCAGTGCGCATGCCGGCAGGTGCACCAGCCGCAACCGTGACGCCCAATCCGAACCGAACGCGCCAGCGAACTGCGCATAGCTGACCTCGACGCGCACGCCAGCCTGAGTACGCTGGCCATCCGCGCGTGCGACCTGCAGCAACAGCGCCGCGCCAACCGCGCCAGCCTTCGCCCGGTCAAGAACCTCGACCTGCACCTTCGCAGGCGCGTCCGACGCATCCGCCTCGTCCGCCAGCCACCGCGGCGACAGCACATCTCCCGCCGGAAGTGTTGGGGACACCCGCACCGGCAGCCCACCCACACTCGTCGCCGCCTGTGAGTCGCCCACCGGCACGACACCCTTGGCAGCCTTCGGCCACACCACCCGAGACGGCGACCACTTCGCCTTATCAGACTGCGACGGCGAACCCTTCTTCGCCTTGACCGTCGACACATCCACCGATCGGTCACGCTGCGGCTTTGTCGCCGCATCGGGCGCCGCTTGCGCCGGCACGAAGGGCACCAACGTCACCGCCAACACGATTGGCAGGATTTGACTCAACCGCCGCACGAACCGACGATCACCTGAAAATGGGCGCGAAGAACCAGACCCAGCAGCCACGCCGTTTCCCTCCCCAGAGAACCGCGCCTGATAAGGCAGCCGCAACGTACCGAGCTACGGCAGCAAAAGGCAATATCCACTACAATGAGCAAGCACACAACACTCAAAGCCGACGCCACATCACTAACCGTGACCGCACCGCGTTGAATACCGAGCACTAACGCCTTGTCGTGCGGAAACACGGCAAGCCTCCGCAGCGGCACCAAACCGGCTAACGCTCCAAAAGGGATTGATTGACAAAAGATGTGCAGCACGTCCGTTCTGAAGGCAGCGTCGCGCCAACCGCTGTGGCTACCCGGTACGGTGCTCGAGCCCGGGCGGACTTGCACTTGTTCAGCGCGGTGAACTACGCGTCCGCTGAGGCCCATCAGGCACAGGTAGGCTGCGGCAGCTGCGGGCATAACAAGGCAGGTGTTTTCGGGAGGGTGTGTTGACCCGTTGGTCTCGACGTAGGCGGTGGTGGCTACTGTGCGGCCTCGTCGTATTCGCTTGCTGGTGCCGCAGTGGTGGGCCCGTTACTGCCCCGGCTCACGTCGCAACAACTAGCTCAGCCCGGGACGAAACTGGACGAGGCGGCGCTTACGGCTTGCACCCAGCTCGCCATTGGCATGGATGCTGCCGAAAGTTCACAAGTCCGCGTAGACCTTACGAAGAGGGTGGTGGAGTCGGCGACCAAATCGCGGACCGGCAACTTCGCCGATCGCACGACAGCGTTAACTAATACGGCGGCAGCAGCCGATCAAGGACTCTGGCTGGCCGCCGCGCAATCGTTTGTCATCGTTTGCCGGGAATTTGGCTGGTCACTCGAGACACCGACGTAAACTACCGATGCGTTCAAGCCAGCGATAACACGCTCGCGGACAATATCCGCTGATGCCACGAGTCAAGCGATCCAGCATGACCACGCCACGAGCGGGCTGGTACGCGGGCCTGCCAATGAGGGCAGGTCGCTGAGGCAATGTGCCACAGCGGGTCTTCCAAGGCCGCGCCGCCCGGTACCCGACGCCGGCCGATGGCCATTCACACCAGTCACGTGAAAGACCCCAGAAAGGCGCGGCGGAAGTCCTTCAGGACATCTGCTGGCCGCGAACGCGTGTCCAGAACCCGACTCGGCGTCAACGGCATAATACTGCCCGCCAGGCGCGAACCACCCGGCGACGTCGGCCACCAGGTTGCGTCGAGCGCCGTACTGTTGTAGGTGGTGACCGTGCCGCCAGTGCCGAGCTTGGCCGGCGCCGAGACGCCCCCACGCCGCAGATGCTGTCATGCCGGGCGCGGTGATCCTGAGCGTCGCCGCGGCATGAGAAGGGCACGAGTGCGAGCGGGCAAGCCACAGAGGTAGCTGTTTCATCGGTGCTGGCACACTGGGCGCCTTCGATGCCAGCGGCGGCGTGGCCTGGCCTGGTTCAGTCCACACGCGAGGGTGGACGGGCCGTTCGGTCAATGTCGTTCGCCGAGGTACGTGATCTGATGAGGCGACTTCTGCGACATCTTCCACGGGGACAACCATGCGCGCACCCTTCCGCGCTGGCGTGACCGCACTCGCGGTGACATCAGGCGCACTTTTCGGCACCGCCGCTGCGGCTCACGCCGCCGATCCCAAGATCCTGTACGTCCAGGCGACATCGGCGTCCTGTTCGGACAGTGGACCGGGCACCGCCGCACAGCCGTTCTGCACCATCAGCGCTGCCGCGGCGATCGTCACCGCCGGGCAGACCGTCGAGATCGGCACCGGCACCTACCGGGAACGGGTCACGATCCCGCGCTCCGGGACGCCGGGGCAGCCGATCACCTTCCGCATGGCACCGGTCGGCGGTCGCGAACTGGCCGGACCAACGGCGGGATTCGTCATCGACGGCCAGCATCACATCAGGCTGGAAAGGATCCAGGTAAGCCGGGCCAGAGACCTACCGGCCCTGGACATCCGCGACTCGTCAGCCATCACCATTGAATGGGGCTCGTTCACGCTGGATGAAACCGCGACCGCGCCAGCGATCCGTCTGGCCGGCGTCACCGCATCACAGTTGAATGGCCCGTACATCAGCGGTTGGCTCGGTGGCGGAGGCTTGTCCATGGACGCCGCCACGACCGGGGTCATCGCCAATGCCGTGACCGCCAGGGCACCCGGCCTCACCCGCGCCGCCGACGGCAGCATCGGCATCGACGTCGCCGGCCCGGGCAACACGATCATCAACAGCCTCGTCCAGGGCTATGGCGGCGCGGGAATCATGATCGGGCCCGACGCTACCGGCACCGTGGTGACCAACAACTGGATCTACTTCGGCGCCGGCTACGGCATCCACAACCGCGGCGCCGCCGGCACCGCGATCACGAACAACGCCGTGCGCAGCCGGTGCCTGGACGGCATCCGCATCGACGGGCCGTCGTCCGGTGTCTCGGTGCAAAACAATGTGCTGATCAACAACGGGCACCTCGGCCAGACCTACTGCCAAGGCGGTCCGCTCGACGGCGTCGAACTCGCCGTCTACGACGACGCCATCGACGACACGGTGGTCGACTACAACGACGCCTACCACTACCAAGCGAACTCGCCGAACCTCTACTCCTGGAACGGCACCCCGATGGGCCTGGCAGCCTTCCGCACCGCCTCCGGTCAGTCCACAAACGACAAAGAGGCCGCACTCCCCAAAGACCACCAGGACTCGGCCAACTCCACAGCCCCGGGATACTCGGCCACCGACCGCACCGGCAAGGCCCGAGCCGACGACCCCACCGTGCCGAACACCGGAGCCGGCCCGGTCACCTACGCGGACCGGGGACCGGTCGAGACCATCCGGCGACCGACGGCGCTGACGATCGTCACCGCGAACGTCACGATTTCTACGGTCACCGTCGACGCCTCCACGTCCCAGCCGGGCTGGCTGCCCATCACCGCCTACACGTTCAGCTTCGGTGACGGCACAACCATCACCCAAACCTCACCACGTATCACGCACCGGTACCGGCGACCCGGCAAATACTCCGTCCTCACCACCGTCACCGCTACTGACGGCTTGTACAGCAGCAGGACAGACCTGATCAACCTCCTGCCATGGACCAGCACGGGCCCACCTTCGGCTGACGGCCTCGCAAGGCGCCACCACAGTTGGTGACAAGGTACGTGGTGACTATGGCTGTGACCACAAGAACGGAGGGACTCCCCAACCGGAAAGCTGCCCCGCCGTAACCCGGTCCCGCCAGCCCCAACCTGCTGGACAAGCGCAGCGCAGTCGAGCCTGGCCGGCATTAGAGCCCTGACACCTAGGCATCACGCGCGACAACAGCGACAAGGGTATTGATACCGACGAGATCATCGAGCTAACGGGGGTGACCAGCCCGCCCCACACTCGTCCCGTCACCAGAAGATCAGAACCTGCCGGTTATACATGCAGGTCAGACCTGGTGGGCCGCCGGGGACTCGAACCCCGAACCTATGGATTAAAAGTCCACAGCTCTGCCGATTGAGCTAGCGGCCCGCGGATCTAGGTTACCGGAGGCCCTGGCGTGCAGGCGCGCCGGCTTTCCCAACACTCGGGGCCCCTGTAGGCCGCTCCTGGCCAGGACAGCAGTGGCCTTCGCACGCCCCCACGACTACCGTCGCCGCATGATCACGGGGAGTGAGTTGGATATGGTCACCGATGCCCGACGCCTGCTAGACGCCCAGCGGCGTGACCCGCGCGTGGCGGCGGTGCTGGACTGGCTCGTGCGCGAGCTGGCCGCCCGGCTTGGCAGCTTGCCCGACGACCGCCACTACGGCACCAGGGAGGATCTCGCGGCGGCCCGTGACCCCCTGCTGCTGCGCATGGCTCGTCGGTACCGCCGTGCCCAGAGCCAACGCCGGCATCCGGCGGCGGCGCTCATGCTGGCCGCGGTGCATCAGCTTGGAGGCGGACGCTTACCTGTCCTCTAACCAGGGGATACGCGGGTCGGTCCGATCGCCGTGATGCCGGCGGCATCACCGCGATCCACCTGCCTCGCAACAGACTTTTCTGAACTCGAGGGTCCTCGCCCGCGTCGACGGCGCCGTCGGATGCGTCGCAGCAATCCTCCGCGTGCACAAACACCTGGACCCGCTGGCCCCGGTACTCCACCAGGTGATCCACCGACTCATACAGGTGCACGTCGACCAGCACATGATCGTCGCGCGGCAGCGCGACCACGGTGCCGTCGTACGGGCCGCCCACCAGCAGCGCCTGCGGGCCGTCCACCGACCGAATCTACCCGATGTATGAGCAGGTCAACGCCACATCAGGTCATCCCGACGTCAAGCGGCGCGGCGGTGGCCGGCCGCCGTCGTCGTCGAACACCAGGCGACGGCGCGCAGGACGCCGGCAGCGGCCAGGACGCCCACGGTGTACCCGCCGTACAGGTCGGTATCGCGGTCGGCGCCGGCGAGGAGCTGGTCGACATCGACGGCGTCGGCGCGGCCGTCGCCGAGGTCACCGGCATCCATGGCGTACCAGCCGACGAGACCGTCCAGGATCGGGTCACGGGTGGCCGCGACCAGTGCCGCTCGCGCGGGAGCGTCCAGGTCGTGTGCGTTGATCTGGTGCTGCATCACCGCGACGGTATGCCGCAGGCCCGATGGCCGCCCATCCGCCGGTGCGGTCAAACCGGGCCCGTACCGCAGGTGTCTGGTCGACTATCTAGCCGGCACCGCTGTGACAGCCCGGCACGCCACCCGCTGCGGCCGCCGCCTCGCCGGATGCTGACGCTTCGCTGTTGGCGACCCTCGCGTGTTCCGTGCCATCCAGGAACGACCGAGCCGCGGCGATGGCCGCTTCGGCCGCCGGCAGCAGGCGCGCGGCGAGGGCGAGGGCGGCCACGGTAACCGCCGCGTGGTCCAGGTCCCGCTGCAAACTCATGCCGCTACCCTTCCTGTCCGACCCGTCGTGGCGGAAGACGCCCAAGCTGAAGCCGTCACGGCGCAGCACGTGCGGTTGCCCGGCTCTCCTGTTCCCCGCGCGGTGGTGCGCTGACGGCGCAGCGTCCGCGAGTGGAGCACGGCACACGATCGCACCGATCATCCAGGGCAACGAGACGTTCCAGGCCGGCGCGACACGGCGCCGGAGCGGCAAAGGCTAGGCCAATGTGGCCGCTCGTGCGTAGACACGCCGGACGGTCTTGAAGCCGCGGAGGCTGTGAGGGGCCAGATGTTGGCGCACGTTGCGTGCCGCCTGCCGGGTTCGGGCGGAGCTGACCCCGGTCATCTGCGTCAGCGCGTGGTCCCAGGTCTCGCATGCCTGCTCGACGTGGCCCTGCGCGCATTGCGTTTCGGCGAAGTCGGCGAGGGTGAGCGCGTAGATCCGCCTGTGAGTGACAGGGTTCCAGGCGCGGGCGGAGCGCCTGAGCTGTTCCTCGGCGGCGGGCAGGTCGCCCAGCGCCTGCAGGGTCTTGCCTGCCTGGTTCGCCAGGCGGGCCTCGGCCGGCCCGCCGAGTGCGGCCCAGGAAGGGCCCTGCTCAGCACGGGATCGGCTGACGAGTTGTTCGGCCCGGTTGAGCGCGGCCAGCGCCTGCCGTGCCTGGCCGTCGGCTGAGTAGGCCCGCGCCGCCGTGAGCCAGAACCGACGCGGCCAAGTGCCTAGACCGGGCCGCCCGCGACCTCCGCAGCCCCGGCACCGGCCCGCCGGGTCTCCTGCAGCGCCGCCAGCTCCGAATCGTCGGAGTCCAGCGGTGCGGCCATCATGGCGAGCTGGGCACGCATGACCGCCCGTTCTTCTGCGCCAGGATCGTCTAACACGCCCGTGCCTGGCGTCCAGCCGCCGGTGACCGACCCGTTGTCGGCCGAGCGGCTTCGGCCGGCACCGCTGAGCACGTTGCCGGGCGGCGGCGTCGGTCGGAACGTCGAGAGGACTAGCGAGGTTCGCCCAAGCGTCCCGGTTCAGACGTTGAGCAGGGTGGGCTGTGGCCGTGATCGCGCTCAGCGGAGAGCTCGTTGGTCCGAAGCCGGTCGGGCGAGGGCGTACGAGGTCTGAGGATGTTTAGGGTCCGTTGTCGGGCTCGGGTCGTTGCTCGTGCCTGGTGCTGGGGGTGTCGCCGGGTGGGGGTGTCTGGTGTTTGGACGGGTCCGGGCAGATCACGTATGGCAGCCCGGGGTGTGGCACAGCAGGTGTCCCAGGCCACGACGGCCTCATCGGCCACGCGGCGCCGGCTGGCAGGGTGTAGACAGCGGGCCAGGCCGGTGGGGGTCGGCGCGGGACGAAGTAGCGGCTGGCCGGCGGCACAGCCAGGAGCACGACGACCGCGGTGGCAAGCAGTATCTCGATGCCGGAGCCGACCGTCATACCAAGGAAAAATGCGTCGTCGACCGGTAACGTCTGCGAGTAGAGCGTCTCGATGAACCGCGACTCCTCCCAGGGCTCCTCGCCAACGTACGGACCCTCGGGCGATTCCTCGGGGGCACCGGCTAGGAGGATCGGGACGAGCGCCGCTCCGCCCAGGCAGGGGGCGGCACACAGCAGCAGGTGAGCGCCCGCGGCGACGAAGACCAGGATGCGTGCAACGTTGCTGCCCCGCAGCACCGGCACCGCGGTCGCCGCGAGCCACACCGCCACGGCGAGGATCATGACGCCCATGACCACCGAGGTGACGATGTTGCCGACCCGTTCGCCGCTGACCTCGTCCGGGTCGGCCTCGGGAACCAGCTCGACGGCGCGGGAGATCTGCCCGTCGAAGTACACCGCGTAGGCAACCACCAGGCCCACCATGAGCAGCAGCGCCAGGGCGGCCACGAGTTGGAGGCAGAAAGCGACGGTCACCGACGCTGGGCGCGGCGGCCGCGCCGGCGGCTCCTCACCGGCGATCACGGTCATGATCCGGGAAACTACTGCCTCGCGATACCGCCCCGACTCCTCCGTTCGGGCAGTGCCCCCTGGCGGCAACCAGGCGGCCGGGAGAGCAGGTTCGAACGCCCTTTCCTCGGTTATTCGGGACGGGTTCAACCCTCACCGCGCGTCACCCTCCCTGGCGTGTCGGTGTGGCCGCGTACGTAACCGTGGGCGTTGACCGTCTTGGATGGGAGTAGCGATGACCATGTTTTCTCGCCGGCGCCGGGGGGCGCCGGCCGCAGTCGGCGACGAAGGGCGGGGGGATGCAGAGGTCGCCGCGGTCGAGGAGGCGGGCGGCTTCCCCGACCACGACACCGCGGCGCTCGCCGCGATGACCGCGCAGCAGCGCGCCGACCAGGTAGTCGCTCGCAGGGCGTTGTTCGACTACGTGGACGCGATGTGGGACGGCGCCAAGGCCAAAGGGCCTCAGCCCCGCCAATCTGCCGGAGTACGCCGCCGTGGCCGAGATGCGCGACCTGACCGCCGAGCTGCTGGGCACAGCGGAGCAGGCCCAGCACGATGCCGGTGACAGCCTCGACTGAACCCCGCCACGGGTCCGCCGGTCGGTCCACCTTGGGCGGCCGATCCGGCGGCTCGCCGGCCGGCAAACGGCGTTGATCTCGACCCCCGCCAGCCGCTACCGCTCGAACCGGTGAGGCCGCGCCTGGTTGGCGCGGATGCGGTCCCCTGCCGTGGTACGGGGTGTGTTGCTCGCCCGAACGACCGCAGGCCATGCGGGCAGGCGCTCGCGCGGCTGTTCGCAGTCGGCCAGCTCGTCACGGTCGCCGTCGTGGTCGGTCATCGGTTCCTCGAATCCGTTCTACGGACTAAGGAAGATCGTCGTTGCGAGACAGCCGGAAACCACCCGGTGCGGTGGGTAGGACACCGCCAACCGGACGAGCGCTTCCAAGAGGTTCAGCCGGCCGGGTTGGCGGAGGGCTGGATGTTGAACAGGCCGAGCACCCCCGAGATCTCCAGCAGGCGGTGCAGGTTCCGCGAACGTTCACCAGATCAAGATCAGCGCTTGCCCGCTCGGTCCCATGGTGAACGGCGACCAGGGCGCTCATGCTGCCTGAAGCACAG
Source organism: Micromonospora sp. CPCC 205371 (assembly GCF_026130045.1). Classification (GTDB taxonomy): domain Bacteria; phylum Actinomycetota; class Actinomycetes; order Mycobacteriales; family Micromonosporaceae; genus Phytohabitans. Next base: position 40,433 of record NZ_JAIBNX010000030.1, read on the forward strand.
AAGCCAACCCCGGACAGTTCCAGGCTCAAGCGGCCCGGTTGGTCGGCCAGGATCGCGTCCACCTGTCCGACGAGGGCGAGGCCGTTGCGAGAGTCCAACTCGCCGGACACCTCCACCACCGGGTGTCCGGGCGAGCCCGAGACGGTGATCGAGAAGTCCGGTCCGGTCATGCCGCTCACCATAGGGGCATTGACAGGTCGGCGACCCGCCCGCACGCCGGACCTTGCCCCTGAACAGCCCGAAACGGCGGATGGGACAGCAGTGAGCGGGTAGCCTCCCGTGGTGACCTCACCGTCTGGCGACTACACCGCGACCCTGCCGCGCAAGCGGATGGGCGCCGCGGTGCTGCTACGTGATCACACCGACCGGATGTTGATCGTGGAGCCGGTGTACAAGGACTACTGGGAGTTGCCCGGCGGTTGTGTGGACGCCGACGAGTCGCCGTACGACGCGGCGGTGCGGGAGCTGAAGGAAGAGCTTGGTCTGTCGGCGGCGCCGGGCCGGTTGCTGGTGGTGGACTGGGTACCGCCGCGCACCGGCCGCACCGAGGGGGTCATGTTCGTCTTCGACGGCGGCGTCCTGGACCCGGCCACGGTGGCGTTCCACCTGCCGGCCGATGAGCTGCGCGGTTGGGCCTGGTCGACGCTGGCCGAGGCGCAGCAGCGGCTTTCGCCGCTGCTGGCCCGGCGGGCCGCCGCCGCGCTGGAGGCGGTCCCCGGCGGCGTCACCGTCTATCTGGAGAACGGCAACCGCGTGACCTGAGCTGCCCACCGACGCGAGCCTGGTTGGTGTGTTCAGGCGGCGGTGTCCGTTTTTGTGCGCGGGTGGTGGGTCTGCGGTTGTGCGACGGCCGACGCGGCCGAGCGGTGCAGCAGGCTGATTCCACCGGAGCGGTACAGGCTGTCGTGTATCCCGTCGGCGTAGAGCAGGCCGGTCAGGTCGGCGCGGGCCTTGGCGATCGGGCTGGCCTGCTGGAAGCCGCAGGCGCCGACCAGCGGGGCCAGGTCGGTCACGGCCCTGTGGGCGGTGTCGACGCCGGCGGCCTTGCCGATTCGGGCGGCCAGGTACGCGTGCCGGTGCCCGGCGGCGGCCAGGCGGCTGGCGGTGATCGCGGCAAGCAGGCTGGCGGTGATCTCCGCGTGGGTGCGTCCAAGGGTGATCATCGCGTTGTCGCGCACCCGGGGCAGCACGCCGACCCGGCACCGGGCGGCGAGCGCGTCGACGACCAGGGTGTGCACCCCGGCGGCCGTGCCCAGCGCGGTAGCGGTGACCAAGGGCCGGAACCGGGCGAAGTGCCGGCGGAACACGTCCAGGCCGGTCCCCGCCGGGCCGACCAGGTCGGCCGCCGGACCGACGGGCACCTCGTGCAGGCGCAGCACACCCCACGCCCAGCCGTCCAGCCCGAACGGTTCGATCACCTCCCGCTCCAGGCCCCGGTCGGCGGCGTCAACGACCGCCGCACTGATGCGGTTGTCCGGGTCGCGGAAGAACACCACGAAGCCGGCCGACTCCATCAGCCTGGACACCCAGCACTTCTCGCCGCTGACCAGCCACCGGCCGTCGCGGCGTAGCCGGGCCCTGGTGGTGATCTCCTGGATCCGCGAGCCGCCGTGCCGCTCGGTCGCGGCGATACCGACCAGCTCGCCACGGTGCAGCCGCCCCCGCCAGCTTTGCGCGGTGGCCTCGTCCGCGTCGGTGAGGATCATCGCCCCGTGCCCGGGGCCGGTCGCGTCGCGCAGGTCCAGGTCGTGGAACCCGGCGCAGAACTGGGCAAGCGTCTGCCACACCGCGGCGGCCACCGGGCCGGCCGGTGGGCGGTGGCCGTGCTGCGCTAGGCGGCGGCGCAGGCCCAGCAGCCACCGCGACCGGGCCGCCCGGTCACCGGCCGGTGGGGCGGAGGCGACCAGCCCGGCCAACTCGTCGGCGAGCCGCCGCACGCTGTCCCACGCCCGTGCCTCGAGTTCGGGGACGCTAGAGCGCAGCGGCTCCAGCCACGTCATCGCCGTGCTCACGGTGCCGTCACCTGCCCATGCTGGCGAGCGGGTACCCCGTACACGATCGCGGCGGCGGGCACGTCACGAGTCACCACCGAGCCGGCCCCCACCAGCGCCCGGGCGCCCACGGTGATCCCGGCCAGCAGCACGGCTCCGGAGCCCACCTTGCAGCTGTACTCGAACACCGGCGGCGCGAGAGGCTGCTCGTGGTCCGGGTCGCGCCAGATCAGCTGCTTGTCGTTGACAGTGCGCACGCCGGCGCCGAGGAACACCCGGTCCGCCACGGTGGTGTCGGCGGTCAGGTGCGAGCCCGGCGAGCAGCGCACCCCGTCCCCGATCCGGGTACCCCGCTCGACGGTCAGGTTGGCCGCGAGCTGGCTGCCGGAGCCGACGACCACGTTGGTGCGCAGCAGCGTGTTGTGCCCGATGGTGGTGTCGTCCCCGACCCGCACACCGGCGTAGATGGTGGCGCCGGCCCGCACCACCGTGCCGGCGCCGATGGTGGTGGTGTCACCGGCACCCTGGTAAACCTGGCGCATCGCGTACCCGTACTCCGGCTCACCGACGATCACCCGGTGGCCCAGGTGCGCGTCGTCGCCGACCCGGGCGCCGCCGTGCACCACGGCGAACGCGCCCACGTTGACTCGGGCGCCCAGAACGATCGGCCGCAGCGTGCCGAGCATGTCCGCCACCACGAACACCACGCTGGGATGGATACGGCAGCCCTCACCGATCTCCAGCAGCCCGGCCCGGATCAGATCCGTCGCGGTGACCGCGCTGTCCACAGTGGTTGTCGCGTGCATCATGGCCGCTCCCTCAATGTCGCCGCCCCGCCAGCCTTTTGACCGGGGTCGGGATGGCTCCAGTGCACGAGCAACCGTGGGCTGGGCCGGAGACCTCGGTGCACCACCTGTAAGCGGTTTGCACAACCCGTAATACATCGGTCACCCTCAAACCACCCCCGTCGGTGAGGAGGTGGGTGATGCATACCGGACCCGCCTGGACCGCAATGCCCGCCGTCGCCACGGCAGCCGCGGCCGGCGACGTCGGAACCCTGCTGCGCGTCGCCCGCACCGCGACCGGGCTCACCCTGGAAGAGGCCGGCCAGCTCACCGGCTACTCGATCGCCACCCTGTCGCGGATGGAGAACGGTCGGCGGCGCCACTGGACGGTTGCCGAGCTGCGCCGGCTGGCCGAGGTGTACGGGATTCCACCGCATCTGCTCGGCTTGGCCACGTCATCCCCCTCTGCTACGCCAGAGGCGGTTAGGGTGATCGAAGGCTCGCCCAACGGTGATGGTGGTGATTGGATGCGTCGACGGGACCTGATCGCCGGCACCGTTGGTCTCACCGCCGGAGCGTCGCTGCTGCCCACGCCCGCCAGCGCCCAGATGGCCGCCACGATCGAGGACGTGATTTTCGGCCGGGTCGACGCCGTCCCGCTGCCGCCGCATCAGCTGGACGCGCAGCTCGCCGCCGCCCAGGCCGACTTCCGGGCCTGCCGCTACAGCCAACTCGCTCGGCGGCTGCCGCGCCTGCTCGCCCAGACCACCGCCGGCCGGGACCAGGCCCCAGCCAACCAGGTTGAGCGGGCCTCGGCGCGGCTGTCCCAGGCGTACTGCGTCGCCACCCAACTGTTGATCAAGCTGCACGACGACGGGATGGCCTGGTCCACCTCGGACCGGGCAGTGCAGGCCGCCCGCGCCAGCGGCGACCCCCTCGTTATCGCCCAGGCGACCCGGCTGGCCGCCACCGTGTTGCGCCGCACACGTCACCGCGACGGCGCCCAACGGCTCGTACTGCAAGCCGCCCAGCAGCTGGACGCGGACACCGGTCTGACCGACGTCCGGCAGACCGCGATGTACGGGCAGCTGCTCGCCGTGGCGGCGTACACCGCGGCGATGCGTGACGACCGCGACACCGCCTGGACCCTGCTCGGCGAGGCCGACGACGCCGCCCGGCGGGCCGGTACCGGCGCGGAGCGGTTCAACGCGCTGGACCTGGCCGTCTACAAGATCAGCGTGGCGAGGGTGCTCGGCGACTACGGCACCGCCGTGGACTACGCCCGCCAGGTCGACCCGGCCCACATCACCGCGCCGGAGCGGCGGGCCCGCTACTGGGAAGACACCGCCCTGGCCCTCCACGGCCGCGGCCGTCCCACCGGCGCATTCCAGGCCCTGCTCGCCGCCGAACGCGACACCCCACAAGAGGTGCGCTACCGGCCGTGGGCGCAGAACCTGACCCGCGAACTCATATCCGCCGACAGCCGTGGTGCGCTGCCCGGCGTACGCGACTTCGCCAACCGGATCGGCGTCGCCGCCTAGGTCACGGCCCGGTGGTGCGGTCGAGCAGCTCGACGACCGGTTCGGCCCGTCGATGTCACTGGGGGAGGAAACGTGGGCGGCAAGCGTCTGTGGCCAACGATCGTCGGCTGGACCGTGCTCCTGATCGTCACCGCCTGGATATCGCTGGCGTCCCGGCTGGACTCCGGCGGCACCTGGTGGGTACCGGTAACCTTCGGCGCGTGCGCGGTCGTGTGCGCCGGCAACCTCGCCGCTTGGGCGATCAGGTACCGCCGCGACCACAGCCGCAGGAGCCTCACCTGACCAAGGCTCGGCGGAAACCGTCGCATGTGCCGCCAGACACCGACATGATCAAGGCTTCGGATGATCAGGATGCTCGGACGACAGCACGAGCCCGATCTGTCTCCTCGATGCGGGCGGCGAACTCATCGAGCTGCTCGGCCACCTGCTTCGGGTCGTAGATCGTGTAGCCGACGGAGAACCGGCGTGCATTTCAGCCGCATCGTCGACGTGGGCGCCGTCGGGTTCGACGACCCCCGAGCGGAGCGCGCCCTGCGCAGGCTGCACCACTCGCACCGGCTGCCCGAGCCGCTGAAAGTGCTGTCCGAGCTGATCATTGTCATGCGGTCCAGGCTGTTGCAGCGCGCCGCGAGGCTGCCGGTGCCGTCGCTGTGATCCGGCCGTGCCCGCGTCGCCGATGCGCCCGCCGAGCATGTCGCGGGTGACCCCGTTGTCGTTGTCGGCGGTGACGGCGACGCCGGGCCGGCTGGGTTTAGGTTCAGGGTGGTTGGGGTTGGTGGAAAGGGCCGGTCATGGTCGGCATGGATCCTTCAGGCTCGGGTGGGGATGGACTGGTTGCCGCGAAGGGGTTGGGGGTGAGGCCCCCACTGTCGGCGGTAGTGGCATTGGCCTGATGGCTGTTCGCGCGTCGGTCGTCAGGCGGTCGGGTACCACGTCCATGGCTGGGTGGACAGGACGGGTTCGGCTGGTGTGTCTGGTGTCCACCAGTGGAAGGAGGCCGGCGGTGTGCCGTGGGGTGCTGCCCTTGTGGGGGTTGGGTTCAGCAGTGTGAGGCCGGGGATGCGATGGGGTAGGTGCAGTGAGTGCTCGAAGATGGTGGCGGCGGCTTCCCAGGTCCGGCATGGTCCGGGTGTTGCGCAGGTGGGGCAGCGGCCGGTCGTGGTTGCGGTGGTGTGTTCGTTGAGCAGCTGCTGGGCGAGGTTGAGGTTTGGCTTGCTGGCGTAGATGGTTGCCACCGTGTTCCTCCCGTCGCATGGGTCCAACGCGCTCGCTGGTCAGGTGGTCTGCGGGTTGCCCTCGCTTGTGGTGGGGTTGAGGTGTGGCCAGGCGGCGCCGAGGACGGTGCGGGCGAGGTCTTCGCGGAGTTCGGGTGGGATGTTGATGTGGTGTCGGTCGGCGACGGCGTGAGCGCCGTGGCCGATTGCCGCGTCGAGCGCGGTGTTGGTGGTGTTTGGGGTGTCTGGTGTCGGCGGGTTGTCGGTCATGGCTGGATCTCCGCTTTGAGGACCTTGATGAGTCCGATGGATTGGTCGGCTGGTTCGGCAGTCTTGGTGAGGGTGTCGAAGGCGTCGCTGTAGCGTTGTGCGCCGTCGGTTTCGATGAGCAGGGTGCCGCCGAGGTGGTCGATGCGGGCCACCGGTGGGTATGGCATTGGCATCTGGTAGACGGTGAAGCCGGCGGTGATCCCGGCCGGGAGGCGTGTGTGGTTGGTCAGGATTTGGATGTCCACATTGGCGTGTCGGCCGAGTTCGACGAGGCGTTCCAGTTGGGCTTCGAGGACTTTGGGGCCACCGATTGGCTTGCGTAGGACGTTTTCGTCGAGGACAACGTGGAGGGAAGGGCCATCGGGGTTTGCGGTGATGGCTTTGGTGCGCTCGGTGAGGCCGTGTCGGTGTTTACGCCACTGCTCTTCGCGGGATGGGCCGGTGTGGCTGTCGGTGAAGATCTGCTCCGCGTACGCCTCGGTCTGTAGCAGCTCGGGGACGATCGTGGGGCTGTAGACGCAGATTTTTTGCGCCCGCTGGTGTACCCACCAGCGGTCCGGTACGGGCCCCTGCATGGGGTCGGGCTTGGCCCAGCTGCGGTACCAGATGTCGGCGCGCCAGGCGTTGGCGGCCAGGCCGTTGAGCTGACGGCGGTCGGCTTCGTCGTAGACGCCGTACACGTCCAGCAGGGGCCCAACGTGGTGGAGTTGGAACGGCCATTCGGCGCGTTCGTAGCGGGCCAAGGTGGAGAACTCCACACCGAGGTAAGCCGAGACGAACTTCAGGGTCTTGCCGTGTGCGTCGCGTAGCTCGCGCATCTGCTGGCCCAAATATTGGGCGCGGATGGTTTGGGTGAACTGTTCGCGTTTCGTTGGCACGATGCCACCTTCCAAGAAGACTTCACATGAGGGCTGAGGGTTATAGACGGTTCGCGAGAAGGTCGGCTGTCTCGTGGGTGTCGAGGGCTGCCGTACACAGGTGGGTGAGCGTCTGCTGGTAGCGGTCGCAGCCGTCGTCGACGAACAGCCGGCCGCCGAAGTACGGGATGTGGACCACTGTCGGCGGGTATGGGTGCGGCAGCGTGAAGATCGTGAATCCGCTGTCCACACCGGGCGGCCGGTCGGCGCCTGTCGGGAGGATCTGCAAGGACACGCCGGGCAGGGCCGCCGTCTGCTGCAAGTGGTGGAGCTGGCCGTCCCAGGCGGGTCGGTTCCGGGGCGGGTGGCGTAGCACGCACTCGTCCAGCACGACAGTCAGGTCGACTGTGTACGGTTCGCGGCCAAGCCGCTGCCGGCGTTGGGCGGCCAACGCCACCCGTGCGGCTATCTGCTCGTCGGCGACTGTGTTGCCGTCCGACAGGGCACGTGCGAGGTGTTCGACGTAGCCGGCGCTGTGCAGCAGGTCCGGAATGGACAGCGGGCTGTAGCAGCCGATGGTCGTGGCCTCGGACTCCAGCCACAACAGGTCCACGAACGGCTCGTCCGCGATGACGCCGTCGAAGTCGACCTCCCGGCTCGGCCGCCACACGTGCTGCGCCCACCGCAACAACACGTCACGCTCGCCGCGGTCAAATACCTGATACACGTCCAGCAACGCGGCAATCGCATCCCGAGGTAGTGCCTGCTCGCCCCGCTCGAATCGCGCCAGCACACCGAAGTCGACCCCGAGGTAGACGGCCACGTACTTCACGGTCAGGCCGTGCTCCTCGCGCAATGTGCGCATCCGCCGCCCCAGCCAACGGGACCGCAACGATGGAACACGCCGTGCTTGACTCACCTGAGTGACCTCGGTATCCGGGCTCGATGTAGACGATGTTTGGGTGGGTGTGCCGCCACCCAAATGATGATCAAGGACGGCGGCACACCCCGGCGGAACATCCGACGCCGATGGATTGGGAGGCCGGGCGCCGGACATCCGTGGCTGCAGGATCAGTAAGGCGTTGAGATCGACTCGCCGCACTTACTCCGAACGGGTTTTACGCGATCAACGGTCATCTCGGTTGCCACCAGTCGCCGTCGTGGCCGACGCAGCGTCGAACCATGGCCGTTGCTGGACACGGCACCGGCCAATCGCAGGGGCACTGCCATGACCGGTGCCGTGCCAATTGCAAGCATCGGCCAATATCCCGCCGTGACGCAACGTTGCGCGGTTAGTTTGTTGTTGGCAATATTGGTATTTGTTATGCGATGGAAGCAACGTCACATGGCCTATGAAACGGGTGTTACTCAGCCGATGGAAATGGGGTTACATGGTCGACGACATTGATTCGACATTGCCGCGCCGACAGCTTGGTCGACTACTCAGGGAATTGCGCGAGCACAACAAGATGTCCCAAGACGACGCCGCACGGGCATTGGGTTGTAGCCGCCAAAAGATCTGGCGGATCGAGACTGGCCAAACGCCAGTCAATCCCAACGATGTCAAGGTGCTGTGCAACCTCTACAAGGCTGGTCAGAGGATCACTCAGGCCCTGACCGGACTAGCTGAAGCCACGCAACAGAGCGGGTGGTGGCACGCGTTTGGGGACACGATCCCGAGCTGGTTTAGCCTCTATGTTGGTCTTGAAGGCGCCGCCAGCCGGCTCCGCCAGTACGACGGCGAACTGATTCCCGGGCTGTTGCAGACTCGAAGGTATGCTGCGGCGATCTTTGCCAATCGGCCAGACATGCCTGAGGACGAGCAAGAACGGGCCGTCACCGTCCGCCTCCAGCGACAAGGGCTCCTCACGCGGCAGTTCCCTGCCCCACCCCAACTCGATGTGATCCTCAGTGAAGCCGTCCTCCTGAGAAGGATTGGCGACCGTCATGCTATGCAAGAACAGGTGCGCCACCTCGCTCGAATGGCGGAACTCTACAACATCACCGTGCGCATTCTGCCGCTGGACGCGGGTCCACTGCTGGCCTCCGAGGCCGGAGCATTTCGAATCCTAGACTTCCCCACCACAGGAAACAGCAAAGGCCCACACGAACCCACGACGGTCTACGCCGAGTACCCAACCGGCTCGCTCTATCTCAGCAAGCCCAAAGAGGTAGCAGCGTATGAGCGAGTGTGGTCCAACCTGGCCGACCAGGCACTCGATGAGGCAGAATCACTAAGGATGATCAATAGGATCGCAGGGGCAGGAGAGTCACGGTGAGTGATCTTTTGGGCGCCGCGTGGCGCAAGAGCACGAGGTCAGGCAGCAGCGGCGGAGACTGCGTCGAGATTGCCGACAATCTCCCTGGCGTGGTGTACGTCCGGGATAGCAAGGACGTGAGCGGACCGGTCCTGGCGTTCGAGCCGGCCGCGTGGCGCGCTTTCCTGGAGCGCATAAAGGCCCAGTAGGTCAGATCTTTCGCAGTTGAGCCGCCCATCCGCGGTCGCAGCAAGGACGCCTCGCAGGGGGCATGAGCGGCCCACCGCACGAGCGGGGGGCCGCTTTTGCGCGACCTACCGACCCGCAGCCCCTGTCGATTCGCCACACCCGCTCGCCTGACCTGCGGTGACGAAGCCGAGTCTCACCATCTAGCTACCGGTTCATGATCGGAGGCCACAACGGACAGCACCCATGGGTCAACCTGCCACTGCCTTGCGGCTTCCGGGACTGGTCCGCCAAGACCTGCCACTCCTCGGACGCCGCCGATGCTCGACGTCGTAGGCGTTGATCAGGTGCTGATCGCTCCAACGGCCTCGCCGCGGCGTGTTTCAAGGCCGGCGACGCGCCGGTCCTGAAGCGTAGGTTGGAACGGGTGGCCTTGAGCCGTTCCTGGAGGGTGTGTTGTCGGTGGTGAGTGGGCGGACTCGCTGCTCTGAGAATGTGGACGGCGCGACCGAGGGCTGGGCCCGTCGTCCATCCTGGGGGTGCAGGTCAGCAGGTGCCGAGCATGCCGGTGAGGGCCGACTTTTCGGCGCTGTCGACGGAGAGGCTGTAGTACCACTTGACTTGGATCCAGGCTCGGGCGTAGGTGCAGCGGAACGAGGCTACTGATGGCTGCCAGGTCGCCGGGTCTTGGTCGCCTTTGGACTGATTGACGTTGTCGGTGACCGCCCACAGTTCCGGGCCGCCGAGGTCGTTGGCATAGGTCTGGCGGCGTGAGGTGGTCCAGGCCCACGCTCCGGACGCCCACGCCTCGGACAGCGGCACCATGTGGTCGATGTCGACATCGGCCGGGTTGGTCCAGGTCGCGCCGTCGTACGGGCTGCGCCATGACCCGGACGTCGGGTAGCAGGCGCTGTCGACGGTGACGCCGCTGCCGTCTCGCTTGAGAACCTGTTCGCGGGTGTTGCACGAACCGGTGACGGTGATCCAGTGCGGGAACAGGTCACGGTCGTAGGTGGACTGGTGGGACTCGGCGGCCACGGTGAGCGCGTTGAGACGGCTGACCGCGGTGGCGTACGAGGGGATGTTCGGCGGCGCCGCCTGGACCGGCGACACGACAAGCACGAGCGATGCAGCGGCGGTGACCACTGCCGCGACAGTGATCCTGAGGATGCGGACCATCTAGGACTCCTGACTATCCGCTATCGCGGCCGGATGGGGTTTCGGGCTAGCGACGCGACAGGGACACATAGACCAATGTCACATGAGCGTGCACCGGTCTAGGCAGTGCAAGGAAGAGCGGCATGAACGTCACGTGAAATCGTGCCCCGACGACGCCTCAACACGCGTGTCCAGGCAGCACCGTCCGACGCCGGCACCCGAACCGGAGCCGCCATCAACCCATCACCCTTGGCGGGCAGGCTCTACCGGCGCAGACGCTCGCCGCACGAGCGCCCCGCCCACCGGCCTCAACTCGTCCGAACACTCGAACCGTCAGCGGCGTAGCCACTTGACAGCGCGTGACAGCACTGTCTCCATTCCCGAGGCTAGGCTGCCGAATTCGGCCGCGGCGATGGCAGGGCGTCGAGCGCTGCAACGGTAGGCGGACATGGCTGAGGTGTTTACTGCATACGGAACACAGGTTGATCGATGGATGTCGTTGCCAGAATCGTCAAGGACCACGGTGGCCGGCTCCGGCATGCTCAAACGCAGACAAGGTTTCTCTTCTGGCGATGTTGGAGCGTAACTGATGCGTGAGGTCTACAACACCGAGCAGGTACGTGGCCCGGACGCGTTCGAGTACGTCCGTGACGCGTTGGCGAATTCGCCGGTGCCGCTCGAGGTGGCCGGCGGGCGGCCCGTGATCGTGCGGGCGAGGTCGCAGATCGTCGAGTTCGGCGACGTGTCGGTGTCGATCGTCCGTTCAGTGTCTGACACTGAATTCACGCTGCGGCGAACGCCCGAGATGATCCGCCGGTCGGACCCCGAGGCCTACCGGCTGGTGATGGCGCCCGAGGGGCGGCTGCGGCACGGCGAGCGCCCCTATCCATTGCGTTTCAAGGAACGAGACCTCGCGTTGTACGACACCTCGCGCGAGTTCGAGTCGTGGCGTCGGCCTGGTTTGCAGACCAGTCAACTGGTCGTGGTCACCGTGCCACGCGACCTGATCGGCGTACAGGGGTGGCAGGTTGCGCCGCTTCTCGGGGAGGCGTTGCCACCTTGGCTGAGGATGCACCAAGTCACCGGTCGGCTGCTAGCCGCGATCGGCGCCCGCCCGCATATCTTCGAAAGTCTGGACCCCCAGCCCGTCCGCGACACATTGATCAGCCTGGTCGACGGCCTGGTCGCCGACCGGCTTCACCTGCCGGTGCCCGCCGACACTGTCGACCGGGCGCGCCTGCTGCTCGTGCAAGCCGTCATCGTCGAACACGCCCACGATCCCCGATTCGCCACAGCTGCCATCGCACGGCACCTTCACGAAAGCGGCCGAACGCTGCGCAACAGCGCCCGCCGCCGCAACACCAGCCTCAAGCAGCTCCTCACTGATGCCCGGCTAGCGCAAGCCAACCTCACCATCGCTGACCCTGCACACCAGCGGCAAGCCCTGGCATCGATCGCGCCCCTGTGTGGTTTCGGCAGCCACGAAGTGATGACCCGAACCATGGTCGCGCACCAGGGCCGTGTCCCCAGCAGCCTACGGCCCCGCCCATCACCCTGACATTCCGTGAGCGGCACGAGGCGCCGTACGGCGCCTCCTGACGGCCACACCCGACGCCGTCGTTCTCGCGACCCCTCGTCTGAGAGGGGACGCATCCACAGCCGGGTCCGGCATCGCGCGGGTCCGGCATCGCGACGACGGCCTGTCGCCGGACCGTGACGCTCCTCGATGGCACCGGCTCAGCGGCATCAAGTGCCGCCCCGGCACATGGCGCCGGATCAACCATTGACCGACCACACGTCGCTCTCCTGCCAGCACGCAATCCGGCACGTGGAGCAAGTCCGGCCATCGCCCCTCCTCCATGACGATGGTGTCGCCCGGGGCGACCTTGACCGGCTTGTCGCCGACCCGCTGACGAAGTTCACATGATCGACGGCTGCAACCGCGCGCGGGACATGTGTGGTCGATATCCACAGGGCCCGCTGTTGTCCACAAATGGCGTCGGAAGGGCTGGGCCCATGAGCGGGCGGCGGCTACGGTCCTGCCCACCCCCTCCGGGAACCGCCACTCCTCGTGGCAGGTTCACTGACACGAGCCCCGACCGGCGCAGACGACGGAGTGGACACGTGAACCTCGAGCCGTACCTGACCCACGGACCCTGGCTGATCGTGGCAGTCGTCGGTCTTCCCGTGCTGGCCAAGGTGATCGTCTCGCTCATCGTGACCCGGGGCGCCCAGCCCCGGGAAAAGGCGGCGATCCTGCGTGCCGTGGGGGACATGTTCCGATCCTGGCGCGCTTGAGGCGACGGGGTGCTCGACACACGGTACTCAACGTCTGACCACGCTTGCTTGCGGTTGGGCCAAGCCCCGCGATTCTGGGACACCCAGCACCCTGCAAGCCCGCAATACTTCCTCTGGCCGCCATCTCAACGGTCGCAGATCAAACCCGGCCCGACGGCTTACCCTGTGAGCCGCGGCGTGGTCGTCAACCGCAAACACGGCCACGCCGCCCCCATCGAACAATTCCACGCCGACTGCCTCCCTGCCCGGGGACACCCCCGTGCTCGGCAGCCGGAACGAGATCGTTGTCAGACCCAGTGGCCATCATGGCGGCATGACCAGCCCAAGCACGTCCCCCGACCCGACGCCGACATGTTGTGGTGAGGGTGGCGCCTTGGCACCCAAGCAAGGCCAGCCGCAGGTCGCAGGCTGCATGCTGTGCCCGAATGCTGGCCGCCGCTACTGGCGCAACCGAGCGGACGGGGCGGCGTACGAGCCTGTGAAGCCGCTCAGTGACGACGGTTGACGGATAACCGAGGTGTCAGGGCTCGTCCCGCGTCAGGTGGGGCACGTCGTAGACCGACAGGTCCGCCCGGTATCGGATCGCCTGTACCCGGTGGCGCCAGCGGGTGTGCTCGTATGCGGTGTCGACCTTGATCTCGACCACCGTCTCGGGCTCAACCTGGACATACGGTAGTGGCTCGGGCCGTTCGAGTTGCCCGGACCAGGACGGTGGCAGCGGCTGCGGCCAGGGGTGGTCGACGCCGCCGGTGCGGCGTTGTGGTGATCGGGTGAGCACGAGGGCGATGTCGCGTCGCTGTATCGGTGTCAGGGCGTGGGTGCGGCCCACGTAGCGGAGCCGGCCCGCGAGGTCGTAGCGGCCCAGCAGCAGGGTTTCGGGTGCGCTGACGGTGCCGGTGACGCCGCCGATGATCGCCTCGGTGGTGGCCTTGACCCGTAGCTTGTGCCATCGGCGTCGGCCTGGCTCGTAGCGACCGTTGAGCCGTTTGGCGACGATGCCTTCCACGCCGGCTGCGGTCCATGCCTGCATCCACTCGCGCGCCTGCGTCAGGTCTGTGGTGTGGGTGCACAGCGGCAGCGCGGGCGGTGCGCCGTGCAGGAGCCGTTCCAGCCGGGCGCGGCGCTGCGCCAGGGGCAGGTTCAGTAGTACGCCGGTGGGGTCGGCGAGCAGGTCGAAGAGCACGTAGTGGGCGGGGTGATCGCGGACCATGCGCACTATTCGCGGCCCGGCGGCGATCCGTCGCTGAAGGTCGGCGAAGCTGGTCCGGCCTCTGGCGTGGTCCCAGATGATCAGCTCGCCGTCCACCACCGCACCGACGGGCAGCTGGTCCCGGATCGCGCGGGTGATCTCTGCTGGAAGTAAGCCGACAGCGGTTTCCCGGTGCGCGACTGCAGATATACGCGGTCGGCTTGGTGGAAGCCGATGCAGCGCCAACCGTCCCACTTCGGTTCGTAACACCAGCCGTCGCCCTCCGGTAGCTGGTCGACCGGCGCGGACAGCATCGGCTCGACCGGCGGACGGAGCGTCTCCGGCAGGCTGTCGGGTGCCCGTCCGCGCGGTGTCACCGCACCGTTGGGCCCCAGGCGTACGGGCTGGTCATGATCCGATCCTGGGCTGCGCTGCTTACGCGTCGCAGGCGTATTCGGCGACACGAATCACCTGGCCTTGGGCGGCTTCCACCACGCACCAGCGGCCGGCAGCCTCACGGTCATGAGCCTTCAAGACGACCTGGCCTACACCGCGGTGACCACCGCCGCACACGCCCTCGCCGCAGACCTGCCCGAGATACCGGTCGAGCGCCTGGAACGGGCCGCCGAGCACGCCCTGGCCGCGGCCGGTCCGCTCCTCGACGGCTCCGAGTACACGCGAATCACGGCAGGCACCGAGAACCAGCCGCGATAGACGGGCCAGCCGCGATCGCATGGGCCGAGAGGACACCGCACGGCTGGGCCGTCTTACTCGGTCGGCACGACCAAGGCGCTGGCGCTCGCGGCAACACAGCGCCCAATCACGCTGACCGCGCTCGGCTCCCCGCCCGGCCGCCCGCGTGGCGGAGCGTCCCGTCGTGGTACGCGGTGTTCGGTGCGGACCAAGCGATCCCGCCGGCATCACAACGCGTGATGGCCCGGCGGGCCGGTTCGCACACCGTCGAGGTGGCCACCGGTTCACACGCCTACTTCGTCACGCACCCGAACGTGGTCGTCGACCTGGTCCGCGCCGCCGCCCTCGCGACCGCCAGCTGACAGAGACGACCACGACCAATTCGCTGTTCCCACCTCCCGGTGCCGGGGAACCCTTCTGGTTCCCCGGGCGGCCAGGCCCGCATCCTCGAGCCCGCGCCGCCACGAACCGGGCAATCAGCGTGCTCAAGTTCGATGACCCGAAGGGCAAGCTCCTCCACCTGACGGCGTCCGAACACGCAGGTGACAACATGCCTGCCTATGTGACAACCACCGTGCTTCGGCTCACCTGGCCGACGGACCCGATGACCTCGGCTGGCCAGATCGCGCTGACAGTGGCCAAGTATCTCTGGTGGTCACACGAGCGACGAGAACGGTGAAGGCGGCGATGCGGTCGCGCGCGTTCTCGGTCGGCTGACAGACGGGGGAAAATCTGCATATAAAACGACTCGCTCATGGGCGGGAACCTGATGCAAAAAGGTGTGGAAGCGAGTCCGTGGCTGAAAATAGGAAACTCTCTGCCTAGATCATTTTGGCTACCATAGGCGGATGCTGGTCGGACGCGAGGCGCAGACCGTCGCGCTGACAGCGGTCGTCGATGGTGCGGTGGAGCAACGCGGCGGTGCCATGGTGGTGCGTG
>NZ_JAIBNX010000300.1 GCF_026130045.1 Micromonospora sp. CPCC 205371
GGCCGGCACGGCGGGGGCCGCGGCGCGGGGCGACACGGCGCGGCGTGTGCGGCGCGGGGCAACACGCCGCGGGCGCAGCGCGGCGGGCGCAGCGCGGCGGGGACGCGGCGGGTGGGGGTTAGGCGGAGGAGGGGCGGGAGCGGCGGAGGACGGCCACTAGTAGGGCGCTGCCAACGCCAACCATGCCGAGACCTGCCAGCATGAACGCCGTACCAACGCCGGCCGATCCGCCGCCTTCCGAGCCCCCAGCCGGCGCTGGCGCTGGAGCGGTCGTGGGGCTCGTGCTGGGCTCGTCGGTTGGTGAGGCCGACGGCGATGGAGACGGCGTGGTTGGTGACGGAGACGGTGACCGGGACGGCGATCGCGACGGTGACGGCGACGCGGGGGTGGCCACCACGCGCAGCGCCCCGGTCGACTGCCCGATGGGTATACCGGCCGCACTGGTCGCGGTGCCGGTGACGTTGGCGGTACCGGCTGCCACGCCCGCCCGGAATGTCACCCGATAGCGCATCGTGACGTTCTCGTCGCGGCACAGGGTGGGGTCGTCGGGCGACGTGCGCGAGGTGGTGACCAGTCCACCGCCGCCGGAGGCTGGCACCGATCGCCACGCGCCGGCGCTGAAGACGTCCACGGATACCTGATCGGCGGTCAGGCCGGGCAGGCTGATGGCGAGGGCCGTGCGCACGATCAGGCAGCCTCGGCTGCGCTTGACCACCACGACGCTCACGGCACCCGGCGACCCGCCGGCCCGCACGCTGGCCGGCACCCGCAACGTGACGCTGTCCTCCTTGGCCGGCGCCGCAAGCGCCGAATCCGGCACCACCACCGCAGGCACCACCACCGCGGGCGCCGCAACAGCCCGCGCCGCAAGCGCCGAACCCGGCACCACCACCGCGGGCGCCGCAACAGCCCGCGCCGCAAGCGCCGAACCCGGCGCAGCCGCCGCGAGAGCGGCAGCGGGGGCCCCGGTCATCGCCCCCGCCAGGGCGAGAGCAAGCACCGCGGGAGCGAGTCGCAGGAACCTCATTACTCCCACACGCTACAAGTCCAGGCCGGTCAAGACCATTACTCGCGGCTCCGTGTAGTCGTCCATCGCGCTGCGTAGTCCCTCGCGCCCGACCCCGCTCCCCTTCACGCCGCCGTAGGGCATCTGGTCGGCCCGGTACGAGGGCACGTCCCCGATGATCACGCCGCCGACCTGCAGCGTGCGGTGTGCGGTGAACGCGGTCTGGAGGTTGTGGGTGAAGACGCCGGCCTGCAGCCCGTACGCCGAGTCGTTGATCGCCGCGAAGCCGGCCGCGTCGTCGACGACCCGCTCGACCACGAGCACCGGCCCGAACACCTCCTCGGCCAGCACCTTCGCGCCCGCCGGCACGCCGGTCAGGACCGTCGGCGGGTACGTGGAGCCCTCCCGCCGGCCGCCGACCGCGATGGTGGCGCCGCTGGCCACCGCCTCGTCGACCCAGCTCTCCACCCGCCGCGCGGCTTCTTCGCTGATCAGCGGCCCGACGTCGACGCCCTCGTCGGCCGGGTCGCCGGTCTTGAGCCCCTCGACCGCCGCGATGAGCCGCGGCAGGAACGCGTCTTCGAGCCACTCGTGCACGTACACGCGCTGGACCGCGATGCAGCTCTGCCCCGCCTGGTAGTTCGAGAACGTGGCGATCCGCTGAGCCGCCCAGTCCAGGTCTTCCAGCGCCGACCAGTCCGAGCAGAGCAGCGCCGCCGCGTTGCCGCCGAGTTCGAGCGTGACGTGCTTGTGCGGCACCGCCTCGCGGATCGCGAACCCGACCGGTCCCGACCCGGTGAACGACACCACCGGCAGCCGCGCGTCGGCCACCAGCGCGGGGGCACGCTCGTTCGGCACCGGCAGCACGGAGAACATCCCCGGTGGCAGGTCGGTCTCGGCCAGGATCGAGCCGAGCAGCAGCGCGCTCAGCGGGGTGGCCGGGGCCGGTTTGACCACGATCGGCGCACCCACGGCGAGCGCCGGCGCGACCTTGTGCGCGACCAGGTTCAGCGGGAAATTGAACGGACTGATGCCCAGGACCGGCCCGCGCGGAAACCTGCGCACGACCGCCATCCGGCCGGCCGCCGCCGGGTCCGTGTCCAGGCGTTGTAGTTCACCGGAGAAGCGCCGCGCCTCTTCGGCGGCCCAGCGAAAGGTCGATACCGCGCGCGCAGCCTCCGCGCGTGCCCATTTGAGCGGTTTGCCGTTCTCGGCGGTGATCAGGCGTGCGACCTCGTCGGCACGCTCGGCCAGCGTCCGTGAGACGTGGTCGAGCGCCGCCGCCCGCGCGGCGGCGGGCAGAGCCGCCGCTTCGGCGGCCACCGACGACGCGGCCGCCACGGCCCGTTCCACCTGGTCGGGGGTGGCATATGAGGTACGCCCAACCGCCGCACCATCAAAGGGATGGCGGACCTGGACCACCTCGTCGCTGGCGTCCTGCCGACCGGCCACGTAGAACGGCGTTGGCTCCATAGTCGGCAACTGTAAACCACACGAAAACAGTGGCCGAGCACCTTGTATGCCTCGGATTTAGTAGCGAAGATGGCGAGTGGGATGCGATTACCGCCGTCAACCGGGAGCCTTTGATGACCGACAAGCCCGTGCTGCGCAACTTCGTCAACGGCGAGTACACCGAGCCCGTCGACGGCCGGTACAGCGACCTGGTCGACCCCTGTACCGGAGAGGTCTTCGCACAGGCACCGCTGTCGTCCGGGCGCGACATCGACACGGCCATGAGCGCCGCGGCGACCGCGTTCGAGTCGTGGCGCGACTCCACCCCGGCCGAGCGGCAGCGCGCGCTGCTCAGGTTCGCCGACGCGGTGGAGTCCCGCGCGGCCGACCTGGTCGACGCCGAGGTGCGCAACACCGGAAAGCCTCGGCAGCTCACCACCGACGAGGAGCTCCCGCCGTCCGTCGACGAGTTGCGCTTCTTCGCCGGTGCGGCCCGCATCCTGGAGGGCCGGTCGGCCGGCGAGTACATGGCGGGGCACACGTCGTACGTCCGGCGCGAGCCGATCGGGGTCTGTGCCCAGGTCACGCCGTGGAATTACCCCCTCATGATGGCCATCTGGAAGATCGCTCCCGCGATCGCCGCCGGCAACACCGTCGTGCTCAAGCCGTCCGACACGACGCCGGTCTCCACGCTGCTGCTGGCCGAGATCGCCTCGGAGTGCCTGCCGCCGGGCGTATTCAACGTCGTCTGCGGCGACCGCGACACCGGCCGGGCGCTCGTCTCCCACCCGACGCCGCAGCTCGTGTCGATCACCGGCTCGACCCGCGCGGGCAAGGAGGTGGCCGCGGCGGCGGCGCCTGACCTGAAGCGCACCCACCTGGAGTTGGGCGGCAAGGCACCGGTGGTGGTGTTCGACGATGCCGACCTGTCCGCGGCGGCGGAGGCGATCGCGGTGGGCGGGTACTTCAACGCGGGCCAGGACTGCACGGCCGCGACGCGGGTGCTCGCCGGCCCGGGCGTGTACGACGATGTCGTGGCCGCGCTGATCGAGCAGGCGCGTGGGACGAAGACGGGCGCCCCGGACGACGAGGACGTGCTGTACGGCCCGCTCAACAACGCCAACCAGATGGCCCGGGTGAGCGGCTTCGTCGACCGGCTGCCCGACCACGCGTCGCTCGGCATCGGCGGCTCGCGGGTGGGCGAGCGCGGCTTCTTCTACTCCCCCACCGTCGTCTCCGGGGTCCGGCAACAAGACGAGATCATCCAGGACGAGGTGTTCGGCCCGGTCATCACCGTACAGCGCTTCACCGACGAAGACGAGGCGGTGCGCTGGGCGAATGGCGTCGAGTACGGCCTCTCCGCCTCGGTCTGGACTTCAGACCACGGGCGGGCGATGCGCATGACCCGGCGGCTCGACTTCGGCTGTGTCTGGGTCAACACGCACATCCCGTTCGTGTCGGAGATGCCACATGGTGGCTTCAAGCACTCCGGTCACGGCAAGGACCTGTCCATGTACAGCCTGGAGGACTACACCCGGGTCAAGCACGTCATGCACAACTGGGGCTGACCGTGGCCTCCTCGGAAGAGCTGCACAAGCGGCGGATGGCGGCCGTGGCGCGGGGCGTCAGCAGCGTCATCTCCTCCTATGTGGACCATGCCGGCGGCGGCACCCTGACCGACGTGGACGGTCGAGAGTGGATCGATTTCGCGTCGGGCATCGCGGTGACGTCTGTCGGTAACGCCGCACCCCGCGTCGTCGAAGCCGTCCAGCGACAGGCCGAACGCTTCACGCACACCTGCTTCATGGTCGCCCCATACGAGTCCTACGTCGCCGTCTGCGAGACCCTCAACACCCTCACGCCAGGAGACACCAGCAAGCGCTCCGCCCTGTTCAACTCCGGCGCCGAAGCCGTCGAGAACGCCGTCAAGATCGCGCGCCACGCCACCGGCCGACCCGCCATCATCGCCTTCGACCACGCCTACCACGGCCGCACCAACCTCACGATGGCGCTCACCGCCAAGAACATGCCCTACAAGCACCGCTTCGGCCCATTCGCCGGCGAAATCTACCGGGTACCCGTGTCGTACCCGTTCCGGGACGGCGGCCTCACTGGCGGGGAGGCCGCCGCCCGGGCGATCGACCTCATCGAGAAGCAGGTCGGTGCGGATAACGTCGCCGCCGTCCTCATCGAGCCGATCCAGGGCGAAGGCGGCTTCGTCGTACCCGCCGACGGCTTCCTACCCGCCCTCGCCACCTGGGCACGCGCGGCCGGAGCCGTCCTCATCGCCGACGAGATCCAGACCGGCTTCTGCCGCACCGGCACATGGTTCGCCACCGAGCACGAAGGACTCGTACCCGACCTGATCACCACCGCCAAAGGCATCGCCGGCGGGCTCCCGCTCGCCGCCGTCACCGGACACGCCGACCTCATGGACGCCGTACACACCGGCGGCCTCGGCGGCACCTACGGCGGCAACCCCATCGCCTGCGCCGCCGCCCTCGCCACCATCGAAACCATGCGCGAACTCGACCTGTGCGCAGCCGCCCGGTGGATCGAGACGACGGTGCTGCACCGGCTGCACGCCGTGGCAGCCCGGCATCCGGAGATCGGCGACGTACGCGGCCGCGGCGCCATGCTCGCCATCGAGATCGTGGTGCCCGGCTCGCTCACACCGGACCCGGCCACTACCGCCGCGATCTCCGCCGCCTGCCACCGAGCCGGCCTGTTGACGCTGACCTGCGGCACGTACGGCAACGTGCTGCGCTTCCTCCCACCGCTGGTGATCGACGAACCAACCCTGCACCGCGCCCTGGACATCCTCGAAGCCGCCTTCACCCCTGATCACGGGTCAGAGAGCGCGGAGACCGGCTAAGACGGCCTCGAGGAGCTCCTCGCTCGGGCCCGTCGATGCCATCACCGGCTCGCGGGTCTCGATCAGGTTGGCGTTCAGCAGGTCGCCGAGCAGCACGCGCACCGTGCCGGCCGGGAGGTCGAGGTACGCGGCGATCTCGGCGACCGACAGCGGACGCTGGCACATCCGCAGGATTCTGGCCTGTTCGGGCGTCACGTTGATCGGAATGATCCCCGCTCGTGCCACCACCAGCGTGATCAGGTCGAACCTGCCGCGCACCGGCTCGGTCCGGCCGCGCGTCATCGCGTACGGCCGTACGACGGGGCCAGCCGCCTCGTCGTACCAGACGTCGGGAGGAAACGGGGTCATGTCACGGTCGCCAGCCTGGTGAACGCCGGCAGATGCCGGTCGGCGCGCCCAGCGAAGAGCGCCATCTCGTACGCGATCACACCGACGTCGGAGCCGGCCCCGAAGACCACCGCGAGGATCGCCCCACCCTTCGCCGCCGTCACGAACAGGAAGCTCCGTCTCATCTCGACAGTCACCTGCCGGACGCTGCCATGGTCGGAGAACTGGCCCGCCGCCACCGACAGCGCGTAGAGCCCCGCGACCACGGTGGAGATCTGGTCGGCCACCGCCTCGGTGGTGCCGCGCGAGGCCGCGAGGAGCAGCCCGTCGGGAGACATCGCGACCGCGTTCTCCGCCGGGGCGACGCGGTCGATGACGTCGTCCAGGAGCATGGCGAGGTCGCCGGTCGTGACAGCGGGGTGAGCCACCTTGTCCCCTCTCGTGGTTGTGATCGCCTATTCGCTCGGCCGCCGTGGCCAGGGGGCACGCCGCAGTGGCTCACCGCCGGGACGGTCAGCGGTCATGGCCCGCAGCCGCGCCAGCAGGTCGCTGCGGCTGGTGCATCCCAGCCGTTGGCGCATCCGGGCCACATGGTGCTCAACCGTCTTTGCCGAGATGAAGAGCCGGTCGCCGATCTGCTTGTACGTCAGACCGGTCAGCACCAGCTCAGCCACCTCCTGCTCGCGCTCGCTGAGCCGGGTCTGCGCCGGCTGCGCCGTTGCGTCCGGCATCTGCTCCGCGGCGGACGAGCGCGTCCCCTGCGTTCTCCCCTGGAACAGCCTCGCACAATCCAACAACGCCGTCATCGCCTTGCGGTCAGATGTGCGGATCGCGGCCTGGCCGGCGAGCCTCGCGGCGTCCCAGCACAGGCCAGCGCCGTGCAGCCCGCGGGCGGCCGCCTCCACCTTCGGCGCGTCGACGATCCCGCGCAGCACCTCGATCCAGCTCAGGGCGGCGGCGGCCACCACCGACCCGTACCGGGAGTGGTCGCCGCCGCGCACGAGCGCCGCCACATGATCATCGGCGGTGGCCGGCTCCTCGGCGAGGATCGCCGCGTGCAGGCCGCTCCACCGCAGCGGCGTGGTCCAGAGTGGAGGGTCGTCGAGCCGCTCCAGGAGCGTGTACGCGTCGCGCAGGTGAGCGGCGAGCCGCGCCTGCTCGCCGAGCCGGGCGGCGGCCACGGCCAGCTCGCCGAGCGGCAGCAGCGTGAACAGGTCGACAGGGTGCCGCATGACCGCCTCGCGGGCACGTCCCCAGCCCCGGTGCAGCGCCGCCAGGTCGCTGTTGCGCCGGGCGATCCCTACCTCCAGAGCCGCGGCGAAGAGCAGGTCGCGCGGTTCGAGCCGGGCGGCACCGAGCGAGGCGAGCCGCTCCTCGGCCGCCGCGGTGCGCCCGCGCACCATCAGAATCCAGGCCTTCAGCAGCCGGTGCCGGCGGGACATCAGCATGGCACCCATGTCGACGGCGACGGCGCGGTCGAGCACCGACTCACCGATGTCGAGCTCGCCACTGTGGAGCGCGACGAGCGCGGCCAGCGCGGCGGGGCTGTCGGGTAGTAGTACGGCTTGGCCGGCCGGCTCGAGGAGGGCGGAGGCCTGCACCAATGTGGACAGCGCGCCGGTCGCCGAGCCGGTGAGCGACTCCCGGACGCCGTCGGCCATCAGCGCGGCAGCGCCGGCGAGCAGGGTCGGCGGGCCATCCGGTGCCACCTGTGAGGCGCGGCCCGGCTGGCCGGTACCAAGGAATCCAACCGCCGCGAAGGCCGCGGACGACGGAGTGCCCGACCAGCCGTAGAGCTCCGCGCTGCGGCCAAGCTGGCCGCGGTGGGCGAGTGCGGTCGCGGCGACGGCCGCGCCGGCGGCGCGGTCCGGCGAGCTCTCGGCGGCGACGAGCTGGTCGGCGATGCGCAGGCCGGCGTCCAGATCTCCGGCGAGCGCCGCGGCCAGCGCGCGGCGCGCGGCCGTCGGGCGTCCGGCCGCCGGCGCGGGCGCGCAGAGTTCCCCGGGGGGCGCCCGGTCCTCGGCCCGTGCCCC
>NZ_JAIBNX010000301.1 GCF_026130045.1 Micromonospora sp. CPCC 205371
CGAGGCCGCCCGGCGCGAGGCCGCCCGGCGCGAGGCCGCCCGGCGCGAGGCCGCCCGGCGCGAGGCCGCCCGGCGCGACGGGGCACGATCCAGGCCGCCGCTAAGGCCCGCCGATCAAGGCCGATTGCATCGATCAAGGGCAAACGCACGCGAAAAAGAGATCGAACCACGTGCATTCGCCCTTGATCGACGCGGGGGGGCACGCCGCACGGACACGGGCACGCCGCGGGAGGACATCGCCGGGCGTACGGCGGGGGTAGCGTCTCGGGGCGTCGCGGCGGATGATGTTGGAGGGTTCCTACAAGTTTTGTTGTCTCGTGGTGGCGGTGTCGATAATTTCCTCACCGTACGGTGGCGACAAGGGTTGGTGATCGAGACCCGCCGCGTCACATCCGAGTACAACCTTGGAGGCTTGCTCCGTGTTCAGCCGCATCGCCATCGTCAACCGGGGTGAGGCCGCGATGCGGCTGATCCATGCCGTCCGCGAGCTGAACGCCGAGACGGGGGCCTCCCCGATCGAGACCATCGCGCTCTACACCGATGGCGAGCGCACCGCGACGTTCGTGCGCGAGGCCGACCATAGCTACTGCCTGGGCCCCGCCTCGGCCCGCCCGTACCTCGACCACGCGGTCCTGGCCCGGGCGCTGGCCGAGACGCGCGCGGACGCCGCGTGGGTGGGTTGGGGGTTCGTCGCCGAAGATCCCGCCTTCGCCGAGCTGTGCGAGAAGAACGGCGTGACCTTCATCGGTCCGAGCGCCGACGCGATGCGCAAGCTGGGCGACAAGATCGGCGCGAAGCTGATCGCCGAGGAGGTCGGCGTGCCGGTGGCGCCGTGGAGCCGCGGCGCTGTCGATGACCTCGACGCGGCCCAGCGCGCCGCCGACGAGATCGGCTACCCGCTGATGCTCAAGGCGACGGCGGGCGGCGGCGGGCGCGGCATCCGGGTGGTGCGCAGCGCGGCGGAGCTCGCCGACGCGTACGAGCGGACCAGCCTTGAGGCGCAGCGCGCCTTCGGCAGCGGCGTCGTGTTCCTGGAGCGCCTGGTCACGGGCGCCCGCCACGTCGAGGTCCAGGTGATCGCGGACGGCCAGGGCACGGCGTGGGCTTTAGGGGTACGGGACTGCTCGGTGCAGCGTCGCAACCAGAAGGTCATCGAGGAGTCCTCCTCCCCGGTACTCGAACCCGAGCAGGTCCAGGAGCTGAAGGCGGCTGCCGAACGCCTCGCCCTCGCCGTCGACTACAAGGGTGCCGGCACCGTCGAGTTCCTGTACCACCCCGGCGAGCGCCTGTTCGCCTTCCTGGAGGTCAACACGCGCCTGCAGGTCGAGCACCCGATCACCGAGATCACCACCGACGTCGACCTGGTCAAGGCCCAGTTACACGTGGCTTCGGGCGGCCGGCTCGGTGACCGTACGCCGACCGAGGTCGGGCACGCCGTCGAGGCGCGGCTGAACGCCGAGGACCCCGACCGCGACTTCGCGCCGGCGCCGGGCAAGATCGTGCGCCTGGTGCTGCCCAGCGGCCCTGGCATCCGGGTGGACACCGGTGTCGGCCAGGGCGACGTGATCCCGGCCGACTTCGACTCGATGATCGCCAAGATCATCGCGTACGGCCGCACCCGCGACGAGGCGCTCGGCCGGCTGCGCCGCGCGGTCGCCGAGACCACGGTGATCATCGAGGGCGGCGCGACGAACAAGAGCTTCCTGCTCGAGCTGCTCAACGAGCCCGCGGTGATCGACGCGACCGCCGACACCGGCTGGATCGACCGGGTCCGCGAGCAGGACGGCCTGGTGACCACCAAGCACTCCGGCGTCGCGCTCGCCGCCGCCGCGATCGAGGCGTACGAGGACGAGGCGTTCGTCGAACGCCAGCGGCTGCTGTCCACCGCGCACGGCGGCCGCCCGCAGGTGCAGCACGAGAGCGGCCGCCCGATCGACCTCAAGCTTCGTGGCGGGACCTATCAGGTACGCGTCGCGCAGGTCGGGCCGCACCGGTTCCGGATCGGCATCGGGCAGTCCTCCACTGTGGACGCCGAAATCGACAGGTTCGACGAGCACACCGGCCAGCTGCTGATGCACGGCCAGCGGTTCCGGCTGGTCACCGACACGCACGGGCCGATCCATCTGGTCGAGGTCGACGGCATCACGCACCGCGTCGGTCGCGACGAGGGCGGCGTGGTCCGCTCCCCCGCACCGGCCCTGGTCGTCGCGACCCCGATCCAGGTGGGCGACCAGGTCGAGGCCGGGGCGCCGGTGCTCGTACTGGAGAGCATGAAGATGGAGACCGTGCTGCGCGCACCAGTCAAGGCGCTGGTGCGCGAGTGCCTGGTCTCCGTCGGCAGCCAGGTGGCCACCGGCGCCCCGCTGCTGCGCCTGGAACCGATAGGAGACGCGAGCGCGGTACAGGCCGCACAGACGCAGACCGTAGACCTGAGCCTGCCCCCGGAGCCGGCCGACCGATCCGCCGAGCAGCGGGTGGCGCGCGGCATCGCCGACCTGCGCAGCCTGCTGCTGGGATACGACGTCGACCCGCAGGACGACGGGCGGGTGCTGTCGGACTACCTGGCCGCGCGGGCGGAGCTGGGACGGCGTCCGCTCGACGAAGAGGTCGGGCTGCTGCAGGTGTTCGCCGATCTGGCCGAGCTGACCCGCAACCGGCCGGCCGGCGCGGAGACCAACGCCGACAACCGCGTGCACAGCCCGCGCGAGTACTTTCACGCGTACCTGCAAAGCCTCGACGTCGACCGGGCGGCGTTGCCCGACAGCTTCCGCACCCGCCTCGCCCGCGCCCTCGCCCACTACGGCGTCGATGGCTTCGAGCGCACGCCCGCGCTGGAAGAGGCCGTCTTCCGCATCTACCTCGCGCAGCAACGCGCCTCCTCGGACGCCTCGGTCATCGTCGCCCTTCTCCGCGAGTGGCTCGCCGAGCCGCCGCCGGCCACGAGCCTGCGCGAGGCCGTCGGCCAGGCGCTGGAGCACCTCGTCTTCGCCACCCAGCTGCGGTACCCGGCCGTCGGCGACCTTGCTCGCAGCGTGGTCTTCCGGTGGGCGGCCCAGCCGTTGCTGCGCCGCAAGCGTGCCGAGGTGTACGCGAACGTGCGTGGCCACCTGCGCTACCTCGACGAGAACCCCACCGCGGCCGACCGTGCCGAACGGATCGCGACCATGGTCGCCTCGCCGGAACCGCTGGTCCGCCTCATCGGCCAGCGCATCGGCAGGCCCGGAGTCGACCACGGGCCGATGCTCGAGGTGCTCAGCCGCCGCTACTACGGTTACCGGGGCACGACCAACGCCCGCTGCGTCGAGGTGGACGGGCACTCGCTGTTCACCGCCGAGTACAACCGTGACGGTGAGCAATTTCGGCTCATCGCGGCGGCCGCGCACATCAGCGAGCTGCCCACGGCACTGGCACAGGTCGCCGAGCTGTCCACACCGGACGGTGTCGCGGACCTGTACCTGACGTGGCCCCACCAGCCCGACCCCGACACGATGGCCGCGACGCTGCACGAGAGCCTCGACCAGGCCGGGCTCCTGACGGTACTGGCGCGGGTCACGATCTCGGTTGCCGGGCCCACCGGCACCGCGATACACCACCACTTCACCTTCCGCGCGGGGATCGGCGAGGACCGGCTCATCCGGGGCCTGCACCCGCTCATCGCCCAACGCCTGCAGCTGCCCCGGCTGCGCGACTTCATCCTGACCCGCGTGCCGTCGGCCGACGAAGAGGTGTACGTCTTCAACTGCGTCGCCCCGGACAACCCGGCCGACGAGCGGCTCGCGGCGATGGCGCAGGTACGCGACCTGACACCGCTGCGCGACAGCGAGGGACGCATCCTCGCCCTGCCCGCCATCGAAGGCGCCCTGGCCGCCTGTCTGGACGCGATCCGCGCCGTGCGGGCGCGGCGCCCCAGCGAGAAGCGGTTCGACACCAACCGGATCACCATCTACGTCTGGCCGCTCAACGAGCTCAGCATCGAGGACCTGAACTCGGTCGTGCACCGGCTGCTGCCGATGACCGCCGGCGCCGGCCTGGAAGAGGTGCTGTTCCTCGGCCGGCAGCGAGACCGGGCCACCGGGAAGCTCGTCGACATCGCGGTGCGGATCTCCTACGACGCGGGCATGCGGGTGGCGATCACCGAACCGACGGACGAGGCGATCCAGCCGCTCGACGACTACCGCCAGAAGGTACTGCTCGCACGCCGGCGCGGCGCCACCTATCCGTACGAGCTGACCGAGATGCTGGCCGGCTCGGGCGGCAGCTTCGTCGAGCACGACCTCGCCGACGACGGCACCCTGGTGCCGGTGCAGCGCCCGAAGGGCCAGAACCGCGCCGGCATCGTCGCGGGCGTGGTAAGCACACCGACCGAGCGCCACCCCGAGGGCGTCACCCGCGTGGTACTGCTAGGCGACCCCACCAAGTCGCTGGGCGCGCTCGCCGAGCCGGAGTGCGCGCGGGTGATCGCCGCGCTCGACCTGGCCGAGCGGATGGGCGTGCCGGTGGACTGGTTCGCGCTCTCGTCCGGCGCCCGCATCTCGATGACCTCGGGCACCGAGAACATGGACTGGGTCGCTGCCGCGCTCAAGCGGATCGTGGAGTTCACCCAGGCCGGTGGCGAGATCAACATCGTGGTCGCGGGCATCACCGTGGGTGCCCAGCCGTACTGGAACGCCGAAGCCACCATGCTCATGCACACCAAGGGCATCCTCGTGATGACCCCGGACTCGGCGATGGTGCTCACCGGCAAACAGTCGCTGGACTTCTCCGGCGGTGTGTCCGCTGAGGACAACTACGGCATCGGCGGTTACGACCGGGTAATGGGCCCCAACGGGCAGGCCCAGTACTGGGCACCGGACCTGCGCGCCGCGTGCGACCTGTTGCTGGCGCACTACAACCACACCTACATCGCCCGCGGCGAGAGCCAGCCGCGCCGCGCGGCCACCACCGACCCGATCGACCGCGACGTGCGCGACTACCCGCACGCGGCGCCCGACAGCGACTTCACGACCGTCGGTGAGATCTTCTCGAAGGAGCGCAACCCCGACCGTAAGAAGCCGTTCGACATTAGGGCCGTCATGCGCGCCGTCGCCGACCAGGACCACCCGATCCTGGAGCGCTGGGCGGGCATGGCCGACGCCGATACAGCGGTCGTGCAGGACGTCCACCTCGGTGGCTTCCCGGTGTGCCTGATCGGCATCGAGTCCCGATCGGTGCCCCGGCGCGGGTTCCCGCCCACCGACGGCCCTGACACGTACACCGCGGGCACCCTGTTTCCGCGCTCGTCGGCGAAGGTCGCCCGCGCCATCAACGCGGCCAGCGGCAACCGCCCCCTGGTCGTACTGGCCAACCTGTCCGGATTCGACGGCTCGCCGGAGTCGATGCGGCTGCTACAACTGGAGTACGGCGCCGAGATCGGCCGGGCGATCGTCAACTTCCGCGGCCCGATCGTGTTCTGCGTCATCTCGCGCTATCACGGCGGTGCCTTCGTGGTGTTCTCCAAGGCGCTCAACCCGGCCATGACCGTACTCGCCGTGGAAGGCTCGTTCGCCTCCGTCATCGGCGGAGCGCCCGCCGCCGCGGTGGTCTTCGCCGGTGAGGTCAAGGCAAGAACGGCGAAGGACCCGCGGGTAGCGGACCTCGAAGCCCGCGCGGGCGCGGCCACCGGCGGCGAACGCGCCGCCCTGGTCCAGCGCCTGCAAGAGGTACGCGCTGCCGTGCGGGCCGAGAAGCTCGGCGAGGTGGCAGCCGAATTCGACGCCGTACACAGCATCCAGCGCGCGGTCGAGGTCGGCTCCGTCGACGCCATCATCCGCTCCGAACAGTTGCGCCCGGAGCTCATCGCCGCGATCGAGCGCGGCCTGAGCTGAGCGGAGGTCACCTGGTTTGATGATCTACGCCGGCCTACCAACCATCGAGTTCGCTCAGCCTGGGACGCCTCGCGACCACCTGGTCGCCGCGATCCTGTCCGGAACCGACACCTCACCGTGGCCCTCCATCGGGCCCGGCGGCCCGCTCCCGCAGGTGGGCGACCGAGGCGTGCTGGTCGGCTCGGCCGGTGAGCCGTTGGCCGTCCTCGAGGTCGCCAGCGCGGACGGCTCGGTGGCTGACCGGTTCCGGGTGGTGTCGCTCATCCCGGGCGCCGCCGAGGTCGCCGTCGCGTTCCGCGCCGAAGCCGCCGCGCTCAGCAACGCACTGCGCGCGATACCTGACGAAGGCTGGGAAGCGCCGACGTGCTGTCCACCATGGACAGTCAGGGACGAGTTCGCGCATACCGCCGTGGCGGTCTCCCGGACGCTGGAGATGCTCGCCCAGCCCGCGCCACCGGGCCCGCCCGTCACCGCCGCCGGATACTTCGTCGCGGACCGGCGCTTCGATCAGGCGGTGAACGCCGCACGCGTCGACAGCGCACAGGAGTTCGCCGCCAGCCAGGCCACCAGCGAGCTGCTCGACTGGTTCGACCAGCAGCGGCACGCCATAACCACCGCCGTCGACGAAGTCCCGGGCGACCGGTTGGTCACCACCCGCCACGGCGACCCGATGCGGCTGACCGACTTCCAGGTCACCCGGGTCTTCGAACTGGCCGTACACGGTATCGATCTCGCGGACGCGCTCGGCGTGCCGCCGTGGTTGACGCCCGAGGCCACCGCCATCGTCGACGGGCTACTGCTCGGCACGCGCGCTCCGCAAGCCCGCGACGTGCTCGGCACGGACCGCGCAGGGCTGATCCGCTACGCCACCGGCCGGACCCCGCTGACCGCCGCCGAACGCGACGAGCTCGACCGACTCGGCATCACCTGGCTGACGCTGTCACCCTAAGGCAGGTACTGGCTCGACCAGGCCGCGAACCGGTCGCCGTACTCGTTCTGGGCGGCGGCCGGCATCGGTCTCTCCACAGGGGACGGGGCGGTCGCGGCACGGCGTACGACCCGGCGCCGACTTTTTCGGTGTCGGCGTGTCGCGTCCGGCGTGGCGCCCGCACGGGCAACGATTACCGCACAAACGTACGAGAATCAATACGTGCGGGAAACGTTGGAGCAGCTACGGGATGTCGCCGGCCAATGCGCCGGCACCCCGGTCTGGTCGCTGCCCGACACCGACCTCGTCTCCTCGTTGCACGCGGTGCACGATGCGGAGCAGATGCTCGCCGCGATCAAGCTGCACCTGATCCGCGAGATCGACGGCCGCAACCTACCGGTCGGGCAGCAGGCCGCCAGCACCACCGTCTGGCTCCGCGAACACCTCCATGTCAGCATCCACACCGCCAGGCGCATCGTCGACCTAGCCCAGGTGGTGGATAAGCGGCCGGTGCTGGACGCGGCGCTGTCCACCGCGACGCTCACCGTCGAGCAGGCCCAGATCGTCGCCAAGACCGTCCGCGATCTGGCCTCTGAGGTCTCGCCGGATGTGGTGGACCTAGCCGAGAAGACCCTGGTCGAAGACTTCGCCGACTGGGAACCAGCCATCCTCCGCAAAGCCGCACAGCGGATTCTCGCCCACGTGGCACCAGAGGTCGCCGAAGACGCCGACCGGCGCGCCGCCGAACGGGACGCCAAACGCGCCCAACAAACCCGGGCGTTCACGCTCACCAACAACGGCGACGGCAGATACCGCCTCACCGGCTGGCTCGACGCCGAAGCCGCCGCC
>NZ_JAIBNX010000302.1:0-6743 GCF_026130045.1 Micromonospora sp. CPCC 205371
TAACCCGCGGGAAGCACGGGGTTAGCGGGCGGCTACGAAGACTCGGGATGCTACCTCGCGTGGGAGGCGGATCTTGTCGCCGGAACGGTCGATCGTGACGCCGTCGCGCTCCTGGGCCACTGTCACCGTCACGCCCGGGTCGACGCCCGCCGCGTGCAGCTGCCGCAGCACCTCGGCGTCGGTCTGCACGCTCTCGCAGATGCGGCGCACGGTCACCTGGCCGGTCAGGCCGGGGAAGGCCAGGTTGCGCTCGACGTCGTCGGAGACGGTGAGGGTTTCCGTCGCGGTGGTGCCGAGCTCTTCGAGACCGGGGATCGGGTTGCCGTACGGCGAGCGGGTGGGCCGGTTGAGCAGCTCGTAGACCTTCTTCTCCACCGTGTCGCTCATGACGTGCTCCCACCGGCAGGCCTCTTCGTGCGCATCCTCGTAGGGCATGCCGATGACGTTGACCAGAAGCAGCTCCGCGAGGCGGTGCTTGCGCATGACGGAGACCGCGTATTTGCGGCCCGCGTCGGTCAGGTGCAGGTGCCGGTCACCCTCTACGGTGAGTAACCCGTCGCGCTCCATCCGGGCCACGGTCTGGCTCACGGTGGGACCACTTTGGTGCAACCGCTCGGCGATCCGCGCACGCAGCGGCGTCACACCCTCTTCTTCGAGCTCGAGAATGGTCTTCAGATACATCTCGGTGGTATCGACAAGGTCGTTCACGGCATTTGCCCTCCCGTCACTCGATGCTACCCTGCGCCACCGACGCCCCGCCGTCCCGCATGTGGCCGCCGCCACAACCGCAAAGGGCACACTGGTGCCATGACTCTCGTTGACGTGCCGGCGCTCGCCGCGGAGATCGCTGATCGTAGGGCGCCCACGGTACTTGATCTCCGTTGGCATTTGAGCGGGCCGGTCGGAAGGGATGAGTACGCCAAGGGGCACCTGCCCGGCGCGGTCTTCGTCGACCTCGACAAGGAGTTGTGCGGGCCGCCCGGCCCGGGCCGGCATCCGCTGCCCGACCCGGACAGGCTGCAGCGCGTGCTACGGGCCGCTGGAGTCCGTGAGGGTCACCCGGTCGTGGTGTACGACGCCGGCGACGGCCTGGCCGCGGCCCGCGCCTGGTGGACGCTGCGCTGGGCGGGGCACGACGACGTCCGGGTGCTCGACGGCGGGTACGCGGCGTGGGTCGCCGCCGATCAGCCGGTCACGACCGAGGTGCCGGTGCCGCCTCCCGGCGACTTCACCGTGCGACCGGGCGGGATGCCGGTGCTCGACGCCAGCGCCGCCGCCGCGCTCGCCGCCGAGGGCGTGCTCATCGACGTCCGCGCGGCGCCGCGCTACCGCGGCGAGGTCGAGCCGATCGACCCGGTCGCCGGCCACATTCCGGGCGCGGTGAACCTGCCGGCCACCGAGCACGTTGGCCCCGACGGCCGGTTCCGCGCCGCCGACGCCCTCCGGTCGCGGTTCGCCGAGGCCGGTCTCGCCGATGGTGTACCGGTTGGTGCCTACTGCGGTTCGGGCGTGACCGCCGCGCACACCGTCCTGGCACTGCACCTGGCGGGCCGCACCGACGCTGCGCTCTACGTGGGCTCCTGGAGCGACTGGATCACGGACCCCTCCCGTCCCATAGGATGATCGATTCCCTGACCGTGCTCACCCGGCTGCATCGCAAGCGGGGCGCGATCGCCCGCATCCCGATCCCCGGGGTGCGGGCATACCTGGTCAGCGATCCGGACGCGATCCAGGACGCGCTGACCCGGACCCAGCGCGAGTACGCCAAAGGCGTTGGCTCACAAGGGCTGGAGCCGTTGAAACGGGTACTCGGCAATGGACTGCTCACCAGCCCGCCCGACCTGCACCGCCAGCAGCGCCGCCTGATCCAGCCGCTCTTTCACAACGAGCGGGTCGCCGGGTGGGCGGGTACCTTCACCGCGCTCGCCGAGGCGGCCAGCGCGTCGTGGCGGGACGGCGAAGTACGCGATCTGCACCGCGACATGACCGAGCTGACCCTCGCGATCGTGGCGCGGACGGTCTTCGACGTGTCCGTCGACGCCGGAGCGATCACGACGATCAGCCGCGCCATCGGCCGCAACCAGCGGGCGCTGCGCCGCGAGATCCTGCCCGGTGGCCGGCTGCTCGACCGGCTGCCGCTGCCCGCCACCCGCCGGTGGCGGGAGGACAGCGAAGCGGTCGACGCGGTGGTGCGCGAACTGATCGACGCCAAGCGCGCCGAGCCCGGCGACGACCTGCTCAGCCTGCTGCTCGCCACGGGCATGCCGGACCGCCAGGTGCGCGATGAGGCGATGACCCTGCTGCTCGCCGGGCACGAGACCACCGCCAACGCGCTGGCGTGGACGTTCCACCTGCTGTCCCAGTACCCGAAGGTGCAGGACCGGATCGCGGACGGCGACGCGGACTTCACCACCGCGGTGGTCCGGGAGGCGCTGCGCCTGTACCCGCCGGCTTGGGCGATCTGGCGCCGCCTGGTCGCGGACCGCGAGGTGTGCGGACGGCGGCTGCCGGCCGGGTCGACCTTGATCCTCAGCCCGTGGGTCGTGCACCGCGACCCGCGGTGGTGGCCCGAGCCAGACGAGTTCCGCCCGGAGCGCTGGCTCGGCGGGGAGCAAGGCGTGCCACACCGGCGCTACGCGTACTTCCCGTTCGGGAGCGGTCCGCGGCAGTGCATCGGCAACGGGTTCGCCGAGATGGAGGCGACCCGGGTGACGGCCGCGATCTGCCGCGCCTGGCGCCTCACGCCCGCTCCCGGCGCGCCGCCTGTCGTGCCCCAGCCGCTGGTCACGCTGCGCCCCCGGCACGGGGTGGTCCTCACGGTGCGCGTGCGACGATGACCGCATGACGGACGGCACGGTCGTGGTGTGGGACGAGACCCTGCTCGGATACGACCTCGGCGACCACCCGCTCGACCCGGTGCGCGTCGAGTTGACCATGGCGCTCGCCCGGGAGCTCGGCGTGCTCGACCGGCCGGGCGTCCGCGTGATCGCACCCAAGCCCGCCGACGACGCGGCGCTGACCCGCGTCCACCGCCCCGACTACCTCGACGCGGTGCGCGCCGCGCCCGATGACCCGTTCTTCTCGGGGTGGGGTCTCAACACGCCCGACAACCCGGTGTTCGACGACATGCACGTGGCGAGCGCGCTGATCTGCGGCGCCACGCTCGCCGCCGCCGAGGCGGTGTGGCGCGGCGAGGCACGCTGCGGCGTCAACATCGCCGGCGGCCTTCACCACGCGATGCCCGCGCGGGCGGCGGGCTTCTGCGTGTACAACGACCCGGCCGTCGCCATCGCCCGGCTGCTCGACCTCGGTGCGGAGCGGATCGCGTACATCGACATCGACGTGCATCACGGCGACGGCGTACAGGTGATCTTCTACGACGATCCGCGGGTGCTCACGGTCAGCCTGCACGAGACGCCGCTCGCCCTGTTTCCCGGCACCGGGTTTCCCGAGGAGACGGGCGGGCCCGGTGCCGAGGGCAGCTCGGTCAACGTGGCCCTGCCCCCGGGCACCGGCGACGCGGGGTGGCTGCGCGCCTTCCACGCGGTCGTACCGTCGGTCGTGCGGGCGTTCCGGCCGCAGGTGATCTTCGCCCAGTGCGGTGCCGACAGCCACCGCCTCGACCCGCTGGCCGACCTGCGGCTGTCGGTCGACGGCCAGCGCGCGGCTCACCTGGCGCTGCGGGCACTGGCCGACGAAGTGTGCGACGGACGCTGGGTGGCCACCGGCGGCGGCGGGTACGCGCTGGCCGAGGTGGTGCCGCGGACCTGGACGCACCTGCTGGCGGCGGCCACCGGCGACCCGATTCCGCCGGCCACGCTGACGCCGCTGGGCTGGCGCGACCTGGCGCGGGAGCGGTGCCCCCGGCGCGACATCCCGTTGCGGATGACCGACGACGCCGACACCTCGTACCTGCCGTGGCAGCCGGAAGGGGAGCCGGACGCCGTCGACAGGGCGATCATGGGTACCCGGCGGGCGGTGTTTCCGCTGATCGGTCTCGACCCGTACGACCCTAGGGACTAAGGCGACACTCGGCCCGCCTTATTCGACCTCGATCGTGCCGTACTCCGGCTCCCCAACCCGGTCGAGCACCTGGATCGTCACGCCGGTCGGCGTGGTGCGCACCTCGCTGAGCGCGAAGCGGGTGGGCGTACGGACCTCGGTCAGCAGCCGCCTGCCGTCGCCCAGGACCACCGGAGCCACGATGAGCCGCAGGGTGTCGACCAGGCCGGCGTCGAGCAGCGCCCGCACGAGCGCGCCGCTGCCGTGCAGCTGAAGCTCCCGCCCCGGCTGCTTCTTCAGCTCGGTCACCGCGGCCACCACGTCACCGCTGAGGATCTCGCTGTTGTGCCAGTCGGCGCTGGTCAGCGTCGTTGACGCGACGTACTTGGGCAGCGTGTTGAGCTTGGCCGCCACTGGATCGTCGGGGTCGGTCGAGTTCGGCCAGCTCGCCGCGAAGATCTCGTACGTGTGCCGCCCCAGCAGAAACGCGTCGACCTCGCCGAACACCGTGTCGATGAAGGCGCCCAACTCGTCCTCGAAGAACGGGACGAGCCAGCCGCCCTGCGTGAACCCTCCGCTCGTGTCCTCTTCAGGGGCGCCCGGCCCCTGGTAGACGCCGTCGAGGGTGAGGAACATCTGCGCTGTGAGTCTCATGCCGGTAAGACGTACCAGCCGGTCGGAACTCATCGCAGCCGTTTCGACGGGAAGATGGTGGGGTGACTAGCGACCGGTCCGCCGACGTGCTCCTGAGTGACGGCATGGCTGTCCACCTGCGGCAGATCCGGCCCGACGACGCGCAGGGCATCGTCGCGATGCACTCGCGGTTCTCCGAGCGCACCCGCTACCTGCGGTACTTCTCGCCGTACCCGCGCATCCCCGAGCGTGACCTGCAGCGGTTCGTCAACGTCGACCACGAGGCGCGGGAGGCGTTCGTGGTCTCGTCGGGTGATCGCATCCTGGCGGTCGGCCGGTACGAGCGTCTCGGGCCGGACGCGCCGGACGCCGAGGTCGCGTTCGTGGTCGAAGACGCGTACCAGGGGCGGGGGATCGGCTCGGTGCTCCTGGAGCACCTGGCCGCGGCCGCCCGCGACGCCGGCATCACCCGCTTCGTCGCCGAGGTGCTGCCCGAAAACGGCGCCATGCTGAGGGTCTTCGCCGACGCGGGTTACCAGGTGCAGCGCGAGTACGCCGATGGGGTCGTGCACCTCGCGTTCCCGATCGCGCCCACCGAGCGCTCCCTTGAAGTGCAGTGGCGCCGCGAGCAGCGCACCGAGGCCCGGTCGATCGCCCGGCTGCTCGCACCGCGCGGCGTCGCCGTCTACGGCGCCAGCTCCAGCGGCCACGGCATCGGCGCGGCGCTCCTCGGTCACCTGCGCGACGGCGGGTTCACCGGCACCGTGTACCCGATCCACCCGACCGCCACCTCCGTGGCCGGCCTGCCCGCGCTCCGCTCCGCTCCCTCCTCCTCGGTTGATCTTGCGGTGGTCGCGGTGCCGCCCGACGCGGTGCCCGACGTGGTCGCGGACGCGGCCGCCGCGGGGGTGCACGGCCTCGTCGTGGTCTCGGCCGGCTTCGCCGAGACCGGCTCTCCGGACGGCGCCGCGGCGCAGCGCGACCTCATCCGGGCCGCGCACCGCGCCGGCATGCGCGTCGTCGGCCCCAACTGCTTGGGGGTGGCGAACACCGATCCTCGGGTACGCCTGAACGCCACGCTCGCCCCCGGGCTGCCGCTGCCCGGGCGTGCCGGCTTCTTCAGCCAGTCGGGCGCGCTGGGCGTGGCGCTGCTGGCCGAGGCCGACCGCCGCGGGCTGGGCCTGTCGAGCTTCGTCTCCGCCGGAAACCGGGCCGATGTCTCCGGCAACGACCTGCTCCAGTACTGGGAGGACGACCCCGGCACGGATGTGATCCTGCTGTACCTGGAGAGCTTCGGTAACCCCCGCAAGTTCGCGCGACTGGTCCGGCGCATCGGCCGCACCAAGCCCATCGTGACGGTAGCGTCCCCGTCCCGCCCCGCATCCCCCGCCGCGTCCCCGGCTGGCGCGGGGCCGGATCGGGGCGCGGTGACGGCGCTGTTCGCACAGGCCGGGGTGATCCGGGTGGACACGGTGGCGGAGCTGTTCGACGTGGGCGTGCTGCTCGCGCATCAGCCGCTGCCGGCCGGCCGGCGGGTGGGCATCGTCGGCAACTCGCCGGCTCTCACCGTGCTGGCCGCGGCGGCGTGCCACGACGCCGGTCTGGCGGTCGGCGGCGGCTACCCGATTGACGTGGGACCGCTCGCGAGCGCACACGACCTCGGCGACGCCCTCGCCGACGCGGCGACCGACCGTGACGTCGACGCGGTGGTGGTGGTCGTCGCACCGCCGCTACCCGGTCAGCTCTCCGACGAAGACACCGACTTCGCGGCCGCACTCGCCAGCATCGCGCTCGCCGGAGACAAGCCGATCGTGGCGACGTCGCTGGTCGACAAGCTGCCCGCCGGGGTGCCCGCGTACCCGTCGGTGGAGGAGGCGGTGCGGGCGCTCGGCCGGGTGTGCGGGTACGCCGACTGGCTCCGGCAGCCGCTCGGCACCGTCCCCGCGATATCCACAGTGGAGTCCCCGGATCTCCTTGCCGTGTACGGCATCGACGTGGTGCCGACGGTCGCCGCCGACTCGGCCGCGGCGGGGGGGGGGGGCGCCGGCGCGCGCCGGGGCCCGGTGGCGGCCCCGGCCCCCCGGGGCGGGCGGGGGGGCCGCGTCGCG
>NZ_JAIBNX010000302.1:6753-7506 GCF_026130045.1 Micromonospora sp. CPCC 205371
GCGCCGCGGGCCGCCGCCGCGCGGGCAGGGGGCGGGGAGGGCGCCCGCCGACACGCTCGGGTACCCGGTGGCGCTCAAGGCCGCCGGCGAGGCGCTGCGGCACCGGCTCGACCTCGGCGCGGTGCGGCTCGGGTTGGCGGACGCGGCGACGGTGGCCTCGGTGTACGCGGAGATGGCGGGGCCGTTCGGTGCCGGGGTGCTCGTGCAGCGGATGGTGCCGCCGGGCGTGGCGTGCGTGGTGGAGATGGTCGAAGATCCGGTGTTCGGGCCGGTGGTGGGCTTCGGGCTGGGCGGCGTCGCCACCGACCTGCTCGGCGACCGCGCCTGGCGGGCCGCCCCGCTCACCGACCGCGACGCCGCCGCACTGGTCGACGAGCCGCGCGCGGCGCCGCTCCTGCACGGCTACCGGGGCGCCGCCCACGTCGACCGGCACGCCCTGGCAGACCTGCTCGTACGGGTCGGCCGCCTGGCCGACGAGCAGCCCCAGGTGCGGGCGCTCCGCCTCAACCCCGTACTAGCGCGCCCCGACGGCCTGTCCGTCCTGCACGCCGACATCCGCTACGGCACACCCACCCCGCGCCCCGACGAGGCCCCCCGCCGCCTCTAACCCACCCCGCGCCCCGCGCCCGCGCGCCGCGCCCGTGCGCCGCGCCCGCGCCCCGCGCCCGCCCGCGCCTCTCCCCGCCGGGGATTTAAGGATTTTGGCTGGGTTTGGGTTTCCGGTTGGGGCGTTGTGGGTGTCCGGGATTGGCT
>NZ_JAIBNX010000303.1 GCF_026130045.1 Micromonospora sp. CPCC 205371
GGCGCGCCCTCCACGCGGCCGGGAGCGCGACAATGGCCCAGCCCGCCGCGGGCCGGAGCGGGCCCGCGCGGGCGTGCGGGCGGTGTCGCGCCGGTCCGCTCGCGCCAGACCTGCGCGGTGGGCCCCGGGCGGCCTACGACGAGCGGGGCAGGCGATGCTGGGGGACCGCGGCTAGAAACTTCCCAAGAAATGTCTCAGCCGGATGTCGAGAACCGCGGCGCGGCTGCGTCCCCGCAGCGAACACGGCGACAATGGGCCGTACCGCATCAAGGAGAACATGATGGCCAAGTACTTGCTGCTCAAGCACTACCGCGGCGCGCCGGCGGCGGTCAACGACGTACCGATGGACCAGTGGACGCCGGAGGAGGTCTCGGCGCACATCCAGTACATGCGGGATTTCGCCGCTCGGCTCGAAAGCACCGGCGAGTACGTCGACGGTCAGGCGCTGTCCCCGGAGGGCACGTTCGTCCGGTACGACGGTGAGGGGCGGCCGCCGGTTACCGATGGCCCGTTCGCGGAGACCAAGGACCTGATCGCCGGCTGGATGGTGATCGACGTCGACACGTACGAGCGGGCGCTCGAACTGGCCGGCGAGCTGTCGGCGGCCCCGGGTGCGGGCGGGAAGCCGATCCACGAGTGGCTCGAG
This sequence comes from Micromonospora sp. CPCC 205371, assembly GCF_026130045.1. GTDB lineage: Bacteria > Actinomycetota > Actinomycetes > Mycobacteriales > Micromonosporaceae > Phytohabitans. The sequence continues at coordinate 647 of NZ_JAIBNX010000303.1, forward strand.
CTGCGGCCGTTCCTGGCCGAGCCGCCGACCATCACGGAGTGACGCACGGTGGATGAGGCTCTGCTGCGGACCCTCACCCCCACTGTCATCGGCATCCTCGTCCGTCGCGGAGCTGACTTCGCGGCGGCCGAGGATGCCGTGCAGGAGGGCCTGGTGGAGGCCGTGCGCGTGTGGTCGGACGGTGCGCCGCGTGACCCGAAGGGCTGGCTGGTCACGGTGGCTTGGCGTAAGTTCCTCGACGCCGCCCGTGCCGATACCTCCCGGCGGCACCGCGAGGAGCTCGTCGAGGCCGAGCCCATGCCCGGCCCGGGCGAGGTGACGGACGACACGCTCCAGCTGTACTTCCTGTGCGCGCACCCGTCCCTGACCCCGGCCTCGGCCGTCGCGCTCACGCTGCGCGCGGTCGGCGGCCTGACCACCCGTCAGATCGCGCAGGCGTATCTCGTGCCGGAGGCGACGATGGCCCAGCGGATCAGCAGGGCCAAGCGGACCGTGTCCGGCGTTCGGTTCAACCAGCCCGGTGACGTCGCCACCGTGCTGCGCGTGCTGTACCTGGTCTTCAACGAGGGCTACTCCGGTGACGTCGACCTCGCCGCCGAGGCGATCCGGCTGACCCGCCAGCTGGCGACCAGGACCAACCATGAGGAGGTCGCGGGCCTGCTCGCGCTCATGCTGCTGCATCACGCCCGGCGCCCGGCACGGATTGGCCCCGGCGGCAGGCTCGTGCCGCTCGCCGAGCAGGACCGTGGCCTGTGGGACACCGGCCTGATCGCCGAGGGCGTCGATGTGCTCCAGGCGGCCCTTGCCCGCGACCGGTTGGGCGAGTTCCAGGCCCAGGCCGCCATCGCGGCGCTGCACGCCGACGCCCAGACGGCAGAGGAGACCGACTGGGTGCAGATCGTCGAGTGGTACGACGAGTTGGTGCGCCTCACCGACAGCCCGGTGGCCCGACTGAACCGGGCCGTCGCGGTCGGCGAGGCCGACGGGGCGCGGGCCGGGCTGGCCGCCCTGGCCGGGCTCGGCCCTGCCCTGCCCCGCTACACGGCCGCCGCGGCATACCTGCATGAGCGTGATGGTGACCCGGTCACCGCGGCACGGCTGTACGCCGAAGCGGCCCGATCGGCGCCCAACCTCCCCGAGTGCGAGCACCTCACGCGACAGGCCGCACGGCTCAACGCACAGCTGCGCAGCTCTTCCTGACAGGACCTGTCGTGATTGGTGGCTAGGGTCCTGGGCGTGGAGCTGACTTTCCGTGCTGTCGATGTCGGCGGCGGGCGTGACGGGCGCTGGCTGAAGGTCGCCGAGCCGGTGTGGCCGGTCATCGCCGGTGAGACCGAGCCGAGCGCCCTGGAGCCCGCCGGTGAGGCCGCCGCCCGCGAGCTGTTCGCCGCGCACATGCCGCAGCTCGTTCCGGTACTCGATGGGCTGGCCGCCGAACTGGACCGGCCGGGTGCGGCGGGCGTGCTGGCGCAGACCGCGCTCAAGCCGTTCTTCTCGGGCTGCTCGATGGCGAGTGCGCCCGGTGCCCTGGTGCGCAACTACGACTTCGACCCGGAGCACTGCGAGCGCACGATCGTGGCGTCACGGTTCCTGCGGCCGGTGATCGGGATGGGCGACTTCCTGTGGGGGTTGCTCGACGGCGTGAACGACGCGGGGCTGGCGGTGGCGCTGTCGTTCGGCGGGCGGTTCGTCCATGGGCGGGGGATGAGCATTCTGCTGGTGGTGCGGTACCTGCTGGAGACCTGCGCCAGCGTCGACGAGGCGTGGCGTGTGGTGGCCGGGATGCCGGTGTCCACGTCGCAGAATCTCATTCTCGTCGACCGGGAGCAGGCCGCCGTCGTACACCTGGGGCCGGATCGGAAGGCCGGGCGCGTCGACGAGGCGTGCGTGACCAACCACCAGGACGCTCCCGTGCCTGATGATCAGGAGGCGTCGAGCGCGACGCAGCGCCGCCTGGCGGCACTGCGCGCGATGACCGACCCGACGCCGGACACGCTGGTCGCGGCCATGCTGCGCCCGCCGCTGTACCAGACGCGGTACGGCGAAGGCATGGGCACCGTGTACACGGCGGACTACCGCCCGGCGGAGCGCCGAGTCACGTACGTGTGGCCGGCCCACCGGCAGGAGCAGTCGTTCGGGCGCTTCACCCAGGGGGAGTGGACGGTGCGCGTCGGCTAGGCCGGGGCTAGCTTGTCGATGTCGGATAGTTCGGCTTCGGTGAAAGTGAGGTTGGCCAGCGCGGCCACGTTCGCTTCCAGTTGGGCCACGCTGCTCGCGCCAATGATCAGGCTGGTCATGCGCTCGTCGCGCAGCGCCCAGGCGAGCGCCAGCTGGGCCAGCGACTGCTCGCGCTGAGCGGCGATGTCGTTGAGCGCCCGGATGGTGGCCATCCGCTCCTCGCTCAGATCGCTTTCGTTGAGGAAGACGCTGGTGCGTACCCGGGAGTCGTCGGGGATGCCGCCCAGGTACCGGTCGGTGAGCATGCCCTGCGCGAGCGGGCTGAACGCGATGCAGCCGGCGCCGGCCTCTTCGAGGGTGTCGAGGAGGCGGTCGCGTTCGGTCCAGCGGTTCAGGATCGAGTAGGACGGCTGGTGGATCAGCAGCGGGGTGCCCAGGTCACGCAGGATCGCCGCCGCCTCGGCGGTCTGCGCCGAGTTGTAGTTGGAGATGCCGACGTACAGAGCCTTGCCGGCGCGTACCGCCGCGTCGAGGGCGCTCATCGACTCTTCGACAGGCGTGTCGGGGTCGGGGCGGTGGTGGTAGAACACGTCGACGTACTCGACGCCGAGGCGCCTGAGTGACTGGTCCAGCGACGACAGGATGTACTTGCGGGAGCCCCACTCGCCGTAGGGGCCAGGCCACATGTAGTACCCAGCCTTGCTGGAGATGATCATCTCGTCGCGGTATGCCGCGAAGTCGGTGTGGAGGATGCGGCCGAAGTTCTCCTCGGCCGACCCCGGCGGCGGCCCATAGTTGTTCGCCAGGTCGAAGTGGGTCACGCCCAGGTCGAACGCGCGCCGCAGGATCGCGCGCTGCGTATCCAGCGGCCGCCCGTCGCCGAAGTTGTGCCACAGGCCCAGGGAGATGGCGGGCAGGCGCAGCCCGCTGCGGCCGGAGCGGCGGTAGGTCATGGCGGAGTAGCGGTCGTCCGCGGCAACGTACGTCACGTGGGTCACCGTAGCCTGGGCTGGTAGGTTTGACCTTGCCGGTACCACCCGCGCGGGAGAGATCGCCAACGCACCACGGCGGCGCCGAAGGGGCAAATCCTCCCCGGAACCTCTCAGGCAGAAGGACCGCGAGGGCAGGCGACTCTGAAGGACCCTTCCTGGGTACGACAGAGGGGGAGGCCGCATAGTCGACCTTCCCCGGGAGCACCTTATGAGTTTCGCCGGCCGGCACATCGGACCCTCCGACGACGACCAGCGCCGCATGCTCGAAACCGTCGGCTACGGCTCGCTCGACGAGCTGATGGACGCGGCGATCCCCGAGGTGATCCGCTGGCACGGCGAGCTTGACCTGCCGGCCGCTTCGAGCGAGCCGGAGACGATCGCCGAGCTGCGGGCGGTCGCTTCCCAGAACACGGTCGCGGCGAGCATGATCGGGCTCGGCTACTACGGCACCCACACGCCGGCCGTGATCCGCCGCAACGTGCTGGAGAACCCGGCCTGGTACACCGCCTACACCCCGTACCAGCCGGAGATCAGCCAGGGCCGGCTGGAGGCGCTGCTCAACTTCCAGACCATGGTCGCCGACCTGACCGGGCTGGCCACCGCGAACGCGTCGATGCTCGACGAGGGCACCGCCGCGGCCGAGGCGATGACGCTCGCCCGCCGCGCGTCCAAGAGCAAGAGCATGGTGTACGCCGTCGACGCCGACACGCTGCCGCAGACCCTTGCCGTGCTGCGCACCCGTGCGGAGCCGCTCGGCATCTCCCTGACGATCGTCGATCTTGACAATGAGGCGCTTCCCGAGGAGTACTTCGGGCTCCATCTCCAGTACCCAGGAGCCAGCGGAAAGGTCCGCGACCACGCCGACCTGGTCACGGCCGCCCACGAAGCCGGCGCCCTGGTCGCGGTGGCCGCCGACCTGCTGGCCTTGACCCTGCTGCGTCCGCCGGGCGAGATCGCCGCGGACATCGCGGCGGGCACGACACAGCGTTTCGGTGTACCGATGGGGTTCGGCGGGCCACACGCTGGCTACCTGGCGGTGCGCGCGGGCCTGGAGCGGATGCTGCCCGGCCGCCTGGTCGGGGTGTCCCGCGACGCCGACGGCGCCCCCGCCTACCGGCTCGCGTTGCAGACCCGGGAGCAGCACATCCGGCGGGAGAAGGCGACCAGCAACATCTGCACGGCGCAGGTGCTGCTCGCGGTGATGGCGAGCATGTACGCCGTCTACCACGGGCCGGACGGGCTGCGCGCGATCGCGTCGCGGGTGGCGGGGCGGGCGGCCACGCTCGCGGCGGGCCTGCGCGCGGGTGGGGTGACGCTTGCGGCCGACGACTTCTTCGACACCGTGACCGCGGTGGTGCCCGGCCGGGCCTCTGAGGTGGTGGCCGCGGCCGCCGAGCGGGGCGTCAACCTGTGGCTGGCGTCGCCCGACACGGTGGGCATCGCGTGCGACGAGACAACTGTTTTGGAAGACCTCGCCGCGGTCTGGGACGCGTTCGGCGTCGCGCCTGTGGGGGATGTCGGCGCCTCGCTGGTTTTGGAGCGGACGTCTGACTTCCTCACCCACCCGGTGTTCCACAGCCACCGCTCCGAGACGGCCATGCTGCGGTACATGCGACGCCTCGCCGACAAGGACTACGCGCTCGACCGGGGCATGATCCCGCTCGGCTCGTGCACGATGAAGCTCAACGCCACCACCGAGATGGAGCCGGTGACGTGGCCCGCGTTCGCCGACATGCACCCGTTCGCGCCGGCTTCGCAGACCGCTGGGTACACGGCGCTGATCTCCCAGCTGGAGGGATGGCTGGCGGAGATCACCGGCTACGACGCGGTGAGCGTGCAGCCCAACGCCGGCTCGCAGGGTGAGCTGGCCGGGCTGCTGGCCATCCGGGCGTACCACCTGAGCCGTGGCGACGCGCACCGCGACGTCTGCCTGATCCCGTCGAGCGCGCACGGCACCAACGCGGCCAGCGCCGTCATGGCCGGCATGCGGGTCGTCGTGGTGGCCTGCGACGCCGACGGCAACGTCGACCTGGTCGACCTGGACCGCCTCATCGACGTACACCGGGACTCGCTGGCCGCGATCATGGTGACCTACCCGTCGACGCACGGCGTGTACGAGACCGGCATCGCCTCGCTCTGCGCCAAGGTGCACGACGCCGGCGGTCAGGTCTATGTGGACGGTGCCAACCTGAACGCGCTGGTCGGGTTCGCCAAGCCGGGCCGGTTCGGGGCGGACGTGTCGCACCTGAACTTGCACAAGACGTTCTGCATCCCGCACGGCGGGGGCGGGCCGGGCGTCGGGCCGGTCGCGGTCCGCGAGCACCTGGCGCCGTACCTGCCGTCTTCTGTGTCTTCCGCGGCTTTTGGGAGTGCGGGAATCCTGCCGATCTCGTGGGCGTACCTGCGGATGATGGGCCCCGACGGGCTCGCCCGCGCCACCGGTGTGGCGGTTCTGGCGGCCAACTACGTGGCGGCCCGGCTGCGCGCCCACTACCCGGTGCTGTACAGCGGCAACAAGGGCCTGGTCGCCCACGAGTGCATCCTGGACCTGCGGCCGTTGACCAAGGCCACCGGCGTCACCGTCGACGACGTCGCCAAGCGGCTGATCGACTACGGCTTCCACGCGCCGACGATGTCGTTCCCGGTGGCCGGCACGCTGATGGTCGAGCCCACCGAGTCCGAGGACCTGGCCGAGCTCGACCGGTTCTGCGACGCGATGATCGCGATCCGTGCGGAGATCGCATCCGCTTCCTCATGGGGCGCGGACAATCCGCTGCGGAACGCGCCGCACACCGCCGCCATGGTGACCGCCGACGAGTGGGACCACCCGTACCCGAGGTCGCTGGCCGCGTACCCATCCGGAGTGGACCGCGCCACCAAGTACTGGCCACCGGTGCGCAGGATCGACGGCGCGTACGGCGACCGCAACCTCGTCTGCGCCTGCCCCCCGCCGGAGGCGTTCGCCTAGCCGAGGCGGCGTGCTGTCCACGTGACCGGTGACGATCTTCCTGTGCCGGTTCGTACCCGGTGGGCTGACCGCGGCGTCTGGGGCGCGCGTTGGGGATCGGGCGCGGTACTCTGATCGCTATGAGCGCGCAGCACACCCGAGCCGAGACCGAGCGGATGCTCGCCGAGGCCGGCATCGCCGTGACGCCCGAGGGCAAGGCCCGGGCGCGCGCCAAGCTGCGCGCCGCCGAGCAGCGGATGACGCCCGAGGCGTGGAAGCGGCTCGACGAGCAATACCGCCGCGCCGACGCCGCGTGACCGAGCCGCCCATACGGCTCGTCCTCGACGCCACTGCCGTCGCCGCGTACGGCTTGGGCAACGTCGCCGTCGGCGAGATCATCGCGGAGGTCGCCGACGAGGACGCCGGCATCGCAGTACCCGACATCTGCCTCATCGACGGCGCCCGCCAGCTCGACCGAGACCATTGGCACGTGCTCGACCTGCTGCTCGCCCACTCCCACGTCGAACGCCTGGAACTGCCCGAAGACTGGCGGGATGTGTCGGCGGCCGCCCGGCTGCTCGGCTCGACCAGCCGCGCGGTGGCGATGCTGGCGGCCGTCGACCTGCGCGCGTACGTGCTGACGGCCGAGCCGGAAGC
>NZ_JAIBNX010000304.1 GCF_026130045.1 Micromonospora sp. CPCC 205371
TGGGAGGGCGGCGCGCGGCGCGGCGCGGCGCGACGCGGGACGGGCGTGGCGCTGGCGCGGGGCAGCGCACGGCGGGCGTGGCGCGGGCGGGGTTAGAGGCGCCACTGAGTGGGGGCGGGCGGGCTGTAGGCGCAGGTGGCGCCCGTGGAGATGGTCTCGCGGAGGTGGGTGGCCAGGGCTGGGTGGACCTGGTCGAGGCGGCGGAGCGTGTCGCGGATGCGGGCGGTCACCGTCTTTCGCGCGCGTTCGGCCTCGTCGCCGAAGCGGCGGCTGCGCCCGCCCCGCCCCGCCCCCGCGCGCGCGCCCCCGATGGGGGGTTGCCGCCCGGCGGCCCCCTCGGTGGCGCGCGCGTCGTCGCCGCGCGCGGCGGCGCGGTCGATCTCGTCGTCGAGCTGGCTCAGGCGGCGCTTGTAGTGTGCCTTGGCCTCGTCGTCGAGGATGTCGTCGCCGCCCATCCGGCCGACGGCGACGGCCACCGCTCCGCCCTCGGGGCTGAGCAGGAGCACGGCCGGGATGTCGGTGCCGGGGTGGCCGAGCAGGTGGCGCAGGTCGTGCAGACCCTTCGCGTCGGGCATGTGGGCGTGCGCGCCGGCGTATCGCAGTGACCACACCGCGCCGTCGCGGCGGAATTCGTTTGGCGCGGGGGCGGGTGCCTCGGTGCGCAGCCGCCGGACCCGCTCGACCACGTGCCGCATGCCCATGTCGGCGGCCTCGCTCTCGACGTCGTCGATCAGCGTCGCGGCGGCCTTGGCGTCGCCGGGAGCGTCGCGGTCGAGGAGGACGTGAGCGAGGTGCGCGCGGGACTCGACGGACCAGGGGCGGGACTGGAGACGGTCGGCGGATTCGGCCGCGGCGGTGAGGGCGGCGACCGCCTCGTCGTGGCGGCCGGAGGCGGCGTCCAGCACTCCCAGCCACAGGTCGGCGGGGCCGCCCACGTCGCACCCGTACAGCGAGACGAGCCACTCGCCGCGGTACGGCGCGAGGGCCGCGTGGGCCCGCTCGCGCAGCGCCTCGTCGTCGCTGGCCGCCGCGACCTGGGCCTGGAAGCGCAGCCACATCGGGGTGAAGTCGCGTGGTGGCTTCCGCCCGCTGGCGGTCATCGTGGTCAGGTGCGCGAGGGCGGTGCCGGAGTCGCCGGAATGCGCGGCCACGATGCCGGCGAGCATGTCGACGTGCGGGTGCCCGGCCTCGACCAGCCCGGGGTGCAGCGCGGCGAGGTCGTCGAATCGGCCCTGCAGCAGCCACGTCGCCCAGCGCAGGTGCCCGGCGACGTACTGGAAGTGGGGGTGGCTGTGCTCGGCGAACGACTGCACTGCCTTGTCGAGGGCGGCCTCGGCGTCGGCGAAGCGGCCGGTCATCGTGGCGATGATGCTGGTGTCGACGGCGGACGCGAATGCCGAGCGGGGCCTGCCCTCGCGCGCGGTCAGGGTCAGGAACGCCCGGTACTGGTCGAGGTAGGCGGGATCGCCCCGCTCCAGCAGCGCCACCCAGCGGAACGACGCGGCGAAGTACTCCATGCCGCGGTCGCCGAGGCGGCGGGCGACGGCCATCAGCTCCTCGGTGAGTGCGGCACGGTCGACGGCGGTGCCCGGCCCCCAGACGGCGTCGTGCAGGGCCCACAGCGCGAGGCCGAGCGAGTCGTCGTCGCCGCTGTCACGGGCCGCGTCGGCGAGCCGGAGCGCGAGGGAGGGCACCAGGCGGTCGGGTGGCTCGGTGGGATCTTCGCCGGTGAGCGCCCGGTGCACCTCGCCGAGCAGGTCGAGAGCGAGGTCCCGCGGGGCGTTAGGCGAGTCGATCCGGTGCAGGGTGAGCGCCACCCGGGCCAGCAGGTGCGGGTCGCCGATCTGGCGGGCGAGACCGGCGGCCTCCTCGATGATCGGCCAGAAGCCGGTGAGGTCGTTGTGGTGCAGGTCGGAGGCCAGGTGCAGGGCGATCACGACCCGGCGGCGCGGGTCGGCGTGTGCGGCCCGCTCGTATGCCCGGCGGTGATGCCCGATCGCCTCGTCGCTGGCCATGCGGCTGCCGGCGTCGCGGCCGGCGGCGAGCAGCAGGTCGACGACCTGCTCGGCGGGCAGGTCGTCGCACGCCAGGTAGGCGTGCCGGGCCCCGTCGGCCGGGACCAGCGCGGCGGCTAGCGCGGGCGTGCGCTCGACGGCCCGGACCACGGCGGCGTGCTGGGCACGCGCCGCGGCCTCGTCGAGCTCGCCGTAGAGCGTCTCGCGCACCAGGTCGTGCGCGAACGCGAACCGGCCGCCGCCCAGCGCCACCACCAATCGCGCCGCGACGGCCTGGTCGAGCAGCCGGTCGGCGTGCGGCACGGGCATGGAGGCACTGGCCGCCAGCACCTGCCGGTGAAACTCGCGCCCGAGCACCGCCGCGGTGGCGAGCACCCCGGCGACCGGCGGTGGCAGCAGCGACAGCCGGCGGCGCAGCGCGTCGCGCACGCCGGGGGCTATCGCGGTGACGGTGCCGCCACTGTGCCAGAGCCGGGCGGTCTGCTCGACGAAGAACGGGTTGCCTCCGGTGCGTCGATGGACCTCGGTGACCAGGGCGTCGTCGGGCTGTCGGCCGACGGTCTGCGCCATCAGCGCACCCACCTCGTCGCGTGTCAGGCCGGTGAGCGACACCGTGGTGGCCCGCGCGACGAGCGGCATCAGCAACGGCCGCACCGGGTGCTCGGCGGCCTCGACCTCGGCGTCGCGGTAGGTGCCGATCAGCAGCAGCCGCTCGAACCAGGTGTGCTGCGCGGCGAACTCCAGCAGGCGCAGCGACGCGGTGTCGGCCCAGTGCAGGTCGTCGAGGACCACGACGACCGGACGGTGCTGAGACACCGCGACGAGCGCGCTGGTCACGGCGTCGTACAGCAGGAAGCCCTCGGGTGCCGGACCGGCCGCCGCGTCGCCGAGCAGCACCGCGAGCCCGTCGCCGGCCACCTCGTCGGCGGCCGCCCACTCCTCGGGCGTGGCACCCCGGCGCAGCCCGCGCACCACCTGCGTCCACGGCCAGTAACCCGGTGCGCTGCCGGAATCCCAGCAGGCGCCGCTGAGCACGAGCGCGCCCGACTCGCGAGCCTGCTCGACGGCGCGAGTGACCAGTGTGGTCTTGCCGATGCCGGCCTCGCCCGTGACCAGCACCAGGCCGCCGTGGCTGCCGGCGGCCCGGCTGATCTCGGCGCCGAGCACCGCGGCGGGATGGTCGCGTCCGATCAGCACACCCCAGACCGTAGCGTCACCCTCCGACACGCCGCGCGATCGCCGGGAGACCGGAGTGGAGCAGGCGCTGACGCTGCGTTGATGTATGCGCATTTGTGTGCGGCCCCCGTGGTTGGCTGAGCGTGAGCGCTTCACTTCGGGGGGACGATGAGCGGGCGCGACGTACGTTTCCTGGTTCTGGGGCCTTGGGAGATCCACGACGGCGACCGTCCGGTGCCGGTGCCGGCTGGGCAGATGCGGGTGCTGCTGGCGTCACTGCTGGTGTCGGTGGGCCGGTCGGTGGCGGCGGACACGCTCGCCGAGCGGCTGTGGCCCGAGCGCATGCCGGTGCACTCGCGCGCGACCGTGCACACGTACGTGGCCCGGCTGCGCCGGCTGCTCGGGCAGGGCCTCATCGAGACCAACTCGGGCGGGTACCGGCTGCTGGTGCCGCCGGACCGGATCGACCTGTGGCGGTTCCGCGAGCTGATGGCCGAGCCGGACACCCTGCGGCCGGCGCTGGCGCTGTGGCGCGGGCAGCCGTTCGCCGGGGTCGAGTCGAGCTGGCTGGAGCGTGAGGTGGTGCCCCGGCTGCGCGAAGAGTGGTTCGCCGCCACCGAGCGGCGGATCGACCTCGACCTGGAGACCGGCAACCCCGGCGCCCTGGTGCCCGAGCTACGCGACCTGACCCGCCAGTACCCGACCCGCGAGTCGCTGTGGCTGAGGCTGATCGACGCGCTGCACCGCTCCGGCCGGCGCGCCGAGGCCCTGGAGGCGTACCGGCGGGTGCGCGCCATCCTGATCGACGAGCTCGGCATCGAGCCGGGCGAGGCGCTGCAGCGCACCCACCAGCGGGTACTGCTCGACGGCGCGGCCACGCCGCTGGCGACCGCCACCCGGCAACTCCCGCACGACGTGGCGAACTTCAGCGGTCGCGCCGAGATGGCACACCTCGACGCGCTGCGCCCGGTCATGGACGGCGAGGGCCGCCGGCTCACGCACGTGGTGGCGATCGACGGCGCACCCGGCATCGGCAAGACCACTCTCGCGGTCCACTGGGCGCACAAGATGGCGTCCGCGTACCCGGACGTTCAGCTCTACCTCAACCTGCGCGGCCACGGCCCGGGCGAGCCGGTGTCGGCGTCGTCAGCGGTCGAGACGCTGCTGCGCGGGCTGGGCGTACGCAACGATGTGATCCCTCCGAACGTCGAGGAGCGTGCGGCGCTGCTGCGCGGCACGCTCGCCGGCCGCCGGGTCCTGCTGCTGCTCGACAACGCCCGCGACGAGGACCAGGTACGGTCGCTGCTGCCCGGCGGCGACAGCCTGGTGATCGTCACGAGCCGCAACCGGCTCGGCGGGCTGTCCATCAGGGACGGCGCGCACCGGGTGACGCTCGGCCCGCTGCAGCCACGCGAGGCGCTGTCGTTGCTGGCGGCCGCGTTCGGCCCAGACCGGGTGGCCGCCGAACGGGATGCCGCGACCCGCCTCGTCGAGCTGTGCGATGGCCTGCCCCTCGCCCTGGCGATCGTCGCCGAGCGGGCGCAAGGCGTCGGCGGACTCACCGAGGTCGTGCAGGCGCTGGTCGACGAGCGGATGCGCTTCGAGGTGTTCGGGGACGTCTCGGACCTCTCCGGTGGCGGTGACCCGCACGCCGACCTGTGGGCCGCGCTGTCCTGGTCGTACCGGGCGCTCGGCGACGCGGCCGCGGCCATGTTCCGCAAGCTCGGGCTGCACCCGGCCGGCGACATCGGGCTGGACGCGGCGGCGGCGCTGGCCGGCGTGCCGGTGCGGCTGGCCCGCCAGGCCCTGGGGCAGCTCGTCGCCGCGCACCTGGTACGCGAGCCGCGGCCGCAGCGGTACGAACTGCACGACCTGATCCGCTGGTACGCGACCGAGCAGGCCGCGCGGCACGACACTCCCGAGGAGCGGCAGGCGGCGGTCGGCCGGGTCATGGACTGGTACCTGCACGCCGCCGTGCACGCCGACATCCACCTGCTGCCGCATCGGCGGCGCGACTTCGTGGCGCCGTACGAGCCGCGGGTGACGCCGCCGGACTTCCCGGACGCGGGCGCGGCGATGGCCTGGTTCGAGCGGGAGTACGACACGCTGCGGGCGGTGGTGTCGTGGGCCGCCACGAACGGCTGGGGCGGGCACGCGTGGCGGATCGTGACCGCGTTCGCCACGTTCTTCGACCGGCGGATCGCGTGGCGGGACGCCATCGAGCTGCACGAGGTGGCGGTGCGGGCCGCCAAGTCGGCCGGCGAGCGCACCGGCGAGGGATACGTGCGCAACGCGCTCGGCTCCATGTACTACCTCAAGGGCGACCCGGACGCGGCGATCGAGAATGTGCGGCGGGCGCTGGACTGCTTCCGGGACGCCGGCCACGGGCGCGGCGAGACCATGGCGCTGGGCAACCTCGGGCTGATGTACGCCGACCGGGGTGACCACCTCGCCGCCCGGCGGTACGCGGAACTGGCGCTGTCGCGGTGCGAGATCATCGGATACGACCGCGGCCGGGCGCTCAACCTCGACAACCTCGGGGTCGCGCTGTCGGCCGGCGGTGAGCACGACCGGGCCATCGCGTGCCACCACCGGGCGGAAGAGATCAACCGCGAGATCGGCGACGCCAACACCGAGGCCATGAATCAGCATCACCTCGGCAAGGCGTACACCGCGCTGCGCCGGCACCGAGACGCGCTGCGGGCCTTCCGGCAGGCCGTCTCGACGTACCGGCGGCAGGACAACCGCCGGCTGGAGGCGATGGTCTTCACCGACGTCGGGCGCACACTGCACCGGGCCGGGCACGCGGCACTCGCCCGGGGCGTGTGGGCGGCGGCCCTGGCGACGCTCAAGGAGTTCAACGACCCGCACGTGCTGGAGGTGCAGGAGGCGATCGCGGCGATCGACGCCGGGACAGACATGTGAAAGGCCGCTGTGGTTTCCTGACATCATGCTGGGGTTGCGAGGTGTCGCGCTGGTGCTGGCCACGCTGACGGTCGGCATCATGTCCGGGATATTCCAGGTGTACGCGTACGCGTTCATGCCCGGCCTGGGGCGCACCGACGACCGCACCTTCGTCGGCGCCTTCCAGCAGGTCGACAAGTCGATCCTCAACCCGCTGTTCCTGCTGACGTTCATGGGCGCGCTCGTGTTCACGGCCACCGCCCTGGCGCTCAGCTTCGGCAAGGATGCGCGGTCGGCGCTGCCGTGGCTCATCGCCGCGACACTGCTGTATCTGCTGGTGGTGATCATCACGTTCGCGATCAACGTGCCGCTCAACGACGCGCTGAGAGCGGCCGGCGCACCGGACACGATCAGCGACCTGGCGGCCGTGCGCGAGCGGTTCGACGAGGCCAAGTGGGTGCGCTGGAACGTGGTGCGTGCGGTCGCGAGCACGGGTGCCTTCGGCGCCCTGATCTGGTCCCTCGTCCTGCACGGTCGCTCGACGGGCTAGGCTCCGCCCCTGTGACTCACGTGCTCGCCCGGCTGGCTGGATACGGAATGGTCCTGCTGCCGCACTGGCCGTACGCCTTCGCCCGCGACCCGGACGGCAGTGTGCGCGCGACCCGGTGGACATCCGAAGGCGCCCTCGAAGCGGTGATCCATCCCGGCTTCTACGACGCCGGTGGCGTCGTCGACGTCGCCGTCGGCCCCGAGCACACCCACTGGGTTGTGGAGACCTCGCTGTTCCAGGTGCGGTGGCCGCTCGGATTCAGCGTCGCCTCGTCACACGACCCGGAAGACCACACGCCCTTCTACCTGCGCGGGCCGGGAGGGGCGACGATCTACCCGCAGGGTCCGGTGCCCCGGCAGAGCGTCGCAGACCCGTACGCGCTGGTCGGGCCCGAGCAGGTCGTCGTCGACCGGCGTGCGCGCGGCGCCGGCACGGTCGTCGAGCTGGCCTACGAGCACGACGGCACGCCCTGGTGGCAGGGCCACTGGGTGGTGCCGTTCGGCACCGAGCGCTGCCTTGTGCTGACCGCGCAGTCGCAGCGCAGCCACGAGGCCGAGACCCGCGCGGCGGCCGAAGAGGTAGCAGCAAGCATCCAAACCTAGCCCGCCCCGCCCGCACTCGCCGCGCCGCGCTCGCCGCGCCGCGCTCGCCCGCGCCGCGCGCTCCTCCCGACTCCCGCCGATCAAGGGCAAATGCACGTGGTTCGATCTCTTTTCCGCGTGCATTCGCCCTTGATC
>NZ_JAIBNX010000305.1 GCF_026130045.1 Micromonospora sp. CPCC 205371
AGCTTGCGCTGGCGTCCCCACCCAACGGCGTCCCGGCGCGCGCGACGGCGAACCGCCAGCGTCGCGCTGGCACCCCGGCGCGATGCCCGCCGCGCCGCCAAGACTGCGGCGTCGAGCCGACACCGCGCGCTGGCGGACCGGCGCGGGGCCCGGGCCTCCGGCCCACGGGCGGTCGGCGCCGTTCAATGGTGGCTGGTGGCGATCGGGGCGGGCCAGGGGTGGTCCAGCATGTCGACGCAAGTGCTCCATCGTGAACGGTTGGCCTGGGACGCCGCACGGGTGGTGGTGCGAGCGCTGGGCTCGGTCCAGGTGCTCGGCTGGCTCCACGGCCAGATGGCCGCCAGGCTGGGTCCGACCCACGCGGCGGCGCTGGTGGAGTCCCGAGACCGACTGTGGAGCAGCCCGCGCCCTGACGCGCCCCACGTCGAGGCTGGCATCTGGCGCGCCCGGCTGGCAGACCTGCTGGCGGCCGACCGCTCGCTCGCCGCGCCGCTAGCGGAGATCACGACCGAGGCGGTGACGCGGCTGGCGCACGCCCCTGACTACTCCGACCACGGCGGGCCCGCGCGGGCAGTCCGTCCGCGCGTCATCAACCTCGACTAGAGGTCCAGACCGACCCGATTCATGGATCTCGCCGCGGTAGGCCACGATGGTTGACACTTTGGGTTGCGTACGCAAATGTAGTGTCGACCAAAGTCGAGGGAGGACCAGCATGCCGACCACCACCGTCGCCGGCACCACCGTGGAGTACACCGTCGCGGGCAGCGGCCCGGGCCTCGTGCTGGTGGCCGGCACCGGCCTTCCGGCACTGGGCAACTTCGGCCATCTCGTCGACGCGTTCGCCGGCAGCACCGTGGTCCTGCCCGACTACGCCGGCGGCGGGCAGACCACCGCCCCCGACGACGGGCCGCTCACGCTCGATCTGCTGGCCGAGCAGGTCGCGGCCGCCGCCCGGGACGCCGTCGATGGGCCCGTCGACCTGGTGGGGTACTCGCTCGGCGCCATGGTCGCCGCGACGGTCGCCGCCAACAATCCTGACCTGGTGCGGCGGCTGGTGCTGGTCGCCGGCTGGCCAGGGCCGGACGACGCCCGCCACCAGCTCGCCATCGACCTGTGGATGCGGCTCGAACGTACCGACCACGATCTGTTCAACCGCTTCCTGCAGTTGAACTGCTTGAGCGCCCCGTTTCTGAGCAGCCTCGGCGAGCAGGGCGTCGCCGGGCTGCTCGCCGGCGCGCCGCCGATCACGCCGGGCATGCGCCGGCACATGGAGCTCGACCTGGTCGCCGACGTGCGCGAGCTGCTGCCGAAGATCAGCGCGCCCACGCTCGTCGTCGGCCTCACCCGCGACCAGGTCGTGCCGGTCGAGCGCGCCCGGCAGGTGCACGAAGCCATCCCGGGCAGCGCGTACGCCGAGATCGACACCGGTCACCTGGTGATGTTCGAGCGCCCCCAGGAGTTCGTCGGGACGGTGCTCGGCTTCCTACGCTGAGCCGATGGACTCGACGACGCGAGCGAACCGGAGCGCCTGGGAGACGGCCGCTCACAAGTACGTGGACGAGTACGACGACCACCTGGCGCAGGCGGCGACCGGCTCGGAGCTCGTCGACATCGAACGCGACCTGCTGCGCGAGGTGCTGAGCAGGTCGCCCGCCGTCGTACATCCGCAGAGCGGCCACGGCCTCGACGACATCGCCCTGGTGCGGGCCGGGGCGAGGTCCGTGGTCGGCGTCGACTACAGCTCGGTGACCGTCGGGGCGGCCCAGCGCCGCGCGGACGAGCTGGGCGCCCCCTGCCGGTACGTCATCGCGGCCGTCCCCGGGATGCCGCTGGCCAGTACGTGCGCCGACCTCGTCTACACCGGCAAGGGCGCGCTGATCTGGATGCCCGATCTGGTGGCGTGGGCCCGCGATGTGGCGCGCGTGCTGCGCCCGGCCGGGCACCTTTTCGTCTACGAGGCGCATCCGGCCGTGCCCCTCTGGACGTGGGACGAGGACGAGCCGCGCATCCGGGCCGACCGCAGCTACTTCGGCCGCGCACACGTCAACGACACCTTTCCCGGAAACGGGGCGGTGGAGTGGCAGTGGACCCTCGGGCAGATCGTCACCACCGTGGCCGCCGCCGGCATGGAGATCCTGCACCTCAGCGAACACCCGGAACCGTTCTGGCGCGCGGGCGGCGTATCGGCGGCGGCGTGGGGCGGCCGCCTGCCCAACTCCTTCGCCCTGCTGGCACGCAAGACCTAGCCCTTGGAGACCGTCGCGTCGGCGGTCGGATAGACGCCGGCCGCGAACGCGATCAGCCACTCCTCGTCCAGGCCGGTCCGCGCGGGGGCCTGGATCTCCAGCATCCGGCCGTCGCCCAGGTCGACGTACACCATGGTGGCCAGGTCGCTAACGCTGATCCGCATGGACCGCTGGCCCACCGTGGCCGGCCGGCCGGTGCTGGGGAACTGCTTCACCGGAGACAGGCTCACCACGAGCTTGTCCACGAAGTCGGCGGTCGCCGGCACGTCCGGCGGCCGGTACACCATGACGGCCCTCGTCACGGTGTCCAGTACCAGGCCCTTCGGCGTGACGTCGAGGTCGAACGGCACCCGCACCGGCACGCTACCGGCGCCGTCGAGGCCCTCGGCGTACGCGGTCAGCAGGCTGACCTCGACGCGGGCGTCCGCCTCGACGCGGACCCAGCGTCCCTGCTGCTCCTGCCAGGTCAATGCCGTGGTGGTGCCCACCGTCAGCGTGCCGGAACGGCCACGCACCTCGTGCTGCCGCCACGTCTTCGCCGGCTCGCCCGGGCCGGCCGGCGGTTTCGGGGTGACCGAGACGGCCAGCCACCGCCCGTCCGCGCTCGTCTGGCGCAGCACCGGATGGCCGGCCTCGATCTCGGCTACCGGGGCGCCGAAACCGACCGGCGCGAGCCGGGGCAGGAACGGGAACGGTTGGATGGCCGGTGACGGCTCGGCCGCCGGCTCGGCGTCCGCCGAGGGCCGCAAGAAGCCGGCGGGCGCGGGGGGCGCGAGCAGGGGCGCGGCCGCGGCCACCGCGGCGGCGACGACAGATTGGGTACGCCGGCGGGCGCGCCGGGACCGCCGCCGGACCCGATCGGCGAGATCGGCGCCCGGGGTGACCTCGTCGGACCGCCGCACCAGGGTGGACCGGAGGAGGTCCTCGATCTCATCCATTGCGTGCCTCCGTGACAGGTGACGGCGAGAGCTGGTTGCGAAGCGCGGTGAGGGCTCGGAAGGCGGTGACCCGCACCGTCGGCACCGCGCAGCCGAGCAGGTCGGCGATGTCGCCGTCGGGCAGATCGAGGTAGTAGCGCAGGACCAGTACGGCCCGCTGGGTGCGGGGCAGGGTCGCCAGCAGGGCCCACATCTCGTCCCGTACGGCCAACTCGTCCTCCAGGTGCCCGGCGCCGGCGCGGTCGGGTACGACGGCGACGACGGCCTCCGTGCTGGCCCGGCGCCGCCGCCAGGACAGGTACTCGCGCAGGATCGCCCGCCGCAGGTACGCCTCGGGCGGCCCGCTCGGCGCGATCCGATCCCACCGCCGGTACCCGCGCGCCAGTACCTCCTGCAGCATGTCCTCCGCGAGGTGGCGGTCACCGCACAGCAGGTAGGCGAAGCGGAGCAGCGCCGGAGCGCGGGCCGCGACGAAGTCGTCGAACGAGATCATGTTCCTCCCGTCCTCTACACGCGATCAGCGGCCGGTTTCGTTTCACCGTTCCGGCAGCGGGTCGTTGTAGGCGCCGGACGGGCCGTGGTACCGCTCGCCGTCGACCAGTGGCCAGGGGTTCGCGAGGCAGCCGTGCAGGCCGAGCGTCTGCTGCTGCATGAGCGGCGCGGGCCGGCCCCGTTTGGGGCACTTCTCGTGGCCGTTGCCCAGGCGGTGGCCGACCTCGTGGTTGACCAGGTACTGCCGGTAGACCTCGAGCGGCGCGCCGTAGTGCGGCACCCCGTGCACCCAGCGGGCCACGTTGATCACCACGCTCGCGCCGTTGCGGCACGACGTGTACCGGTCGTACCCGCTGGCGCAGAGCCTGTCGCGCGTGGCCGGGGTGGCCAGGTACACGATGAAGTCGTAGGGGGAACCGGGGCCGACCCGGCGCAGCCGCCACCGCCCGTCACCGGTCCAGCCGCGCGGGTCGCCCAGGGTCTGCTCGACGGCGCTGGCGAACGCGGCCGGATCGATGTTGCGGATGCCCCGCTCGACGGCGACGCGGTACCGCATCAGGGTGCCGGACCGGCCCGCGGTGCGGCTCTGCCCGGCGGCGACCATCCAGGTCCCGGCGCCGCGTTCGGGGTACTCGATGGGCTCCTCGATGGCCACGGGCGTCGAAGAGCGAGTGGGCGACGGGCTCGGCGGGCGCGTGGGCGCGGTCGGCGCCGACCACGCCGGAGGCGGGGGCGGGGGGGCGGGGCCGGACCCCGCGAGGTGCAGGAGGGCCACCACAAGCGCGGTCCTCCTGCCGCGATCACGCGATGCGGCCGCGCTCCCGTTTCAGAAGCGGATCTTCGTCACACGAGGCAACCAACGGGCTCCTGGAGGCGGCCGGACGTCTCGGGGCGTTCCTAAAGCGCGGCGGAGATGGAGTGGGACGCGGCGGTCAGGGCGGCCACTACCTCCTTCAAACGGGCCGGGGAGTGGCGGACGCTCGGCATGGAGACCGAGACCGCGGCGACGGTTTCGCCGCTGGCGTTCGTCACGGCGCGACCGACGGCTACGACGCCCCGCTCCGAGCGTTCCAGGTTGAGGGCGACGCCGCTGCGCCGGACGGCGCGAAGCTCGGTGCGCAGCCGCGCGAGGTCCGGGCGCTCGTCGGAGCCGTTGGCCGGCGGGGAGGCGTACAGCGCGGCGAGGTCGTCGTCGCTCAAGGCGGCCAGCATCACGAGGCCGCCGGTGGCCAGGTGCGCCGGGAGCACCATGCCCTCGCGGCTGCCGACCCGCAGCGCCTGCGTGCACTCGACCGCGGCGATGAACCGGATGGTCCGGCCGGTGCGGATGCTGACGTTCGCCGTCTCGTCGAGGGCGTCGACGAGGGTACGCAGCGGGCCGAGGGCCGCCGCGCGGATGGCGGAGACGTTCGACTGTGTCTGTGCGGCGATCTCCAGTACCGGGCCGGCGCGGTAGCTGCGGTCTTCGTTCTGGACGGCGAAGTCGCGGTACACGAGCGTGGAGAGCAGCCGGTGCGCGGTGGAGCGGGCAACGCCGAGCCGGCTCGCCGCCTCGGAGACCGTCAGGGGGCCTTCGACCTGGAGGATCACCGCCAGTTGCAGAGCGTGGTCGACGCTGGTCACGCCGTACGCCGGCGGGTTCTTCATGGGCTTGGCCACGGTGATCACTCGCTTCGCTGTTCCGCTCAACAGAATCTACTGTTCCCGAGCAGCACCCCGGACCACGGTGGCTGTATGACCGAGCTATCTGGCGCTCGCCTCCGCTCGCGCGGGTCACGCGCCCCGAAGCCGCCCTGTAGCCGACAGTCGCTTCGGTCGCTGCGCTCCCTCCGCTTTGTGTCGGCTGCGGGCGGCGGCGCATGACCGAGTCCCCTGTGACGCTGAGGGCCGAGGACCGACCGGATCAGCCGCCGGTGACCCCGGAGCTCGAAGACCTGTACCGGGGCTTCGAGAAGGCGCTGCTGGTGCCGCTGTGGACCCGGATCGGCGACCTGATGCCGGCGCACCCGCGTTCCAAGGCGCGGCCGTACCTGTGGGAGTGGAAGACCCTCGTCGACCTGGCCGCCCGCTCGGGCGACCTCGTACCGGTCGGCCGCGGCGGCGAGCGGCGCGCGATCGCGCTGGCCAACCCGAGCCTGGGCGGCAGGCCGTACGCCACGCCGACGCTGTGGGCGGCCATCCAGTACCTGATGCCCGGCGAGAACGCGCCGGAGCACCGGCACACCCAGAACGCCTTCCGGTTCGTGGTGGAGGGTGAGGGCGTCTGGACGGTCGTCGAGCGCGACCCGGTGCCGATGCGCCGCGGCGACTTCCTGCCGCAGGCCGGCATGAACTGGCACGCGCACCACAACGCGGCCGGCGCGCCGATGGCCTGGATCGACGGGCTCGACATCCCGTTCCAGTACGACGTGGAGGGGCAGTTCTTCGACTTCGGGCGGGACGAGCTGACCGAGGCGGAGCACGCGACGCCGGATCGCTGCCGCGCAGAGCGGCTGTGGGGGCACCCGGGGCTGGCGCCGGTCTCGCGGCTCCGGCCGAGCGCGGGGAGCCCGCTGCTGCGGTACCGCTGGGAGGACACCGACGCCGCCCTGGCCGACCAGTTGGAGCTGGAGCGCGAGGGGTACCCGGGCACCGTCGAGCCCGGCCACGCGCTGGTGCGGTACACCAACCCCAGCACCGCCGGGGACGTGCTGCCGACGATCCGCGCGCAGTTTCACCGCGTCCGCGCCGGCACGCAGACCGCTCCGCGCCGCGAGACCGGGTCGTCGGTGTACCAGGTGTTCGACGGCTCGGGCCGGGTCGGCGTCGGCGACGCCTCCTGGTCGGTGCGGCGTGGCGACCTGTTCGTGGTCCCGTCCTGGATGCCGTTGTCGATCACGTCCGAGGCGTCCGCGTCCGACTCCGACTCGGGTGGGCTCGACCTGTTCCAGTTCTCGGACGCACCGGTGTTCACCAAGCTCGACCTGTACCGCAGCCAGGTGGAGGTGACGCGGTGAGGGACCTGCCGACGGCGCTGGCGTGGGTCGCGGAGGGCACAGCTCTTTGCCGTAGGGCCGTCGCCGGCCTCGACGAGGCGGCGTACGGCGAGCCGTCGCTGCTGCCCGGCTGGAGCCGCAAGCACGTCGTGGCGCACCTGGCCGGCAACGCCGAGGCCATCGGAAACCTGCTGCGCTGGGCGCGTACCGGTGAGCCGACACCGATGTACAGCTCGCCGGAACAGCGCACCGCGGACATCGAGGCGGGCGCGAAGCTGCCCGGCGCGCGCGTCACCACGTGGTTCGAGCGGTCGGCCCGGGCGCTGGACGGCGCGCTGGCCTCGATGACGGACGAGCAGTGGCGGGCGGAGGTCGTGACCGCGCAGGGGCGGACCGTGCCGGCGAGCGAGACCGCGTGGATGCGCAGCCGTGAGGTGATGGTGCACGCCGTCGACCTCGACACCGGCATCTCGTTCGCGGACCTGCCCCCGGAGTTCCTCTCGGCGCTGCGCGAGGACATCCTGACCAAGCGCGCCGGGACGGTGCCGCGGATAGACGGCGACCCGGCGGAGGTCACCGCATACCTCGCCGGCCGCCCCTACAAGGGCGTGACCGCCGAGGACGGCTCGCCCGCCGAGTGGCTGCCCCCCTGGCGGGAACTGTGAACAGGGAGGGGTGAGTCCGGGTACGGGACGGCTGAGGTCGG
>NZ_JAIBNX010000306.1:0-6463 GCF_026130045.1 Micromonospora sp. CPCC 205371
CGCGCCCACGGTCCGCGCTGCGCCGCCGCGCCCACGGTCCGCGCTGCGCCGCCGCGCCCACGGTCCGCGCCGTGAACCGTGCGCCGTGCGCCCACGGTCCGGGCCGTGCGCCCGCGTCCGTGGACCGCGCCGTGCGGACCGCCGCGCGCCCACGGTCTGCGAATGGCGCGGATCGGGACCACTGCGGAGTACGGGACCAGGCGCGGTCGGCGGTTAGTCGGGGGTGGAGCGGGCGCCCGTCAGCGACGGCTCGGCGGGCTCCGGGGCGGCATCGGGGACCTGGGTCAGCTTGCTGGGCCACCACATATAACGGCCGATGTCGAGGTTCAGGGCGGTCACCAGTACCGCACGCACCACGATCGTGTCGAGCAGTACGCCGAAAGCCACCGCGAACCCGATCTCCGCGAACGCCGTCAGCGGCAGCGTGAACAGCACCAGGAACGTGCCGGCCAGTACCAGACCAGCCGAGGTGATCACGCCACCGGTGGCGGCCAGCCCGATCAGTGCGGCTCGCCGGGTGCCGTGCCGGCTGGCTTCCTCGCGTACGCGGGTCATCAGGAAGATGTTGTAGTCGATGCCGAGCGCGACGAGGAACACGAAGACGAACAGCGGGAACGAGCTGTCCGCGCCGCCGAAGTCGAAGATGTACTTGAACGCGAGCGCGCTCACGCCCATCGCCGCCCCGAACGAGAGCACCACGGTCGCCATCAGCACCAGCGGCGCGATGACGGCGCGCAGCAAGATTGCCAGGATCACGAATACCACGGCGAGCACGATCGGGATGATCAGGTTGCGGTCGTCGCGGGCCGCCCGCTGGAGATCCAGGTTGATCGCGGTGGTGCCGCCGACCTGGGCGTTCGCGTCCGGGACAGCATGGACCGCGTCGCGGACCCGGTCGATGGTCTCGTACGCCTCCTCGCTGTCGAACGGCGATGAGAGCGTGGCCTCCAGGAAGCCGTCTCCACCCTGGACCACCGGTGAAGTGACCGACGTGATGCCGGACGTACCGGAGACGGCGGCGCGCACCTGCGTGATCTGCGACGCGTCGGCCACGACGATGACTGGGCTGCCGGCGCCGCCGCCGAAGTGCTTGGCCACGACGTCTTCGCCGACGACGGAGTCGGGCGTGCCGCGGAACGACTCCTTGTTGGTCAGTCCGGTGGCGTCGAGCTGGATCACGCCGATCGACATGATCGCCAGTACGATCGCGGTGACGGCCCAGGTGATCCGCGGGCCGCCGGCTATGCGGGCGCCCACCTTGGCCCACAGGCCGGTCGTGGTGGGCTCGGCGGTGCCGTACCGGGGGCGCGTCGGCCAGAAGATCCACCGTCCGACGGTGACGAGCAGCGCCGGCAGCAGGGTGAGCATGGCGGCGAGCCCGACGACGATGCCGATGGCGGCGACGGGTCCGAGCCCGCGCGTGGAGTTCGTCTCGGCGAAGAGCAGGCAGAGCATGCCGATCGCGACGGTGGCCGCGCTTGCGATGATCGCCGGACCGGCGCGGTGCAGCGCGAACGCCATCGCCTCGTGCCGGTCTTCGTGCCGGCGTAACTCTTCCCGATATCGGGCGACTAGCAGCAGCGCGTAGTCGGTGCCGGCGCCGAAGACGAGCACGGTGAGGATGCCGGCGCTCTGCGCGTTGACGGTCAGGCCGGCGTGCTTGGCGAGCAGGTAGATGACGGCCTGGGAGACGCTCAGCGCGACGCCCGCCGAGATCACCGGTAGCAGCCACAGGACGGGGCTGCGGTATGTGAACAGCAGGATCACGATCACCACGCCAGCGGCCGCGTACAGGAGCGTGCTGTCGATGCCCTCGAACGCCTCAGCGGAGTCGGCGGCCTGACCGGCGGGGCCGGTGATGTGCACGGTCATCCCGTTGGCGCCGTCGGTCGCCGTGGCGCGCATCTCGTCGACGATCGCGCCGGCCTTCTCCCAGCCTTCCGCGCCGAGGTTGAGCGGCACGAGGAGTTGGGCGGCCTGCCTGTCTTCTGACGGGATGGGCCCGGTGACCTGCCCGTCCAGTTCGGGAATCCGGCCGTACTCCTGCGCGTCCGCCGCGATGGCGGCCTGGTCGGCCGGGGTGAGGCCGGAGGCGCGCTCGTAGACGACGACCGCAGGGATGGTGTCGGGCGAGGCGAACGCGGTCTGCCGGTCGAGCACCTCCGTCGATTCCGCGTTGCCCGGCAGCCACGATTTGGCTTCGTTGCTCTGAACGTCGGTGAGCTTGCCGGCGAGCGGGCCGGCGACAGCTACGACGATGAACCAGAAGGCGATGACGAGGTACTTGGTCCAACGGCCGGTGATGAGCCCGGCGACAGATCGGGTCATGACGTGTCCCCCCGGAGCGATGCCGCGTCTGCGCGAATACTACAGGACGTCGTAGATCAATGGGTCCCCCGTGAACGGAGCTTCACCCGGACCGAGCGGCCTGAACCGCAGCGCCGACCAGGTCTCGTCGACCGCCAACGCGTCGGCTTGATCAGCAACTTCTCGGCGACGGACCTCATTGGCGCCCCCTCGTCCTCACCATAGTCAAGACCTGAATGCCCTCCCGCGCCGGGTATAGTGATGTTCTTCTATTTTGGAGGTGGTCGATATGGTTCCGAGGGGTAGAGCCGCCCTGGCGGCGGTTCTCGTCCTGGCGGCCGTGGGCGTCGCCACGCAGGTCGGGCGCGCCGAGGCCGCGACCTGGGAGACCTTGATCGACGGCTCGTTCACCGACCGCACGACGCTCCAGAACGAATGGAATTTCCGGTACCCGTGGGGCTCGGACCACAACGGAAGCGCCCGGATGTACGCGAGCGCCACCGACAACAACCACGTGTACATCTCGCCCAGCGGCCAGCTCAACATCAAGGCCACCCGGATCAACTGGAACGAGGGCAACAGCTCCCACGATCCGCACCTGCCGATCCGGTACCACTCCGGCGCCGTACACGCCAAGGACCAGATCCTCGTCAACGACCAGTTCCCCAGCTACGAGGTGCGCGGGGAGTTCCAGGCGCCGTCCGCGCGCGGCACCTGGCCGGCGTTCTGGCTCACCGGCGCGAACAGCTGGCCACCCGAGAGCGACATCCTCGAGTACAAGGGGGACGCGCGGAACTGGTTCAACACGTACGACGGCGCCTGGGACAACACGATCGTGGGCGTCTCGTCGCCGGGCAGCTGGCACCAGTACCGGATCTGGATGACCAAGGTGAACGCCACCGACGTCGACATCCACTACTACCTCGACGGTGCGTGGAAGGGGCAGCACCGCGGCAGCAACTTCGTCGGCAAGCCGATGTGGCTCATCATCAACCTCCAGATGGAGGGCTCGTCCGGCTCACCCGGCCCGTCCGCCGACACCTTCTATCGGGCCCGCAACGTCTACGTTGGGCGCAGCCGTGCCTGGTGACGTGCTCTAGGCTGCGTTGGGTGGAGCTAACTCACCCCCGGCTCAGCGGTCCGCGCACCGCTGTGGTCTGGGCGGCGCTGCGACGTGAGCTCGATCGCCACCAAGGCCAGTCCCTCACGGTGCTCGACGCCGGCGGGGGCACGGGCGGGTTCGCGGTGCCGCTCGCGGA
The DNA here is from genome assembly GCF_026130045.1 of Micromonospora sp. CPCC 205371. GTDB lineage: Bacteria > Actinomycetota > Actinomycetes > Mycobacteriales > Micromonosporaceae > Phytohabitans. Next base: position 3,567 of record NZ_JAIBNX010000306.1, read on the forward strand.
GGCCGGTCACCGGGTCACGGTGGTCGACGCGAGTCCGGACGCGCTCGCCGCGCTCACGCGCCGGGCCGCCGAGGCAGGGGTCGCCGATCGGGTACGCGCGCTGCAGGGTGACGCGGACGCGCTGGCTGGGTACGTCGAGCCGGCCAGCGTCGACCTGGTGCTGTGCCACTCGGTACTCGATGTGGTGGACGATCCAGCCGGCGTCGTCGCTGCGGTGGCCGCCGCGCTGCGGCCTGGTGGCGCCGCGAGCGTCCTGGTCGCAAGCAAGGCCGCCGCGGTGCTGCACCGCGCGATCACCGGCCAGCTCGCCGCCGCGGCGGAGCTGCTCGCCGACCCCGACGGCCGGGTCGCCGGGCGCGACACCGTCCGGCGCCGATACGACGCAGACAGCGCCGCCGCCCTGTTGCGCGCCGCCGGGCTCGACGTGGTCGAGATCCATGGGGTACGCGTCATCGCGGATCTCCTGCCGGCTGCCGTCGCTGACGCCGACCCGCACGCCGTTGTAGAGCTCGAACTGGCGGCGGCCGCTCATCCGCCGTACCGGGACATCGCGGCCCAGCTGCACCTTTTCGCGCGGCGACCATGAACGCTCTGGACATCGTCCGTCCGGCTTACGGGCGAGCCAGCCTCGCCGAGGTACTGCCCAGCGTGCTGTCCGTGCTGGGTGTCCCCGGCATCGCCGACGTGCTCGGCCTGCGCGAGCGGCTCGACGGGGTTCGTCGGGTCGCCGTCCTGCTGATCGACGGCCTCGGCGCGTACCAGATCCCGCTGGCGACCCCCCACGCGCCCGCGCTGGCCGACCTGGCTCGCGATGGTCGCGAGCTGACCTGTGGTTTTCCCTCGACGACCCCGGCGGGCCTGGCCAGTCTCGGCGCTGGCACGCCACCCGGCGCCCACGGCCTGCTCGCCTTCACGCTGAACGTGCCCGGCACCGATCGGGTGCTCAACCACGGCCAGTGGCGCGACGACCCCGACCCGGCGGTGTGGCAGCCGGTGCCCACGCTGCTTGAGGTGGCGCGCGCCGCGGGCGTCGCGGTGACCGCGGTGAGCCGGCCCGAGTACGCGGGCAGCGGGCTGTCCATCGCGGCCTGGCGCGGCGGCGACTACCGCGGCGCGGCGGGGGCCGACGAGCTGGCCGCCGGGATGCTCGACGCCCTGCTGGACGGAGACGGTCCGGCGCTGGTGGCCGGGTACTACCCGGCGGTCGACACGGCCGGGCACATCTACGGGCTCGACTCGCCGCAGTGGCGCGCGGCCGTCGCCGAAATCGACGGGGTGCTGGCGCGCCTGGTCGACGCCCTGCCCAGCGACGCCGCGCTGCTGGTCACCGCCGACCACGGGCAGCTCGACGTGCCGGTGGAAGGGCGTTTCGACATCGACACCGACCCGCGGCTGTCCGCCGGGGTGCGGGTGGTCGCCGGCGAGCCGCGCGTGCGGTACCTGCACACGCTGCCCGGCGCGCGCGACGACGTGCTGGCCTCGTGGCGCGGGGTGCTGGGCGACGCCGCGTGGGTGGTGTCGCGCGAGGAGGCGGTGGCAGCGGGCTGGTTCGGGCCGGTGCCCGAGGCGCACCTGGCACGGGTCGGTGACGTGGTCGCCGCCTGCAACGACCACGCCGTCGTGCTGGCCACGGCGCACGAGCCGGAGACCGTGGCGAAGATGATCGCGTTTCACGGCTCGTACACGGCTGTCGAGATGACGGTGCCGCTTCTTGTCGTACGGGGCGCGTAGCTTCTCCTCGTGGGTTTCCGTGGGTAGGAGTCAGGCCGTTCCGCGGGGGAGCGGCGGGTTCGGTGCGGGCGGCGACGACACCGGCTGCTCGATCCTGCACGTCGACATGGACGCCTTCTTCGCCTCGGTGGAGGTCCGGCGCGACCCGTCGCTGCGCGGCCGCCCGGTCGTGGTCGGCGGCATCGGCCCGCGCGGGGTGGTCAGCTCCGCCAGCTACGAGGCCCGGCGATACGGCGTCCGCAGCGCCATGCCCACCGGCCGAGCCCGAGCCCTGTGCCCGCACGCTGTCTTCATCCAGCCCGACGGGCCGGCCTATTCGGAGGCCTCCCGCACGGTCATGGGCATTTTCCGCGACATGACCCCGCTGGTCGAGCCGCTCTCGCTCGACGAGGCGTTTCTCGACGTGGCCGGCGCGCGCCGCCTGCTCGGCCGTCCCACCGAGATCGCGGCGCTGGTCCGGCAGCGCGTCGGCGACGAGCTCGGCCTCACGTGCTCCGTCGGGGTGGCGCCCACCAAGTTCGTGGCGAAGCTCGGCTCCACCCGCGCCAAGCCCGACGGCCTCATGGTCGTCCCGGCCGATCAGGTGCTCGACTTCCTGCACCCGCTGCCGGTCGCCGCGCTGTGGGGCGTGGGGGAGAAGGCGGCCGAGTCCCTGAGCCGGCTCGGCCTCCACACCGTCGGCGACGTGGCACGCGCGCCGGTCCGCATGCTGCGCGCGTCGCTCGGCGAGGCCGCCGCGGCGCACCTGCACGAGCTGTCGTGGGGGCGCGACCCGCGCCGCGTCTCCCCGGAGCAGGTCGACAAGTCGATCGGGGCAGAGGTGACGTTCGACACAGACGTGTCGGAAGTGGTCGTTATCCGGCGCGCGCTGCTCGCACTGTCCGACAAGGTGGGAGTCCGGCTCCGCCGGTCCGATCAGGTCGGTCGCACTGTCTCGATCAAGGTGCGCCTGGCCGACTTCCGCACGGTCAACCGGTCACGCACGCTCGCCGTCCCCACCGATGTGGCTCGCGAGGTGTTCGAGACGGCGTGGGCCCTGTTCGAGGCGCTCCAGCCGGGCGACCGCATCCGCCTCGTGGGAGTACGCGTCGAGGGCCTGGGCTCGGCGAGCGGCACACCCCGGCAGGCCACCCTCGGCGGGCCCGAGCACGGCTGGCGCGGCGCCG
>NZ_JAIBNX010000306.1:6473-7352 GCF_026130045.1 Micromonospora sp. CPCC 205371
CGCGCGGCCCCCCCGCGCACGCCCCCCCCGGGCGCGCCCGGCCCGGGCGGGGGCACCGGCGGGCCGCCCGCCGACGCCGCGGCGGCCAGATTCGGGCGCGGCGCGATCCGTCCGGCGAGCCTCCTAAGGCCGGCTTCGAGAGAGTCAGGCGGCCTTTCTTCACGTGGTTGACCTGCGGCTGGCCGAAAATCACCAAGAGCCGTGGGTCGTCCCGCTTTCCGACCCGCGTAGCCCCTCGTAGACTTGCGGTTAAGCAGCCGCTTGGCTGCCACGGTCTGTCGGTCCGACCGGACCGACCAACGTGACCGGGGAGGAGTGCCGTGCCGCTCTCGGAGCACGAGCAGCGGCTGTTCGAGCAGATCGAGCGGTCGCTTGCCGAGGACCCGAAATTCGCCTCGGCTGTGCGCGCCAGCGACCCGCGTTTCCACGCGCGGCGTCGACTGCTCGTCGCTGCCGGCGTGATCGTCGCCGGCCTTGGGTTGGTTGTCTACGGCACGGTGAGCCAGATAACGCTGCTGGGCGTGGCGGGATTCGTCGTCATGCTGGGCGCCGCCGCGTTCGCGATGCAGTCGCACCGCAAGGGGCAGCAGCCCGACCTGCGCGCCGTTGGGGGCACCGCAAGCCGGCGCACCCGCGGGCGGCGGATGTCTTTCATCGACCGGCTCGAGGAAAGGTGGCGGCAGCGGCCCGAAGGCCACCGCTGACCTCCTGCTGAGACACCCCGCCAGCGACGAGATGCGCTGCGTGGGTGAAACGCGCCTTGTGCGCGCCCTTTCTCATCCCCGCCGGGCGCGTCCCGCGGCCTGTCGCGCCCCGCCGCCGCGCTCCCCACGGCCGTCATGCCCGCCCGCCCGCCGCGCCCGCCCGCCGCGCCCGCGC
>NZ_JAIBNX010000307.1 GCF_026130045.1 Micromonospora sp. CPCC 205371
CGCGCGGGGCGCAGGCCGCGCGGGGTGCGGGGGCGCGCGGGGTGCGGGCGCGCGCGGCGGCGCAAGGGCGTGTCGCCTGATCTTGCGTGGGGCGGTGGTCGGGATAGCCTCGGCTGGTGGAGTGGGCGGAGGCGCGACGGAGGGCGGTCGAAGGGCATGCCGCGGCGGAGGAACGGCGTAAAGCAGACGAAGCAGCCGCCGCCCAGGAGTTGATCGCGGATTTCGTGCGAGCGGCGGAAGAGCGTGGCTTGCCCGCGACGCGGCTCACGGCACGGCCGTACCAGGGTGGCGGTCGCTATCGCACGGCGCTGCGCGGCTGGTACCTCAAGGCGGACCGCTCGCTGGCCGTGGGCACGGACGGTGAGCTGTATCTGCTCACCGTGCCCGCCAGTCTGCGGGCCCGGCTGGCGGGCGCGCATGTCGCGCCCCACCGGCCGCGCCTGGTGGTCGGAGAGGGTGGCCGCGACGGCGAGTCGATCCCGCTCCGCACCCTGCTCGACCGCCGCCTAGTCGCCGGCCCCGACGGGCCCTAACAGTCCAGAGAGTCGGACAGCCAAGCGAACGCCTCGTCCTGCATCTCGGCCGTGAAGACATGCCCTAGCCCGGGCCACACCTTCGTCTGCAGCCGCCCGCCAGCACGCTGGGACTCCCATACCGCGCGCATCTTCTCGTACGCCTCGCGCACCCCGCCGATCGGAAAGAGCGGGTCGGTCTCGCCGTTGTAGACGAGCATCGGCCGGGGAGCGGCGATGCTGGCGACGTCTGGGATGTCGAGGTGCCGAAACAGCCCGGGATGCGACATGAAGTATGCCGATTGGCCGCGCAGCGTGTTGTTGCCCGGCACCATCATTCCTTTCAGCGTGGTCATCCAGCACACCGACACCGTGGCCGACACGTGGTCGGAGAGCGCGGCGACCTGCCATGCCCGGTAGCCGCCCATCGAGAAGCCGACCGCCGCGATCCGCCGCCGGTCGACCTCGGGGAGGGTGGCGAGCAGCGCGGCGGCGCGGACGTCTTCGCGGGCCATGAGGCCGGCCAACGACGAGCCGAGGTTGTAGAAGTTGCTGGCCAGGGCCTGCTGCGTCTCGTACGTGAGGCCGGGCCGGTCGCCCCAGCCGAGGGCGTCGACGGCGAGCACCGCGTAGCCGCGCGCGGCGAGTTCGTCACCGACGAAGCGCCCGCTGAAGTACCGGGTCGTCCACGCCTGCGCCGACGCCAGCCGCGTCTCGTCGTACCACGGCCGGATCAGCTTCTCCTTGCCGATGTCGAAGCGCGAGCCGTGGTCGTGCAGCAGCAGCGCCGCGGGGAACCGCCCCGGCCGGTCCGGCAGCACCATCGTGGCCCGTACCCGGCTGTGCCGCGTCACGTTGAAGAGCACCACGCGCCGCACCAGCCCGCCGGCGCGCTGCTCGTCGACCACCTCCAGGTCGAAAGGCGTGCCGTCGTCCGGCTCGAGCAGCAGGTCGTCGACCTTGTGCCGGGCGGCCCGCTGCCACGACCGGAAGCTCCGGATCGGCGAGTTTCCCCACGCGAGCGGGTAGGTCAGCTCGGACTTGAGGCCTTCGTAGAAGACCGGCAGGTTGCCCTCCACAATGGAGGGAGGCGGGCCGGACGCGGGCAGGTCGGTCGGCAGCAGCAACAGTGCGGGCAGGGACGTGAAGACACGCCGCTTCATGGATCTCCCTCCATCGAGGGAGATGATTTTAGCCGGTGATCAAGCCGTGCAGCGCCATGCCGGCGGGCCCGAGCAAGGCCGCGAGCCGCAGCAACGGCCCGACCACGGACTCGCCGCCAGAGGCCAGCGCGCCCCAGTCGCGGAGCTTCGTGACCAGCCGTTCGAGTACGCCGGCAGCCTTCCCGCTGTCGTCCATGGACGCGGCCGCCTCGCCGGCCAGCGCGTCAGCCTCGGCGCGTTGGGCGGGCGCCAGCGGCAGCCGGGCGAGCGCCGCCCGTAACGCCTCGATCTCCTGCAACCCCGCGTTGTACTGGCCCATCACGTTGCCGTGCACGGTCATGTCGCCGCCCACGTTGGTGATGTTGCCGGCGTTCTGGCCGCCGCCGAAGTTGAAGGTCATTGGTGCCTCCGTCGGGTCGAGAAGGCGATGATCGCCCCGTATATCCACAGCGCGGTGCCGATCATCGTCAGCACGAGGCCGATCGGCACCCACGGCAGGAACGGCGGGAGGTCCGGTTCGGGCGGCTGGGTACCAGCCGGCGAATCGAGCGCGTCGAACACTTCCGCCATGAAGGCCAGCACCCAGTACCCGAACGGGATGATCCCGATCAGCTTGAGCGTCACGCCCAGGATGATCAGCGTGCGGCCGGTACGGCTGCGTGGAAGCGGGTTGATGTCCACGTCATACCGGTTGTGCGTGGACTGGTTGTAGTCCCGCCCGATGTTGTTGATCTGCCCAGCCGACTGCCCGCCGGCGAAGTTGTACTGCACTGACCCCTGGCCAGCCTGGAAGACCAGCGTCACGTCGCCGATGCCGATGTGGTCGCCGTCCGCTAGCTGGCGCGGCGTGTCACGCACCGGCGCCCCGTTGACGAGGGTGCCGTTGCGCGAGCCGAGGTCGACGATCCAGGTGGCACCGTTCGCCGCCCAGACGGCAGCGTGCCGGCGGCTCACCCGTTCGTCGGCGAGGGTCAGCGTGGCGTGCTCGTCACGGCCGATCACCGCGCGCTGTGCGGTGACCTGGAAGCCGTGCCCGCGCAGGCGGGGCGGGCCGAGCACCACGAGGTCCATGGCAACACCTCACCCCGATTGTGGACCTCGTACCGGGGGGAAGCGGGCGGATCACCCGATCGTGCGGGCCGGCACGACGGGTGCCACCGAATCGCGTACCACGATGTGCGTGCCCAGCATCACGTGCTGCGGCTCATCGGGGTGCAGAGCCAGCCGGACAGCCGTGCGTCCCAACTCCTCTGTGGGCACCCGCACCGTGGTCAAGGCGGGCACCACGTTGACCGCCAGCGGGATGTCGTCGTACCCGACGACCGACACGTCTTCCGGCACCCGGACCCCAGCCTCGCGGAGGGCGAGCAGCACGCCGGCCGCGACCATGTCGGTAGCGGCGAAGACCGCCGTGAAGGGGACACGGTCCGCGAGCAGCTTGCGGGTGCCCGCGTGCCCAAAGGCCTGGCTGTACTCGCCGGGCACGATCAGGGCCGGGTCCATGGGAACGCCGTGCGCCTCGTGCGCCCTCGTAAAGCCCTTGATGCGGTCGCGGCTGGTGGTGTGGTCGACCCGGACGTTGCCCAGGTACACGATCCGCCGGTGGCCGTGCGACAGCAGGTGACTCGTGATCGCGTACGCCCCGCCCTCGTTGTCGTACTCCACCACCGTGCTCGGCACGCCGTCACCGAGCGGTGGCCGGCCGCACAGCACCAGCCGCGAGCCGGCCTTGTCCAGCGCGTGCGCGAAGTGGATCATCCGTTCTTGGTACTCGGCGCCCAGGTAGCCGCTGCCCACCAGGATCACCGCGTCGGCGCGCTGCTCGCGCATCGCCTCGACCACCGCGAGCTCGCGGGCCGGGTCGCCGTGCGTGGTGCAGATCAGGCACAGCCGCCCCTCTGCGGTCGCCTGCTGCTCGACGCCCTTGGCCACGTACGCGAACGAGGGGCCGGTGACGTCGTCCATCACGAAGGCCACCAGGCGCGAGCCCGCGCCCTTGAGGGCGCGGGCCTGAGCGTTTACCACGTAGTCCAGCTCGCGGACGGCGCGCTGCACGCGTGCCCGGGTCGCCGCGCTGACCGGGTAGTCCCCGGCCAGTACCCGGGAGACGGTCGCGGGCGAGACCCCTGCGCGCGCCGCGACGTCTTTTACCGTGATGCGGTGATTGCCGCTCTCTTCGCTCGAACGTCGTGCCACTGGTGGATCGTAGGCCGCCTAGACAACGTTCTCTACGGGCTCGCCGGCCGCGTTGTCCGGCTCCGCTGCGCCGACCGGGAGCACGTGCCGCATCGCGACCAGGATCAGCACAGCGGTGCCGAGGACCAACGCGGCGCTGATGCCGGCCACCGTCGCGAGCCCGGCCGTGAACGCCGCGCGCGCCGACTCCAGAAAGGCGGTCCCGACCTGCGTGGGCAGGTCGGGCGCCGCGGCGGGGGCGCCGGCCTGCGTGGCCCGCGCCACTTCTGGGTCGCCGTCCCCCGCCTCGGCCCGCCCGCGGTAGACGGCGGCGGCGAGGGTACCCATCGTGGCGATGCCCAGCGCGAACCCGAACTCGTTGCTGGTCTGCGAGATCGACGCCGCCGAGCCGGCCTTCTCAGGTGGTGCCGCGCCCACGACCAGGTTCGTGCCGAGGGTGAGCAGCGGCCCCGCACCCAGGTTGATCAGCGCCAACCCGGTCACCACGTACGCCAGCCCGTCCGACGAGGGCGTCCGCGTGAGCAGGACCAGCCCGCTCGCCGACACCGCCAGCCCACCCGCGATCAGCCGCGCAGGCGGTACCCGGCGTGCCAGCAGCGGCGACACCTGGAGCGTGGCGATCGCGGCGGCCACTGTCGGCAGTAGCCACAGCCCGGCCCGCAGCGGCGACAGCCCCTCGACGAGCTGGAGATACTGCGTGATCAGCACCATCGTGGCGCCCGGCAGCATCGTGTTGATCAGCATGCACACGAGCGCCGCGGTGAACGCCCGATCGGCGAACAGCCGCAGGTCCAGCAGCGGGTCGGGCAGCCGCACCTGCCGGCGTACGAACAGAAAGCCCACGGCCGTGCCTGCCGCGAGCGCGGCGACCGGCGCGATGGTCAGGCCGTTGCGTGCCAACTCCTTCAGGCCCCAGATCGCGGGCAGGATCGCGGCCAGCGACAGCGCGACGCTGGCGAGGTCGAGCCGCCCGGTGTCCGGCGCCTTGTACTCCGGCAGCAGCACCGGCCCCAGCACCAGCAGCAGCACCATCGCGGGCACGCCGAGCAGGAAGACCGAGCCCCACCAGAAGTGCTCCAGCAGCGCGCCACCCACCACCGGGCCCAGCGCGATGCCGCCCATCAGCGACATCAGCCAGACGCCGATCGCCACCGGCCGTTCCCGCGCGTTGCGGAACATGTTGGTGATCAGCGCCAGCGTCGACGGCGTCAGCGTCGCGCCGGCCACGCCCAGCAGCGCGCGAGCCGCGATCAACATGGCCGGGCTCGTCGCGTACGCGGCCAGAACCGACGCTGCGCCGAACGCCGCCGCGCCGGCCAGCAGCAGCTTCCGGCGCCCGATACGGTCGCCCAGCGTCCCCATCGTGATCAGGAATCCGGACAGCAGGAACCCGTACGAGTCGAGGATCCACAGCTGCTCGGTGCCGCTGGCGTGCAGGTCGGCGCTCAGCCGCGGCAGGGCGAGCAGCAGTACGAAAATGTCGATCGAGACGAGCAGTGAGGGCAGGGCCAGCACGGCCAGCCCGATCCACTCCTTGCGCCCGGCCTTGTCGTTCATGGGGTCGCTCCTTCTGGTTGGTCTCACCAGTGGGTCGGAGCGGCCCTCGGATTCTCTACATGCCCGGTTTGCGCTTCCCCACCCGGTCCGCGACCCGGCGCGCCGCCTCGGCGTACTCCGGCTTCGTCGACATGGCCGCCGCTATCCGCAGGTGGGAGAGCGCGTCAGCGTGGCGGTTCTGCCGCTCCAGCGTGCGGCCGAGCAGGTGGTGGGCGTAGGCGTCGCTCGGATCGCGCTCGATGAGCACCCGCAACTCGCGCTCGGCGTTCCTGAGCTGGGCAGACGCGAAGTACGCCATGGCCAGCTCCAGCCGCACCTCCGCGTTGCGCGGCTCCGCCGCCGCCACCGGCTCCAGGATGCGCGCCGCCTCCGCCGGGTTGCCGAGCGCCACGTAGAACTTCGCACGCTCGTACTCGGCTCTGAGGTCCATCTCTACTCCCTCCGGTGGTCCCGTCTACGGTACGGGCCCTAGGCTGGCTGGCGTGATGATCACGAACTGGGCGGGCAATGTCACCTTCTCGGCGCGGCGGCTACGCCGCCCGACGTCCATCGCCGAGGTGCGCGAGCTGGTCGCGGACGCTGACAAGCTTCGGGTACTGGGCAGCGGCCACTCGTTCAACACCATCGCGGACACCACCGGCGACCTGATCTCCCTCGCCGACCTGCCACCCGTCGTCTCCCTTGATGAGCGGCGCGGCACCGTCACGGTCTCGGCCGGGCTCCGGTACGGCGAGGTGGTGCCGCAGCTGCACGCCGCCGGATACGCCCTGCACAACCTGGGCTCGCTGCCGCACATCTCGATCGCCGGCGCCTGCGCCACCGGCACGCACGGCTCCGGCGTCGGCAACGGCACCCTGGCCTCGGCCGTGGTCGCGCTCGACCTGGTCACCGCCGACGGCGATCTGCGCACGATCAGCCACGGCGACGAGCTGTTCCCCGCCGCCGTGGTCGGCTTGGGTGCGCTCGGCGTGGTGACGAGCCTGACGCTCGCGCTGCGACCGACGTTCGACGTGGCCCAGTACGTCTACGACGACCTGCCGTACGCCGCCGCGCTGGACGGGTTCGACGCCATCATGACCAGCGGATACAGCGTGAGCCTGTTCACCGACTGGGCCGGCCCCCGCTTCAACCAGGTGTGGGTCAAGCGGCTCGCTGGTGGTGAGCCGCCGCAGGAGCACTGGCACGGCGCGACGCTCGCCGACGGTCCTCGTCACCCCGTTCCCGGTATGTCCGCCGAACACTGCACCGCGCAAATGGGCGTACCCGGCCCGTGGCACGCTCGACTCCCGCACTTCCGGCTAGAGTTCACGCCGAGCAGCGGCGAGGAGCTGCAATCCGAGTACTTCGTGCCGCGCGATCAAGCCGTTCCTGGGCTGGCGGCGCTCGACGGCCTCCGCGACCGGATCGCACCAGTGCTCCAGATCAGCGAGGTGCGCACGATCGCGGCCGACGATCTGTGGCTCAGCCCGTCGTACGGCCGCGACACGGTGGCGTTCCACTTCACTTGGGTGAAGGACACCGAGGCGGTGCTGCCGGTGCTGGAGGAGATCGAGGCGGCCCTCGCACCCTTCGGCGCCCGCCCCCACTGGGGCAAGCTCTTCACCATGCCCGCCGAGGTCGTGGCAACCCGCTACCCCCGCCTAGCCGACTTCGCCTCCGTAGCCACCCACCTAGACCCGACCGCCAAACTCCACAACCCTTTCCTAACCCCCTACCTCCAGGCCTAACCCCACGCGCCCCCGCCGCGCCCCCGCCGCTCCGCCCCGCGCCGCCCCGCGCCGCCCCGCGCCGCCC
>NZ_JAIBNX010000308.1 GCF_026130045.1 Micromonospora sp. CPCC 205371
GCCCGCACCCACGCGCCGTGCCGGCCATGCGCCGGGCCGCCCACGCCTCGCACGCTGCGGCGCGGCGTTCGGACCGCGGCGCCGTGGAACCGGGCCCGGCCGGCTGCGCGGCGCGGGTATCCGCGGGCGAAGCGTCTTGATCGCCGGCCGTATGTCCGGCCTGCGGCGCGCGTCGAGGCCAAGGCCCGTACCGTCCCGGTGGCTGGCCGACTTCTAGTCGGTCGGCGATGGGCCGTACAACGACACCGCGCCGGAGAACAGCCGCGACATCTTCTCCATCAAGCGCCGCTGAGGCCGGGGAGGCGCGTCGCCAGCCGGTAGCGGCTCGCCGATCAAGGGCATTCGCATGGATCAAGGGCAAATGCCCGTGGAAAAGAGATCCAACCACGTGCATTCGCCCTTGATCGGCGGGAAAGGGGGCGGCGCGGGCGGGGCCTGGCGCGGCCGCCCACGGCCGCGGAGCGGGCGGGGTGCGGGAACGGGCGGGGTGCGGGAACGGGCGGGGTGCGGTTACGGCTGATCGACGGGGAGGGGGGTGGGGCTGGCCAGGACGGTCACGTCGTGCGGTGCGCGGATAGCGTCCACCAGGTGTTCGTCGGGGGCCACGTGGGCGCCGGGCCAGACCACCGCACGGGTCACCCTGCCCTCGACGACGGCGCCCTCGCCGATCACGGCCTGGTCGCAGGTACCGGTCACCCTCGCGCCATTCGCGAAAAGGTTGCGGAAGCTGGCCGCATCGAGGTTCGCGGACAGGTAGTCGCGCGGCGTGCCGGTATCCAGAAATGTGCCCCGATACGTCGCGACGGTCAGCTCGCCGGCGGCTTCCGCGGGCCGCCACACCGCCTTGACCAATTCGCCGGGCTCCGGGCGAAGATCGCGCACGTACCGCCACGGCAGCAGCGAGTACCCGGCGAACTGGTGACCGCTGAACCCGTACGGCTCGTCCGGCGCCCAGCGGCCCAGCAGGCGCACACTCTCGCCGTCCCAGCCGGACAGGAGCGGCGCGATGTCACCGGTGAGGTATGCGTCGGCGTTGCCCACCAGTACGCCGCGCCCGCCGATCCAGTCTCGCAGCTTGCCTATGCCGCCCGCTGTGCCGAGCGGGTCACCGAGCTCGACCGATACGTGGACCCGGTCGCCGACGTGCTCCACGATCTGCTCGCCGAGGTAGCAGGCGTTGACCGCCACGGACGACGAGCCCGTGAGGCCCAGGGCGGCCACGTGCCCGAGTGCCCGGTCGAGCAGTGGCACGTTGCCGACGGGGCAGAGCGCCTTTGGCCTGTACTCGGTGAGCGGACGGAGGCGGGTGCCCTGACCGGCGGCCAGGACCACCGCGCAGAGCGCGTCCATCAGCTGGTTCCGTCGGAGGCCGCCGGAGGCGGCTCCAAGGCGGCCCACGGCCCGGGCGTGCCTGCCAGCGGCCCGATGCCGTAGTAGGCGAGCAGCCGCGCTGTGGCGGTCGTCAGGCGCGGTAGGTCGTCGAGCGGATGCCAGGCCGCTTCCAGTACCTCGGCACCGTCCACAATGAGCTCGGTTGTCGACGCTGGCACCGAGGCTTCGAAGACCATGTCGACCCAGCCCTTGGCGTGGACGACGGCGTTCGGCACAGCCGGTGACAGCGAAGATGGTGACAGGGTAACTCCGGACTCCTCTTCCAACTCGCGTGCCGCCGCGACCACGGGTGGCTCCGCGCGTTGCAGCAGGCCAGCGGGGAGTCCCCAGCCGCGGCCGGGTGGCTGGCGCAGCAACAGGAGGCGGCCTGGCGCGGCGGCTTCGGAGTCGCGGACGAGGGTCACCGCGCCCACGATGTACTTGGGGACGAAGGTCCGGACGATCCGCCGGCGTACCCGGTGTGGCAGGCGATAGAACACTCCGTATACGACGGCACGCAGGGAAGAGCGGCGGAGAGTCACCAGCACAGGTTAGAGCTTCAGTCTCGGCGGTCGACGAGGGCGATGAGCTGTTCAACCACCTCATCGGGGGAGATGGTGCGGTCGACGATCGCCACCAGCATCGTTTCGAGGTCGGGGTAGCCGAGGTCGTCGGCCAGCGTGCGCAGCGGCATCTCGCTGGCCAGGCCACGATCGTGCTTGCGGAGCGTGAGGCCAATGGTGGCGCGGCCGAGGCGTACCTTGTCGGCGATGCTGATGCCCGGCTCCTGGTGGTCGGCGAACCACCGGTTGATCTGCATCTGGGCGTGTGGCGACTTGACGAAGGTGAGCCACTCGCGCTGCGGCTCCTGCCCGTCTTCGGTGAAGATCTCGACCACGTCGCCGTCGTCGAGTTCGGACGCGAGGGGAGCCAGCCGGCCGTTGATCTTCGCGGCGAGGCAGTGGTCGCCCGTCTCGGTGCCCAGCTCGTAGGCCAGGTCGACGGGGGTGGAGCCCGCGGGCAGCAGCACCTGGAGGCCTTCGGCGAACACCTGGATCTGCGACTCGGCGAGGTCGCAGCGCAGCGACTGGAGGAACTGGGCCGAGTCGGATGTCTCCTGCTCCCAGTCGAGCACCCGGCGCAGCCAGGCCAACTCGTCGGCGCGGGCCCGCTCGGTGCGGTCTTCGGCGCGGCGGTAGCGGAAGCTGGCCGCGATGCCGTACTCGGCGGACCGGTGCATCGACTCGGTGCGGATCAGCACCTCGACGCTGCGGTCGTCGGGGCCGATCACGGTGGTGTGCAGGGAACGGTAGAGGTTGTTTTTCGGCGAGGCGATGAAGTCTTTGAAGCGCCCCGCCACGGGCCGCCACAGCCCGTGGATCGCGCCGAGGGCGGCGTAACAGTCGGTCTCCGGCCCGTCGACCACCACCGCGATGCGGGGCAGGTCGAACGGCTCGCGGTGCCCGCCGGCCACCGTGTCTTTCCAGATCGAGTACAGGTGACGAGGGCGCGGCGCGACCGCGGCGGTGACCTTGCTGCGCTTGAGGGCGGTGCGGGCGCAGGCGACGACGTGGTTGAGGTAAGAGGTCCAGTGCGGCCGGTTGCGCACGTGCCTCTCGATCCGCTCGTATTCCTCGGTGTGCAGGTGATACAGCACGATGTCGTCGAGCTCGCGCTTGAGTGCCTGGATGCCGAGGCGGTCGCAGAGCGGCACCAGCACCTCCTGCGTGGCCCGCGCGATGCGGGCCCGGGAGGCGGCGGAGCGGGCGTCGAGGGTGCGCATGTTGTGCACCCGGTCGGCCATCTTGATGATCAGTACCCGCACGTCCTTGCCGGCGGCGATGATCATTTTGCGGATCGTCTCGGCCTCGGCGGCCTTGCCGTAATACGCCTTGTCGAACTTGGTCACGCCGTCGACCAGGTGTGCCACCTCGGGGCCGAAGTCGCCGTCGAGCGCCTGCAACGTGTAGGCGGTGTCTTCGACCGTGTCGTGCAGCAGGGCGGCGACCAGCGTGGTGGTGTCCATGCCCAGCTCGGCGCAGATCTGCGCGACCGCGAGCGGGTGGGTGATGTAGGGCTCGCCGCTCTTGCGGAACTGCCCCCTGTGCATGTTTTCCGCGATGGCGTAGCCGCGGCGCAGGACCGAGACGTCAGCGTACGGGTGGATGGCGCGGTGAGTGCGGGTGAGCGTCGTGACCGGGTCGTCGTCGGACGTCTGCCAGGACAGCAGCGAACGGAGCCGGGCGGTGAACGGAATGTCACCCACGTCGGTTGAGAACGCGCGTCCAAGTGCGGCGCCGTGGCCGGCGTCGACGTCCACTCGGACACCTCCCTCACCGAAGGCCCCGAAATCGGGCGTTGGCTGTCAGGAATGCACTTGCCTAACAGCCTATGTGAGCAACCGTAGTACGAATGGTTACTTACTCATGAGCTTTCGGTCGAGTCTTTACCGGAAGAAGCCCTTTCCGCCATTGTGAGCAGGTCCCGATACCGGGCTGCCCCTCGGACGGGTGACCCCCAACCGGTCGACGTCTCGACGAGCCGGGTGTCGGGCCGTTCGAGCCAGGCGAGGACCCGCTCGGTCTCCTCCGCGGAGGCGGCCGGAAGTGGTCCGGGTGCCGGCTGGACAGTCTCGGCTGTTGCCTTGAGTGTCTCAAGCACCGGCCGGGGATGCACCTTGGGCGCCGATACGCCTGCTGCCGCGAGCCGCCCGTGGCGCACGACGGCGAGCTCCCAGCCGCCGTCGGAAGCCCGCCGGGCGGCGGCCAGCTCGGCGATCCGGGTCAGCCCGACGAGCCGCTGGAGGCGCACGGTCGAGCGCAGCACAGCGGCCAGCCGGGCGCGCACGACCGCCGCCTCCTCGTATCGCTGGGCGCCTGCGAGCACCTCGATGCGGGCCATCAGGGCGTCGACAAGCGGCCCTGGGTCGCCCGTCGTGGCTCGCGCGAACGGGGCGGCGGCGCGTTCGGCGTACTCCTCGGTGGAGATCTTGTGCTCGCACGGCGCGGCGCATCTGCCCAGCTCAGCCAGCGCGCACGCCGGCGTGGTCGTGCGGGCCGAGAGCTTGAGCGTGCATGGCCGCAGCGGCAGCGCGTCGTGCACGCCCGCGGCGGCCAGGTCGGCCGCCCGGCGCGAGGTGAAAGGCCCGAGATAGGCGCCGTCGAGCTCGCCCAACGCGCGGACCAGCGACAATCTGGGGTACGCCTCAGCGGTCAGCTTGAGCCACATGGCGCGCTCGGGGTACTTGGAGCGCCGGTTGTAGGGCGGTGCGTGCGCGGCGATCAGTCGCAGCTCACGCACCTCGGCCTCCAGCGCGTGCGCGCACTCGACGGCCTCGACGCGCTCGGCGGCGGCCAGCATCTCGGACATTCGCGCCCGCTTCTCCGCGGCGGTGAAGTAGCTACGCACGCGGGTGGCGATGTCGCCCGACGTGCCGACGTAGAGCGGCCGGTCGTCGGCGGCCCGGAAGATGTAGACCCCCGGCGCGTGCGGCAGGCCCTCGGCGAGATGCCGCTTGCGCCGCTGCGTCGGGGTGACCGCCTTGGCGAACTCGATCGCGTCGCCCAGGGTGTGCACCTTGTAGCTGCCCAGGCGCCCGATGAGTGCGTGCAGCACGTCGACGGTGGCCTCGGCGTCGGCCAGCGCCCGGTGGCTGGGCTGGCGTGGCGTCCGGAAGTACGTCGCCAGGGTGCCCAGCTTGTGGTTGGGCACCTCGTCGCGGACCAAGGCGCGCCGGGCCAGCGCCACCGTGTCGAGCACCTTGGGCTGCGGCCACCGATAGCCGTGCTTGGCGCACGCCGCCTTGAGGAACCCCACGTCATACGGCGCGTTGTGCGCCACCAGCACGGCGCCGTGGATGAACTCCAGGAAGCTCGGCAGCACCTCCTCGATCGGCGGCGCGGGGGCGATCATCGCCTGCGTGATGCCGGTCAGCACGGTGATGAACGGTGGTATCGCCGTACCCGGGTTGACCAGCGTGGCGAGGACGCCCAGCTCCTCACCGCCGCGAACCTTGACCGCCCCTATCTCGGTGATCCCGCCGCCATCGGGCGCGGCGCCGGTGGTCTCCAGATCGACCACGACGAACGTGGTCTCCCGCAGCGAGAGCGCGCCAGGATCGTCGAGCAGCGTGTCGAAGGTGCCCTGGACGTACTCCACATCTGCCACGCGCGGCACACTAAGGCTCAGGTATGACATGGGACCCGCCGGTCACCATCGGGAAAAGATCGTCATCGGACCTGGGCAGCGACGCCTCATGTGGTGGGAGACTTGACTGATGTCGGACCCGGTTCCGCTCGACGACCACCGCATCGGTGACGATGCGGCGTCGCCGGCTGCGCCGGAGCCGGTCCTTCCCGAGCCCGTCCGGCAGCGCGTCGTCGCCCTGACCGCCGCCGCCCTGCCTAGCGTGCCCGCCGACGAGCTGCCCGTGCCGCTGCGCCGGGTGGCGAAATTCGCGCCCAACCGGCGGGCCCGCCTCGGCAGCCAGGCCATCGCGGCTCAGCTCGCCGCCGACCCCCTGTTCCGGCAGCGGGTCACCGGCCGCATCCTCGACGAGGCCGGTGAGCTGGGCGTCGCCGTGCTCGAAGGCGTATGCCCGGCCGCCGCCGACCCCGTCGAGGTGGCCGCCCTGGCCTACCTTGCCCGCCCGCAAAACTGGCGCGAGCTGGTCGAAGCGGCCGGCGAAGCGGTGCGCGCCGAGGCCGACAGCGCCGCCGTCACCGAGCTGATCCGCGAGGCCGAGCAGCGCGCCACCCGCGCCGAGCACGACCGCGCCGTCGCCAAGGTCGAGGCCGACAAGCTCCGCGACGAGCTGGCCCGGGTCCGCGAAGAGCTCGGCCAGCTCCGCGAGGAGGCCCGCCAGCTCTCCCGGGCGCTGCGCGAGACCCAGGGGCGCGAGCGCAAGGCCAGCGAGATGCTGGCCACCGAGCGTGGCCGGGCCACGCGGGCAGCCGCCGACCACGACGCGGAGCTTCGTCGGGTACGCGCGAAGCTCGCCGAAGCCGAGGCTGCCGCGGGCACCGTCCGGGCGACCGCCAAGGAAGCGCGCGCGGTCGACGACGCCCGGCTGTGGCTACTTTTGGAGACGATCGGTCGCGCCGCCGTGGGGCTGCGCCGCGAGCTGGCCCTCGACCCCGCCGAACGCAACCCCGCCGACTTCGTGGCCGACACGTACGCCGACCGGCCCGAGTCCGTGTCAAGCTCACGCGGTCTCGACGCCGACGACCCGGCCCGCCTAGACCAGCTACTAGCCTTGCCCCGGGCCCACCTGGTGGTCGACGGATACAACGTGACCAAACGCGGGTTCGGTGAAATGTCGCTGGAGCAGCAGCGCAAACGCCTGATCACCGGGCTCGGCGGGATCGCCGCCCAAACCGGTGACGAGGTCACGGTGGTCTTCGACGGTGCGGAACGCGTCCACGGCCTGCCACCGGCGCCACGCGGGGTACGAGTCCTGTTCTCCCGCAAGGGCGAGACCGCCGACGAACTGATCCGCCGCCTGGTCCGAGCTGAGCCCACCGGCCGCCCCGTCGTCGTCGTCTCCTCCGACCGCGAAGTCGCCGACGGCGTCCGCCGCCACGGCGCGTACCCACTAGGCGCCGACGCATTACTCCGCCGCCTAAACCGCTCCTAGCCGCTCCGCCTCCGGCTCCGCCGCCCCCGTGCCCCGCACGCTCCGCGCCCCGCACGCTCCGCGCCCCGCACGCTCCGCGCCCCGCACGCTCCGCGCCCCGCACGCTCCGCGCCCCGCACGCTCCGCGCCCCGCACGCTCCGCGCCCCGCACGCTCCGCGCCCCGCACGCTCCGCGCCCCGCACGCTCCGCGCCCCGCACGCTCCG
>NZ_JAIBNX010000309.1 GCF_026130045.1 Micromonospora sp. CPCC 205371
CGTCTCGGCAGTGGCCTGTTCCGCGCCGCAGGCCCTCGGGCTGCGATTGGTCGGGTCCGGCGTCGCAGCCCTGACCATTCGCTGCGCCCGGCGGACGGCGACCTTGACAGCTGATCTCGTGTCCGTAGTCCAGCGTCCTCGTCCGCTTCGCCGTGCGCCGGGTCCGGCGCACGGCGGGGCCGGGACCGGCGGGCGGACGGCATCACACCGCACGTGCGGGGCCCCAGCGGGCGTCGGCGCTCCTCCCGCCACCGAAAGGCTAGCCTCCTAGGACGCTGTAGACGTGGTGGCGCGCGCGACGCGAGCATGCCACGAGCGCCGGAGAGCGAACGCGGCGTGGCTAGCGGGGCAGGGCGTCTACCAGGCGGCGGCAGGAGCCCGCCAGGTTCCACTTTTCGGCCAAGGCCAGCAGCCGGTCGCTGTCCGCGGGCGCGGACGGGAGCGCCGTGTCAAGGTCGGGGAGCGGGATGTCGCGAGCAACGCGTACGACCTTGGGCGCGACGGCCAGGTAATCGCGGGCGGCCAGGAGCTTGGCCCGCAGCCCGGGGGCGAAGCCCGACGCCGGATCGTCGAGCGCCGCCACTATGCCGTCGAGCGTGCCGTAGCGGCTGACCAGGCGCGCGGCCGTTTTCTCGCCGACGCCGGGCACACCGGGCAGGCCGTCGCTGGGGTCGCCGCGCAGGGCCGCGAAATCCGCGTAGCCTGCGGCCGGCACGCCGTACTTCGCGCGTACCGCCGCATCGTCGCAGTCTTCGAGCTTGGCGACGCCCCGGCCGCAGTACAGCAGTCGGACGGGCTTGGCGTCGTCGACGAGCTGGAATAGGTCGCGGTCGCCGGACGCCACCTCGACCGGGCCGGGCTGGGTGGTGGCGAGGGTGCCCAGCACGTCGTCGGCCTCGTATCCGTGCGCGCCGATCGCGGGGATGCCGATCGCGGCGAGCACGTCGAGAATGAGCGGCACCTGAGGGACGAGGTTGTCGGGAATGACCTCTTCGCCGGGCGCACCGCCCTCGGCGAGCCGGTGCGCCTTGTACGACGGCAGCAGCGCCACTCGCCAGGCCGGCCGCCAGTCGAAGTCGAGCGCGCATACCAGCCGGTCGGGCCGGCGGCTACGGATGAGGTTGGCGACCATGTCGAGGAAGCCGCGCACAGCGTTGACCGGCGATCCGTCGGGAGCCCGCGCGGCCGACTCGGGGATGCCAAAGTAGGCCCGGAAGTACAGGCTCGGCGCGTCCACCAGGAGCAGCGTCATGCCCAACAGCCTGTCACACCCGTCCGACATCAAGCCGGACCGCGCCTTGCGCGGCGGTCTTCCTGGCCCGCGCGAACTCGGCGCCGCCGGTCAGGGCCGGCCCTGTAGGGCCTGACCAGACCGCGCCGCCGTGGCCTTGACGAGACACCGCCGCCGTGGGCTTGGTGGAGCGCCGCAACGCCGAGCTCGGCGGCGCCGATCAGTGAGACAGCGTCGTTGGGTTAAAGGGCGAGGACCGGCGGTCAAGGTCGTCCCCCCGGTAGGCCCGCTGCGCGGATCGGGACATCCCGGCCGGTGGAGGGCGCCTGCGGCGCCGGCTCGCATGACTCAACAGCGTCGATCAAGGAGATCTGCATGGATCAGGGCCGAATGCACGCGGAAAAGAGATCGAACCACGTGCATTCGCCCTTGATCGACGAGGAGAGGGGCGGCGGAGCCGCCGCAGCGGCGGAGGACAGCCCGGCGGGGCGTGCCGGGGCGGGCGGGCCGGGTCGGTTACCGGGAGGTGTCGGCGGAGGATACGCCGGGCGAAAGGTTGGCGGATGTACCGCGAGACTGGCTCAACAGGCCCGTTCTCGTGCCTATTGTCGCTGCCGTGACGTTGCCGGCGACCGAGACACCAGCCCCTGCACTGCCCCAGCGGACCCGTCCGTTGCGCGTCGGGATGGTGGTGGTGAGCGAGTACGAGTCCGACCCGCGGGTGCGCCGCCAGGCCGAGGCGCTGGCCGCGCGCGGCGACGAGGTGACCGTGCTGGCCCTCGACGCGCCCGGCCGCCCCGAGGTGGACATTGTGGACGGCGTACGCGTCGTGCACCTGCCCACCCGCAAATATCGGGGCAGTTCCGCGAAGGCGTACCTGTCGCTGTACGGCGGCTTCGGCGCGCGGGCCGCGGGGTGGCTGAGCCGGCGTCCACGGGCGTTCGACGTGGTGCAGGCGCATTCGATGCCGGAGGCGCTGGTGTTCGCGGCGGCGGTGCCGAGGTTGTTCGGCGTGCCGGTGCTGCTGGACGTGCACGACCTGACGTCGAAGCTGTTCGCCTCGAAGTTCGCCGACCGGCGCAAGGTGCTGGCTGCCGTGTCGGCGTCGGAGAAGGCGTCGCTGCGGTTCGCCCGCGAGGTGCTGACGGTTCACGAGCCGTACGCGGACATGCTGCGCGAGCTGACCCGCCGCCCAGTGTCGGTGGTGATGAACTGCCCTGACGAGCGCCTGTTCGTGCCCCGTGAGCGGCCGCGCGGTTGGGACCCCGACGGCGAGGTGGTGTTCAGCTACCACGGCCTGATCGCGCCCCGGCACGGTTTGGTGGCGACGACCGAGGCCCTGGCCGCGATCCAAGCCGACGTTCCGGGCGCGCGGCTGCAGGTACGCGGCAGTGGCGACGGCTTGGACGAGCTGAGGGAACGCGTCGAGGCGCTCGGCGTCGATGTGGACCTGCCCACCCGCCTCTACCCGCTGCCCGAGATCGTCACCGAGCTCGACCGCGTCCACATCGGACTCGTGCCGAGTCAGCTCGATCCGTGGACCGACGGCGTACTGCCCACCAAGCTCCTGGAGTACGCGAGCCTCGGCGTCCCGGTTATCACGTTCCGGAACCCGGTCATCGCCCGTTACTTCCCCGAAGACTCGGTGCGGTACGTCGACCCGGCCACCCCGGAGACGCTCGCCGAGGCGATGCGCGACCTCGCCCGGAACCCCGAGAAGGCGCTGGCGCAGGCCCGGCGTGCCACCGAGGTGATGGCCGACCTGCGCTGGAGCGAGCAGAAGAAGCACTACTTCGCGGTCATCGACCGCCTGGCGAAGCGTGCGTAGAACGCTGCTCACCATGGCTGGGCTGGTCGCGCTCGGCCTCACCCGGCTCCTGCACGGCGTACTGGTCAGCCGCGCCACCGATCATGAAACCTATGGCCTGGTGGGCTCGCTGATCGCGGTCACCACGATCGCCAGCCTGCTCCTTCCGGCGGGGCTGGCGAGCGCCGCGGCCAAGTTCATCCCGTACCAGCATGGTCGGGGCGATGACCGGGCGGCGCGCGGTGTATTCCGCCTGGTGCTCCGAGTCGGGTGGATCGGTGCAATCGGGCTCGGCGTCGCGGCGGGGTGGGGCGCTCAGGTGGCATTCGACCTGCGGTTGCTCGACGCAATCCAGGTAACCGTGTTGTGCACCGCCTTCTCGATGTACTCGGTGCTGAAGTCGGTGCTCTACGGGTTCGATCTCGTGTCCGGGTACACGAAGCTGGAGCTGGCATGCTCGGTGCTGTCGCTGTCGGCGACGGCGCTGGTGGTGACGCTCGGCTGGTCGGTGTATCTGCTGCCGCTGGCCGCGGGCTATGCGCTGTTCACCTTCGGGGCATGGTGGCGGCTGCGGCCGGTGACGCGCGGAGCGACGTCCGCACCGGGCGGCGCGCTGCGCCGCGAGATGGTCGTGTTCGTTGTACTGGCTTGCGTCGGCACATTGTGCTCGCAGGGCTTCCTCCAGGGCACTCAGCTGCTGGCTAACCGCTTCGCCGCACCGCGCGAGGTGGCCTATTTCGCCGCGGCGGTGACCCTGATTGCCCCGGTGTATTTCGTGCCGCGCGCTCTGGGCATCGTGCTCTTCCCGGCGATGGCACGCGCGCACGGCGCCGGTGACCTGGGCGGCGTGCGCCGGCAGGCCGACCTGTCGACCAGGGCGCTGCTCGCGGTGCTCGCACCGCTGGTCGCCGCCGCGCTACTGCTCGCGCCGGAGGTGCTGACCGTCTTCGGGGGTTCCGGGTACGCCGACGGCGCCCCCGTGTTGCGCCTGATGCTGGCCGCCACCTACCTCGCGGTCGTGAGTGTCCCCGCGGTCAACGCGCTGTCCAGCGGCGCGCACGTGCGGGTGCCGGTGGCGTCGGCGGTGGCGGGGACGCTGACGGGGTTCGCGGTGGTGGCGATGCTGGGCGGCGCGACCGGCGTCGGCCTGGGGTACCTGTGCGGCACGGCGGTGACCGCCGGCGGCCCGTTCGTGATCGCGTGGCGGCACCACGCCATGTCCTGGTCCGGGCCGGTCCTGCGCGGCGCGGGTGTCGTGGGTGGAGCGTTGCTCGCGTCGTGGTGGCTGCCGAGCGAGCCGGCGCTGGAGGCGGTGGTCGCCGGTGTGGTGCTCGCGGCCGGCGTGTTGGTGCTGCGTCGCGACCTGGTCACGCTGCGCCGTAGCCGCGGCGAGCGGCCGGACGATTCGGCGACAGGTCAGCCGGCCGTCGCCGGCAGTTCACCAACTGGTCGGGCGGGCGGCGTGTGATGGCTCGGTTGTCCAGGGCGCTTGAGCGAAAGGATGTCGGGGGGTTCATGCTGGCTGCAGAACCGCGGATCGAGACTGCCGCGGCAGATGGACCGCGCCCCGACGAGCACCCGCGCGGGCGGCTGTCCCGGGTGCTCGGAGCATCTCTCGTCGCACTGCTCGGTGCGCTGCTCGTAGAGGTGCTGTTCGAGACCTGGGTGCAAACGCTGCTAGCGACCCCGTACATCGACGCCGAGGGCAACCTGGTCGCCGAGGGCCCGGCCTGGCCCAAGCAGGTCAAGAACGCGCTGTACCTGACGCTGCTCGCGGTCACGCTGATCAAGGTGCTGGTCGACCGGCGTTGGCGCGACTTCCGCAAGCCCGCCGACATCGCGCTCGTCGTGCTGGCCGTCGTGCTCGTCGCCGCCGGCCTCGTTGGCGGTTCGCCGGTCAAGCTGATCGGCGAGGCGGTCTACGTCTACCTGCGTGGCGTCATCGTCTTCTACGCGTGGCGGGCGGCCGACCCGGACCGGCGGCGCACCAAGCTGGTTCTCGGCGCAGTCGCGGCGGTCGTGGGCATCAACGCGCTCATCGCCATCTGGCAGACGATGGCCGGCCTCAACTCGTACCAGCAGCTCGGCTGGGTCAACATGACCTGGGCCCGGATCAACCGGGCGCACGCCCTGCTCGACCACCCGAACCACCTCGGCCACTTCCTGGCCCTCGCGATGCTGGGGCTCTTCGCCTGGCTGATCACTCGGTCAGGGCCGGTCCGGTGGAAGTGGTGGGTGGCGTTCGGTGTGCTCGCGCTGGCCCTCTCAGCCACCCAGTCGCGCGAGTCGACGCTCGGCTTCGTCGCCGGCGCGGGCATCATCTGCCTGCTGCGCCGCGGCCGCTGGCTCGCCGGCACGGCGGCGGTCACCCTCGTCGTCGGCTTCGCCGCCGCGCAGCTGGCCATCAGCCCGGAAAACCGGGCCGAGCTGAGCCGCCGGCTCGCGGGCGTGTTCAGTGCGCTGGACCTGCCGAGCGGCGCCGAAGAGGACGGCTTCTGCGTCGAGGGCAACGAGGGCTGCGACGAAGAAGACGGAAACCAGATCCCGCAGCGCGAGGTCCGCGTCCTGTACACGCAGCAGGGCGTCGAACTGTGGCTGGCGCGGCCGGTTCTCGGGTACGGCGTCGGCCAGTTCGGCGGGATCGTCGCCTACCAGCACGACGCGCTCTGGTACAAGGACACGCGCTTCGGGCCGGACGGCTTCCGGCTGTACGGGTCGAACGAGAAGCAGGTGGACTCGTTCTGGCTGCACCTGCTCGTCGAGACCGGTGCCCTTGGCGCGCTGGCGTACCTGGTGTGGCTCACCCTGCTGATCGCTCCGATCGTGCGAGCGGCTTGGCGGCGCAAGGATGCCGCGCACCCGTTCCTGTACTGGGCGGCCGCCGCGATGACGTTCGCGGTGCTGGTGGCGTGCCTGGCCCCGTCTCTGGAGGACCCGCTCTTCCCGGCGCAGCTGTTCACGATCCTCGGTTTGGCATGGGTGTGGCTGCACCGCGAATCAAACACCACATTGGAGAAAGACCGTGACTGACGGCGTCGCACTCATCGGCTTCGGCTACTGGGGGCCGAACCTCGCCCGCAACCTCCAGGCGCACGCCGGCCCGCGCTGGCGGTACCTGGTCGAGCTGAGCTCCGAGCGCCGTGCCAAGGCCACCGGCCTGTACCCGGGTGTGACCGTCACCGACGACCTCGCCGAGGTGCTCGCGGACCCGTCGGTAGGCGCGGTCATCGTGGCGACCCCGGCGGCGACGCACGCGCCGCTGACCCGCCGGCTGCTGGAGGCGGGCAAGCACGTGCTGGTGGAGAAGCCGCTCGCGCTGTCCACACCGGACGCCATCGAGCTGGCGACACGCGCCGACGACAGCGGTCTGACGCTCATGGTGGGCCACACCTTCGAGTACGTGCCCGCGGTGCGGCGGATGCGCGAGCTGGTCGAGGACGGCTCGATCGGCGACCTGCTCTACCTGCACTCGCAGCGGCTCAACTTGGGCCGAATCCAGAGCGACATCAACGCGTTCTGGTCGATCGGGCCGCACGACGTGTCGATCGCCAACTACCTCGTGGGCCAGCGTCCACAGTGGGCGTCGGCCGAGGGAGCCCGGTTCCTGAACGCCTCGGTCGAAGACGTCACGTTCGTCACCGTCGGGTACCCAGACGGCGTGCTCGCCCACATGCACGTGAGCTGGCTAGACCCGTCGAAGACCCGGCGCACGACGGTGGTCGGCAGCAAGCAGATGCTGGTGTACGACGACATGGACCCGGTGGCCAAGCTGCGCGTGTTCGACAAGGGCGCCGACCGGGTCTACGAGGACGAGTACGGCGGCTGGCAGTACACGCTGCGCGACGGGGTCATCCAGACGCCGGCGCTGGAGCAGGTCGAGCCCTTGGCCGCCGAGCTGCGGCACTTCCTGCACTGCGTCGACACCGGCGAGCGGCCCCGCACCGACGGCTGGAACGGCGTCGACGTGGTCGCGGTGCTGGAAGCCGTCAACGCGTCGCTGCGGGCCGGCGGAGCTCAGGTGGCGGTGCGCGCCCCGCTGGTGGCGGCCCCGTGACCGTGCTAGTTGGCGCTCGCTGCGCGAGCGGGGGTCATGCGCCCTTTGTGCCTCCC